>BLLU01000036.1 GCA_011959105.1 Lachnospiraceae bacterium | reverse complement strand
CCCGCTTTCAATGTTCCAGCATATTTTCTATAAAAATCCCATATCCCCTGCTGGCTGCACCAGCACATGGGTTACTGCGCCGAGCAGATGACGGTTCTGGATGATGGGGGCGCAGCTCAGGGACATGTCAATACTGGTGTAAAAGATTTTTCCAGATTTTTGGAGAAAATAATTAGCATTTGTCGAAAACAGTACATTTTCGACTACTTTTGACTTGACCCCCGCGGCATTCGCCAAGCCATGGAACATGGCTTTATGCTCGTGCAAGCAACGGCATAAAGTCAACTGCGTTGACTTGGCTCATTGCTCGCGGAAACAACGGAAATATTAACCATATTCTGGATGAACTGATAAACGTTTCAATCCAGGCTTACTCCGCCAATACGCTCGTTGCGCAATAATCTTGTCCACAATATATGCATGAATTTTTTGAGGCTCATCCAAAAGGGACAAAATTTGTGTCAACATTTCTTCTGCCCCATCTATTGGGACACGCTCCAGTGCCCAACGGACTTTTGACTCAAGTTCAAGGCACAAAGGAATGTCCCCTGCTAGTGCGGCAGTCATAAACTGATTCCACGCAGGCCAAAAGGGCGCAATTACACTGCTTATAAGAGGTATAGTCTTAGCTGTTTCTGGGTCTGCAAGTGTCCGATACTCTAAAATTCGTTCCAGCGCAGTTTCCGCTAAAGAAGTAATCTCTTGCGAGAAAATTTCTACGTTTCCTTTATATCCGACCCATGTCCCCTCTCTGGCTTCCCGTGTGCCACATACGGTAAACAAATATTCCCACTCATTCCATAGATGTTGCATTCCTATGTTCAAATAACTCCCTCGGTCGCACCAACTGCCCTGAAATTCCACAACCGTGAAGAACCAACCATTATCATCTATCCATATCCGGGTAGAACCTTTCTGGAACATCCCTTTGGGTTTCAGCACTGCCCGAACCGCTTGTTTGATGAGGGTATTGTAGTTTTCTTCCATATGCTTTTCCTCATTTAAAAATCATATCAAAGCCTAGCCTAAACTCCCATTAACTATATATTGTAAGGCTTTGTATAGTTTTTATCTCATTACAAAACATCTTCTCAACTCCAATTTGACAATTATAAAATATAGCACATCTCATCACCAAAAACAATCCCTGTTTTATGCCCGTTCCGCCTATCCAGACCGTCAAGGGACGAGTAGTATTTTTTCGCATGGGGCGCGAAAAAATCTCCATTCTTAAACCCTTGACCGTCTGGATTTTTGCCGTTGCCATTTCGCCGCCGAAAACG
>BLLU01000035.1 GCA_011959105.1 Lachnospiraceae bacterium | reverse complement strand
TAGGGGCAGTCTGCGCTTTTTTAGCTACCCTGAAGGTTTTGTTTCACAGTAAATACGATTTAGGTGTTATTTTAGTAGGAATCAATATTCCATGTGCCCTGCGTATTTGCCGAAGAATTCCATGCACCGCTGTCTCTCTTTACACGAAGTCTATACTTCTTATTCTGAACGGTTGTATTGCGTTCAAATTCACGAGTCGCAAAAGTACCTTCTGCGGAAAATGCAACTACTCTGGATTCATCATTTGAGTTTACAATATCATATGTAAATGTTGCATCACTCGGTTCAACATATGTGCATTCCACAACAGGATTTTCATCTGCAGAATACTTATATGCCTCAGAAGAATACTTCCACGGGCTAAACATGCCGGATGTCAAATCGAAAGAAAACTTTGTATTATATGCATATGCTGTAGCAGTACATGCAAATACGAATGTGAACACCAGCGCCACTTTTGTAAATTTTTTAATAACATTTTTCATTACATCATTCCCTCTCTTTCACAAACAAAACAACTAATCCCAACATTCATTTGTTGAGATATAATATACTACTTGTGTCCGATAATGTCAAGTTGTATTTAGTTGTTGTCTCCATTATCTTTGTCACAGTCTGTCTACATCATCACGATTATATTTATATAGTTAATATTATCTGCTTTGCAAGATAATACAACTCCCCAAACCTGTCAGCAGAAAACTCATCTCTTGACAGGTTAATTAGGTCATACAGTCCTCTTTATCCTTGTCCAACCAGCATACCCGTGAGCAGAGGAAATCTGTCAATCCTCATGGTTAGAACTATATTCTCAATTCCGATAGAGTGATATTTCATACTTTGGCTCGGATGGATATCCACCTCCCCCATTTTAACAAATATCCAGCTTTCTTTATAGTATAGCATATTTATATGATGTCCGCAATAATTCATGTTTGCTGATTAGGGCTTCAAATATCTATAATTACTGACTCAACTTTCCCACCAGTAAATCCGGTGAAGATGCTTGAACTTTCAAGCAAAATAAAGAAATAAATTGGTGCATTGACATTAAACAGCACCTAATCTTTGGTATAATAAGATCACCACAACCTATACCATCCAAAGAAGAGGTGCCGATCTTATGATAAACCAAATGAGCCAAAATGAAAATACCCAAAATCAGTTTTCTAACACAATCAAAGAGCTTCAAATCGGAAAACTGATGCGCAAATCGAACATTATCAAATCCTGCGGTGTTTCCGCATATGAGGTATTTCAGTTTCTGCTACTGTTAGTATTCCAAGGCAGGAATCTTTTCCGCTTCCTGAACTCCAAACGGAAAGAACAGGCTGTTTCTAAAAACACTTACTACCGTTTTTTGAATGATACTTCTTTTAACTGGACAAAGTTTCTTCTGCTCCTTGCCGCAAAAGTGACCAGTTCATTCAGCAGGCTTTCCAGACCGGAACGTGTCAAGGTATTTGTCCTGGATGATTCTGTCATCAAACGGAACCGAAGCAAGGCCGTGGAACTTCTTGCACGGGTATATGACCATGTAGAGCATAAATACCAAAAAGGATTTACCTTGCTTACACTCGGCTGGTCTGACGGTTACAGCTTCGCCCCGATAGGGTTTAACCTGCTTTCTTCTGCCAAGAAGAGCAATCGTTACCAGGAAATTTCTGATAAGATTGACCACCGCACCAACGGCTATAAAACCCGTAAAGAAAGCTTGCTTGCAAAGCCAGACGCTGCAATCCTTTTAATCCAAAGGGCATTAGCTGCCGGCATCCAGGCAGATTATGTCCTGATGGATACCTGGTTTACGACAGAACCGATGCTGGCAAAGATTATGGGGGCCGGATTGGATGCAATCGGGATGGTCAAGCAACTAAAGCAGCACTACAATTACCAGGGCAAGGCCTATACGCTGCCGGAACTGCGCAGATTTGTACGTTTTGACAACAACAAAAACATTTTTGGTTCTATTATCGTGACAACCAAAATGGGAATCCCGGTTAAGGTTGTCATTGTACGTAACCGCAATAAAAAGAGCGAGTGCCTGTATCTCCTTAGCACGGACTGCAGCCTCAGCGATACGGAAATCGTACGTATTTATGGAAACCGATGGTCAATGGAATGCTTTTTCAAAGCATCGAAATCCTTTCTGAAACTCGGCACTGAATTCCAGAGCCGTACCTATGATGCCATGGTCAGCCATACGGCAATTGTATTTACCAGATACACCATACTGGAATGGATACGCCGCAATAAAAATGATGAAAAGACCTATGGCGAATTATTCTTCATGTTCTGCGAAGATATCCAGGACATGGATTTAACAACTGCCCTCCAAAGCCTGATGGCTTTGTTTGTAGAGCATATTTCAACATTGTCAGCAGATGTCACAGCCTGTATAAAAAGTAAAGTAACCGATTGGATGAGCTCTCAAGCCGCATTTATACAGGAGTTATTTAGAAATATCTGCTGGGAAAGTTGAGTTACTGACTTTAAAACCAATACTTGCAAAAAATGTTGTATTTTTCAAATTTGTTTTGAATTAGTGAACTGGTACCTTTGTGTCTTTTTTAATGGTTTCACCAATACATTTTACACACATCGTAAAATGCCGCCTAAAATTGCTTAACCAGCATACTAATTCTTTTTTCACTTAGTAGTTGCTTTTCCCCCGTTTCAGAGTTAACATACACCAACCACGAGAAAAGGAGGCGTTTTTTATGGACAAACAATCTACACTTTACCAGCTGATGGGTATGCGCATGAATGGCGTCATGAACGGGATCACACAGCGGGATGAGGATTACCAGGCACTGCTCCGGTCGGTTGATGAATACTCGGATAAGCTGGAGGCGATGCATCTTTCGGCGGATGCCATGAAGCTGGTCGACCGCTATGTGAGCGGATACAACGCCATTGGGAGCCGCTACGGGATGCTGTCATACCTGCTGGGCTTTTCCGACTGCCGGGAGCTGCTCTTAGATCCGGCACAGCCCAGAAAGGAGGCGCTGACAGATGGACTCTTATAACCTTTCCTACACCCTCGATCCTGAACAGTGCAAAACCCTTTCCGGTCTTGCCAGACGGTGCAGGGATATCAACGGCTGGGGGCCGCAGGAGCTGCTCCAGTATGCCGCCACGGCCAATTCACAGGCGGAGATAGACCTGAAACTGGATTTTTTGCAGGATGCGGTCGCACACTTGGAAACCGTGGAACACATGCAGGCTGAAAAAGACAGGGTGCGCATCACGGAGGAAGAGCGGGCAGTCTGCAGCAGGATTGCCGATGCCTTTGCGGAAATGTACAGCCTGGACCTCATGGTGCTGGACGCCGGGCAGTACGGCTTTGTAAAACTGCAGGATTACAGTTACCCTTTCGGTTTTGAGGAGGCCGGCATCTTCACCTCCGGCAGGGACCTGTTTGACGACCTCTGGGGCGAATGGTATTCCCTGCGGCTCCTTGCACTCACGAAAGGCACACCCCTGGCCGATCTGGACTACCAGGACATGTTCCGCTGTCTGCCGGAAAATCAGCAAAAAGAGATCCTTGACAAACGGGAATATTTCCTTGGCCTGTCCGGGATCAGCCTTTGATGAGGCCCCATGAACAAGGCAGAACGGATTAAACAGGGCAGTTCCCCCATCATCGGCCAGAACATCCGCCGCCTGCGGGAACAGAAACGCCTGCGCAATTCAGACCTGGTGGCAAAGCTGCAGCTGGAAGGCATCCCCATCAGCACCAGCTCCCTCAGCAAGATCGAGCAGGGGGCCTGCAACCCTACCACCGCACAGCTGGTTGCCCTCCGGGAAATACTGGGGTGCGATTACGGCGACTTCTTCAGCCCCTGCTGAGTCCATCCCCTGCCCTGGTTTTCCAATCTCCCAGACTGTCCTGTAACTGCATATTCTTTCTCTGCCGGTAAAAACTTTCTTAGGGTGATACCTTCACCGCTTGTGTCATCATGGCATATCCCTTATGCCGCCAGGAGGGCGCACTTCCCCCCTGGCGGCATTTCTTTTTTGATTTCAGCCGCCTTTCAGGGTAAAGAGCAGGCTGCTCCGTCCGCCGTTCTCCCGCCAGCGCTGTTCTTTTGTGACAAGCCCTGCCCGCACCAGGTCGTCAATGGCCCTTTCCACCGTCCTGCGCGAAAGCTGCAGCTCCTTCGCAACCGTGCTGATGGCAGGGTAACACTGTCCCTCTTTGTTGCTGCGGTCTTTCAGGTACATATACACCGCCTTTGCCCGGTGCGGCAGCTCTTTTGCATAGATCTCCGTAAAATATCCCATAGGCGCCCCCTAATCTGTCCGCAGGGGCATGCGCCTGGGCAGGCGCGAGTGCTCTTTCTCCTGGAGTGCAGGCGTATGGCCCTGGCCGCCCGTCCGGACCGCGCCTGGCGGCAGGGGCGGCTCCCCAGGTTCCCCATCCTCCATTTCCTCATCCTCACGGCGGCGCAGGATCTCCTGTTCCAGTTCAAAGCGGTCAGCATAGAATACCTCCCTTGCCGCCCTCTCCGGCACCTCATAAGCCTCCCCGAATACGATCCCCCATTTTAAGAACAGCGGGAGCCTTGTCTGCATGGGGCAGCACCCGGTCTTGGCAAGGATGAAATGCCCTTTGGGGAGCGTCTTTAACTCGTCCGGGGACATCAGCGGCCGGCTCATCATCTGCAGGCTCTGGCTGGGGTCGTTCTTCCCCCTGGAGATGGAGCCGGACAGCACCGTCCTGTTCCCCAGGGCTTTGGAGAGGATGTCCGCGCTCTCCGAGTTGGGCGCAAAACCGCCGAAGAGGATGTCCTGGCAGTTGTCGGTGATGATGCTGGAGCCTTCCTTCCCGTAGTTCTTCTGCAGCTGTGCAAAGCTCTGGATGATGGGCACCATACTGATCCGCCTGGAACGGCCTGCGGAGAACATCATCTCCATGGACTCGATCTTTGGTATGGTCCCGATCTCATCCGCAAACACCATGACCCGGTTCGGCAGCTTTCCCCCATGCTCGTCCGCAATGGAAAGCATTTCCCGGTAGAGCTGCTGGAGGAATAAGGACACCATGAAATACTTTGTGTTGTCTTCCTCCGGCAGCACGATGAAGATCGCCGCCTTATTGGTGCAGAAGGTTTCCGTATCCAGGGTGCTGTCAAAACACAGGATCTGCTCCATCTCGCTGTCCAAGAAAGCGTTCAGGCGGCTCATGGCGGTGGAGAGTACGGAGGCCATGGCCTGTTCCGCACTGTTCAGTGCCGCCCCTGCAAACCACCTGGCCTTGTGTTCGGCGGGCAGCTTATCCATCAGAAGCTGGAATAGGTTCCGGTTCTTTACGGGGGACGGCGCCATCAGGTCCTGGAGCAGCTTGAACACGGAGACGATGTGGCGCTTCTGGGGCGGGCAGTATTCCGCGATCAGCAGGATCACGGATGCCAAAAGCCCCTCCGCCGCGTCATAAAAGAATGCGTTCTGCCCGTAGCTGCTGGCCTGCGCGCCGTCCGAGCAGATGATGGTCTTGGCCGTGATCTTGGCATACTTCTCCGCCCTGGCCTTGGCCGCCAGGTTCCCTGTGTCCGCAAGGTATTCATCCATGTATTTGTTCACCATGGTCAGGATGTTGCCGCCGTCCGAGCGGGTGGGGTTGCGCAGGTCAAGGATGGATACCCGGTAGCCGTAGTAATCCTTTGCGATCCCCGCATAGTTGCGGAACAGGTCGCCCTTGGTGTCCGTGGTCACGAAGCTCATCCCGGACGCACAGGCGTATTCGATGTTGGGGTATAGAAAGTTGGCGGTCTTGCCAACGCCTGCGGCACCGATCATCAGGCAGTGGATGTCCCCCTCGTCCACCAATGCGGTGATGCCTGCCCCGTGTTTTTTGTACCCGACCACCAGCCCCTGTGCTGCGGGCAGGTTCTCGCCCCTGCGCCATCTCTCCGGCTCGTAGGGGACATGGGCATAGGTTTCCCGGATCTCCTTTTCCGTGGCAAACCGGGCCGTGCCGTGCTGGCCGTCCCCCACGGTCCGGGATTTGATCCCGTTTAAGGTGTAATAATGGGACAGCAGGGAGATGCCGCCGATGACGGCAAACATCCCCACGCCCATCAGTATCAGCATTACGACTGGCTGCATATCTGTTTTATCCCTCCCTCCTGTTTCTGGGCCTGCAGCTTTTCAGCCACAAAAATGTGGGCCCTGATGCATTCCATCGTAAGGCCCACACATTTTTTGACCAGCGTTTCCTTTTCCTCATCCGTTCCCGGCTCTGTTCCTGCAAAACACGCCATCACGCTTTCAAAGGCATCCTGCATGTCTGTAAGCCGGGATTTCAGGTTTCCCCTGTCCTTATGGGGCCTGTACCTGCCGCACAGGTTGTCGATGATCTGCCCCGGCGCAGCCTCCCGCCCAAGCTCCTTTCCGTACTTTTCCATGATCCTGACTGCGATCCCCGCCAGGAGCAGGCCGTCCCCGTCAAAGGCATCCTCCAGCTGTTCCGGGCTGGTCCCCTTCTGCAGTGTCTGATAGATCCCGTAGTGGTACCGTTTCAGGGATTCCGCGGTGGCATGCCTGGGATCGATGCTTTCCGCCACTTCCTTGAGCGTCCCGCACCACGCCCTGCACTCCGCTATCCCCGGATGCTCCTTTGCCGGGATTGGCTCCATCCCATTCTGTGCCTTCAGGTCCTCATTCCAGTCCTTGTTGACGGGCTGCAGCATCCTCACGCGGACATCCGGCCGCTGTTCCTTTACGGCGTCCGCCAGCCGGTAGCTGTTCTCTATGCCTGCGGGGTCATGGTCCAGGCAGAGAACCACCGTGCCGGCCTGGGGGCTGTCCTTTAACGCCTGGAGCATGGCGTGTGCCGATATGCCGCTTAATGCCACATAGCTGTTCTCCTGCCAGCCTTTTTTGTGCAGCGTGATAAAGGACAGCATGTCGATGGGGGCCTCAAACACATAGACGGTGTTCCCTTTCCCCAGGTGCCGGAAGCTGTACCTGGGATCGCTGCCGTCCACGTTGCCCTTGAACGCCTCTCCTTTCGTATGGCTCCCCCTCTTATGGGCATGGCGGGCTGTCCCGTCCGCGTCATACCCCACAAACACCACGTTGTGGTATTTTGCGTCCTCATAGATCATCTTTTTCCCGGCGAAAGCGGAAACCACCTCCCGGTCCAGGCAGCGGCTCTTTGTCAGGTAGGCATATGCCCGCCGCATGTCCTGGTTCGCCTCCGGCAACGCAAAGGGCTTTGGCTCTTTTTCCCCTTCCGGCTCGCTGGTGCGGTATGCCTGCCCCTGCTCCCCGCCAAGGAGCAGGGTGACCGCCTCCGGGAATGTGCTGTTGTAATGCATCTGCACAAAGTCGATGGCACAGCCCCCGGTCCCTGCCGCATGGTCATACCAGCGGTTGCCCCGCACCGTGATGCTGTGGTCGCTTTGAAGCCTTTTCTCCCTGCCGGAGCGCAGCAGCTTCTCCCCCTGGCGGGAGAGGAAGTCCTCCAGGTCTACCTCGTTTGCCCGCTGTTTCTGCTCGTCCGTAAAATAAACAAATCCTGCCATCCTTACACCTCCATTCTGCTTAAATGCCACACTTTTCCAAACCGAGTGCCTGCTGTATTTGCCGAAGTTCCACAGACACAGACATCCGGGATGGAGTCACCACCATAATTGATCTGCTCATTGCCCACGGGAATAAATAATCTCCCTGGGCCGGATCAGATCTGTTGCTGCACAGGCTCCCTGTCGTCCCTCTTGTGACCCTGGGCCTGCTTCTTCTCCGAGAGTCTGCGGCGGCGTTTTCGGTCGATGTGGAACGGGCTGCCCCCTGCGGCTCTGTGTACATCCTCACGGAACAGCTTTTCCAGACGGTGCATCAGGCGGGTTGTCGCAAGGAACAGGTCGGGGTCCCGGAATGAGTCCATGTGCTCCAGCAGGAACGCCGCATAGATGTTGCCCTGTTCCGCGGCGGCCTGCAGGCAGGCTGTGGCCTTGTCCCTGTCACGGGGAACGTCTTTTCCGCAAAGGTACAGTTTTCCAAGGGCATACTGCGCATATTGGTTCCCCTGCCCTGTCGACTGCCCCAGCCAGTAAACGGCTTTTTCCACGTCCTTTGGGATGTCCTCCCCGGAAAGGTACAGCTTTCCTAATGCGTACTGCGCATATTGGTTTCCCTGATTCGCGGACTGCTCCAGCCAGTAAACGGCTTTTTCCACGTCTTTGGGGATGTCCTCTCCGGAAAGATACAGTTTTCCTAATGCGTACTGCGCATATTGGTTTCCATTTTCTGCGGAAAGCGTCAGCCAGCGGGCGGCCTCCCTCCCATCCCTGGGGATATCCTCCCCGGAAAAGTAGAGCCGCCCCAGGCGGTATGCCGCATATTCATTTCCCTGTCCTGCCGATAAGGTGAACAGCTCCACCGCCCTTGCAGCGTCCTTTTCCACCACTTCCCCGGACAGGAAGAGTTTCCCCAGGGCATATTGGGCGGCGGCGTTCCCCGCCTCCGCCGCCTTTGTGATCCAGCGGACAGCCTGCGCCGTACTGCCGCTCCCGGTTTCCAGCCACAGCTTCCCCAGGGCATACTGCGCGTGGACGTTCCCCAGCTTTGCCGCCCGCTCCCAATAGGCTGCGGCGGCAGCGTCATCCTTTTCTGTCCCCGTCCCTGTGTGCAGCATCTGCCCCAGGCGGTACTGCAGCCTGTCATCGCCGCTCTTTTCCTCCAGATGCAGGAAACCGTCAAACGCATCCTGGAAATGCGCCTCCGCCTGCGTACCGTCTTTCTGCGTCCCTATGCCGTCCCGGTACATTTTTGCCAGTTCATGATCCGCATAGGGGTTGCCCTTCTCTGCGGAGCGTCCATACAGGAGGAACGCCTGCACGTCATCCTGCGCCACGCCCTGCCCACGGCGGTAAAGCCCCGCAAGGGAATACTGCGCATACTTATGCCCTGCCCCCGCCGCCTGTGCCAGCCACCGGGCCGCTGCCCCATAGTCCTGTACTGTGCCAAGGCCGGCGGCATACATCTTCCCGATGCGGTACTGCAGGTAGGAGCGTTTCCGTTCCCCTGCCTCTTTTTCTGCCCCGTGGAAAGCCTCCAGCGCCCTTGCGTACCATTCCTGCGCCGCGTCCTGGTCCGCCTCCTGTCCAAGCCCGTCCGCGCACATCCTGCCCATGTCATGCATCGCCAGGGCGTTCCCTTTCTCCGCTTCCTGCCGGAACAGGGAAAGCGCTTTTGTGAAATCCTGCTCCGCACCGTTTTCCCCATAGAGATACCGGCGGGCCAGCTTATAGTTTTTGTTCCATTCCGCATAAAAGGCCGGGATGCCCCTGTCACCCTCCGGTGATCCCCTTTCCGCATCCCCATCGTCAGGCATCTCCGTTCCGTTCCCATCCTCCAGGGGCCAGTCAGGGACGTTCCCCGGAAACCAGCCGGGGGCATCCTCCGGGAACTGATCGGCGGTGCCTTCCCCATCCGGCAGCTCCGTCCCGTCCGGGAACAGGCTTTCCCCGTCCTCCGGTTCCTCCTGATCCGCTACTGCCTCATCCTCAAAAATAAAATTTCCGCTGCCCAGCTTCAGCGCCTCCGCGATCACCATGTTTTTCAGGCTCTTGAATTGGGGCTGGCCGGACAGAGGCGGCAGGGGCGGCATGCTGTTCTGGTAAGTGGACAGGATCTCATCCTGCCATTTTCCCCATGCCCGGTACAGCGCATCCACCTTTTCCTCCTTCGCCAGTTCATCCACGATCCTGTCTACCAGGTTCTTCACATCCCGTTTCAGGTAGCCGTACACTTTTTTCCCGCCCGTGTTCCGCAGGCGCCCTGCCAGTTGCACCATCATTTTTTCAATCTCCGCACTCGCCACCGTGCTTTGGCGCAGCGCATCCATCATCCCCTGCACCACATCCGCGGCGCCTTTTTTCAGATCCGCGCGGGCCTGGTTCTGCTTTTCATAGATGTGCGCGAAGTCCTGCCGGAAGATATCGTGCGCCAGTTCCGAGCGCATGGTCTCAATGGATTTTTCCGTCAGGTATCCGTCATTGTCCTTTGCGGAAAAGACCATCAGGTGGACATGGGGATGGTGCCCCTCGTTGTGGAATGCGGCATACCAGCGCAGGCTGGCGCTGTCGATCTTCATATATCTGCAGAGCATTGCCCGCTTGGAGCGCAGTAGCGCCATCCACTGTGCGGCGCTGTCATAGCCGAGCCTTGCGGCATCCTCCCGCCGCAGGGAGATGACGTGGGTCCAGACCGGACCCTTATGCCCCGTCACTTCCTCCTGCACCTGTTTCAACACCACCGCTTTTCCTGCGTCCGTAAACAGGCCGTGGTCCCCCAGACGTTCCACCCTGGGACGGTTTGCGATGTAGTCCACATAGTTCTCCCGCTTGCCAATGAGATCCAGGTTCTGCTCCATGGCGCAGGAGATGAATTCCGATGCGTTCCCCATGGTTGGGTGCAGCAAAAAGTCCGCGTACTCCAGCATCCCTTTTGCGGACGGGAAGTCACGGACGATCTGGCGGATCAGGTCTTTCTGCTGTGCCGTGGAGGGGAGGTTTTGCCTGCTCCCCTCCACTTTCTCCACGCCCTCGCGGGTGCTGACGTAACGGACATAATTCTCCAGCTGTGCCGGAGGCGCATCCCGCAGGTAGCGGGAGGTAAAAATTATTTTTGGCATGATGCCACCACTCCTTTGCATTCAGATCCGGCTGTTATTTTTCCGCCGTCAGTTTTCCCGCCTCTGGTACCTGTACGCATCCTCGAACTCTACTGCGCCGTTGATGCGCTTCACTTCCTCCACACACTTTGCATGGAGGCGATTCAGTGATTCCTCATCCACGTCATGGGTGTATGCGATGACCTGGGACAGCTTGGAAAGCTCCACCGCGATCTTAAAGTCCATACGGGCCAGGCGGTTCTCGCTGTCCTGCACCGTTCCGGCCACGGCGGAGGATAAGGACTGGAGCAGGTAATCCTCCGCCTTCCCCGCCATGAGGTAGCCCAGGTAGAACCGCAGCGCATCCCCGATCAGTTCCGTGCGGTTCCTGGCTGTGCCGTCCCTGATGCAGGAGTCGGCCAGTTCCAGAAGCCTGGTATCCACCCGTATGGAAAATTTGGTCTTATCCTCATTTGCGCCCATAGCACCCTCCTTTTTCCCGCCTGCTTTCCCCAAGCCACCCCGGAATTTTCCCCTTTTCCTGCTGATTTTCCTGTCCAGCCACCTGATTTCCGGAAAACCTGCACCTGTGGGTGGCATCCTCCTTTCCCGCACGGCTTTGCCGGGCGGTGTGAACCGGGCGAGGGGGGCTTGCAAAAGCCACCCGCCCTTTAACCTGCACACATTTCAACCCTGCCATCCAGCCCCGGTTTTTCTCCCATTTTGGCTGCCCTGCACCCCTTGTCAGCAGGGTTTGGGGGCTGTTTCCGCCAAATCGCCCCAAACAGGGCAGAAAGGACGCCGGGCGGTCTGTTTATCCACTTTTCCCAAACAAGGGCACAAATCGCCACACGGACGGCCACAGGGGGTGACAGGGGCTTTTCTGTCACCCTGCCCGCATTTTGAGTGCCGTCTGTTCCGGATTACAGGAGGTCAGACGCCCCCGCCGCCTGCCTGCGGTCTGGCCGGCCTGCGGGCAGCGAGCGGCGCATCCTCCCTGCTCTCGATGTACTCCCGGACAGCCTGGGGGACATATTTTTCATACATCTTCCCCATCGCCTCCGTCAGCTCCCCCTCGAAGTCCACGTTCTTTTTCCCCATGTACTGCCTGATGGCGTTTAATTTTTCCTCGTCATACTTCACCGTGAATGTTGTCTGTTTCATGCGCTTCTCCTTTCTGGTTCCCGGTTCCGCCCCCTCACATGGACGGGAGCATCCCCTGTGTCCCCGCAGGGACATTTGCCTGGCTGCCGCTTTCCATTTCCTCCTGATAGCCCTGCCATGCCTGCCGCTCCACACCGAACAGGCCGTCATGGGCTGCGATCTCATCCCTGCCTTCCGCTGTGCGTTCCGTGCCGTCCGGCATCAGGAGGAAGACCTCCAGCCCCGCATCAGCCAGCGCAAGCGCCCTCTCCCTGCCCAGCGGGAGCATCCCCTCCCAGCCATACCCATAGTGCTGCATTTCCTCCATGCTGATCTCATCCGGCAGTCCCTCCTGGGCTGTCTCCCTCTGGCAGTTCGGGCAGAAATCAAGGTAATATGCCACGTCAAACTGCCCGTCCTCAATGGCCAGGTCAGCCACCTCCGGGCGGCTGCAGAGCATATCCCCCAGGGTCTCCTGCAGGAACGGTTTCCCCTCCACGCACAGCCCCGTCATGTCCTCCAGTTCCGAAAAAAGTAACCGTCCAGTTCCCCTCGGTGGTCCGGCTGGTGCCCTCGGCAATGATGGCGTCCACAACCTCCGCCAGCTCCCGGTTCAGCCTGGAGAGCGTGGGGTACCGCAGGGCCGTGGCCTCCGGCACATAAGAGGCGTACCGGGCGCTGCCGCTGCCTTCGCTCTCCACCAGCAGCCCGTCTGCCCTGCCTTCCCCGGTGACCAACAGGCAGTGGTACACGCCGTCCCCGTCCACTCCCATCACTCCCGCATTTTCCACAATGGCCTCATGGTTACACATTGGGTGGCGCAGCATTTCCTCCAGCTTCCTTGCCGGGATCGTGACGGTTTTCTCCACGGCAAATTCCCGGAAAGTAAAATCCGGCTTGTGTTCAAACACTGTTTTCATATCCTGTTCCCTCCTGATCCGGGGGCCGCTAGGCATCAGAGAAAAACAGCCCCACTCTTTCACATGGATTGGACGGGCGCTTTCCCCTGTCCTGCATCCGAAAAATCTTCCAGTACGCCCTCCTTGGACATTTGGGGGATATCATGGACGCCCCCTCCGGCCGCCAGGTGTTCCGCCGCCAGCTTCATCTCCCAGGGAAAGAGGCAGAAAGGGATCTCTGCCAGGGAGATCATCTGTCCGGCAACCTCATCCCCATGCCTCTCCTGGATGGCACGGAAGCGGCCTGCAAACTCATTTAGGAATGCCTCAGCCTTCTTGCCGGTCCTCTCAGGCTCCCCGGCCTTATCGAATTCCTCCAGCTCCTTCGCCCACTCATACCAGACCGCAGCCGCCTCCCTGCTGTCCGGGCGGATGGCAGAAAGCGCCTCCGCAAACGCCTCATATCCCATTTCCCGGCTTTCCGGTATTTCTTCCTCCTGATGGTCATGGCAGAATTCCGGACGGTAGTTCACACTGAAACAATCCCTCCAGATGCACACCTCCGCCACTTCCGGCCTTTCTGTGATCATGTCCGCCATAAGCTCCTGCAGGAACGGGTTTGCTCCAAGCTCCAGGCCGGACTGCTCCCTGATTTTTTCAAAACTGACCTCCCAATATCCCCCTGATGCGGCTGCCGTTCCTTCCGTAACGAACAGATCCACCAAAAACGCCAGCCTGTACCCCATCTCCGACAAGGAGTCATATGCAAGAGCCGCCGCATCCGGAACATAGGAGGCATACCGGGCATAATCATACCCATCCGCCTCCACCAGGACACCATCCCTGTGGTTATCGCCAGTGACCAGCAGGCAGTGGTACACGCCGCTTTCATCCTGGCGCATCAGATCCACATCCTCTTTTATAAAGTCCTGGTATTCCATCGGGCTTTTCAGGAATTGTTCAAATTCCCTTTCCGGAAGACGGATTATCTTTTCCGCCTTTGCCTGACAGAGTTTAAAGTATGGCTTGTGTTCCATGATTACATTTATCGGATTCATGGCATCCCTCCTAATCCAGCAGGCGCCCGAAAGCAAAAAAATGCTCCCTCCAGTACGCCGTTTCAATGCTTGTATAGCCGATGGGCGAGCCGCAGTGCAGCATCCTTCCCCCGCCCACATAGATCCCCACATGGCTCACCGGGCCGCTGCAGGCATAGGTCCCGCTGAAGAACACCAGGTCGCCTGGCTGCGCTTCCTCCCTCGGCACGATGGCGCACTGGTTATAGATCCCCGTGGCCGTGGTGCGGGCCAGGGGGTAAGCCCCGGAATGGGTGTAGACCCAGCAGACAAACCCGGAACAGTCAAAGGACGTCTCAGGCGTCGACCCTCCCCACACATAGGGGCAGCCCAGGTATTTTTCCCCTTCCGCGATCAGGGCCGCAAAGCTGCCGTCCCCCATGGCCTCGCCGGGAGGCAGCCCGCTTCCCGGCCCTGCCTGCCCGTATTTTGCAAGCACATAGATGCGCTGGGCGTTGGCCCTGTCCTCGTCCGTGATCCCCCTCCCAAGCAGGGAGGACAGGTTCCCGTACACGGTCCCCATATCCGTGATGGGGACTGCCGCCGTGTAGGTTTCCCCTTCCTCATCCTCCCGTTCCTCGTATGCCACGAAGCAGTCCGCAAAGCCCCTGTAGTCGTCATCGTTCATCCTGGGCTGCTCCGCGCCGAAAAACAGAGAATAAAAAACTGCCTTGACCCGGTATCCGTCCACCGCGCCGTCCTCCGCCATTCCATTGATCTCGGCCAGGACCGCGTCCAGTTTCTGGAAGCTCTCCTGCATCTTCTCGATGTACATCCGGTAATCTGCCGGGAGTCCCGCCGACAGGTAGCCGCCGCCCCACGCCAGGTTCACGGCGGCGTTGTTATGCCCTGCCGTGCCGGACAGCGCGCACAGGATCATCACAACGATCAGGATAAAGGGTGTCAGGACTGCCGCCACCACGGTGGCTATCGCCGTCCTTCCCCTCTTGTCTGTTGCCGCAGCCAGAACGGCCTTGGCCGCCAGCACAGCTGCCGTTGCCGCCATAGGCTTCCCTCCTTTCTACTCCATCGGTTTCATGCCGCCGGTTCCATATAATCCCTGATATCCCGGTTCAGCCATTCCCTGTTCCTGCTGGAATGCCATGGCATAGGCTTTATTAATGGCATCCTCCAGTGGCTTTGTATCCAGCCCGCACTGCTCGTATCCCTCCCATATGACATCCGCATATCTGTCAGAGGGGATGCCGAATTCATGGCCGGGCGTCATGATATACCCCATGGCGGATACTTCTTTCCCATCCAGCTCCACCTGCAGCATCTGTTTCCCGTAAAAATTGGGATATCCTTCGTAGCGGTCCAGCGCTTCCTCATCGGACTTGCGGATCTTCCACAGAAGCACAGGCACCGTACCGCCCTCTTTCGGCTCCACGGTGGCGACCGCCCCCCTGTTCGCTCCCCTGAACAGCAGCTCGTATCCCTTCAGTTCGCTGGTCCCCACCACCTCGGCTGTGGGGCACCGGTATGCCATCTGTGCCTGGTTCATGTTGCTGCCGTATGCCAGGTACAGCGTTTCCTTTTTCCTTCCCATCTCCTGCTTTGCTCCTTTCTCACTGCCTGCGCATTTATCCGCAGGCGCACACAAAAACACCCTACATGCCCATCACATAAGCCTGCGCTTCTTCTGCCGGGATCTCCTGCTCCGCCCGCTCTTTTTCCCTTTTCTGTCTCAGCCTTTCCTTCTGTGCCTCCGCCTGGGCCGGGTCCCGCCATGCGATGCAGCCCGGAAGCTCCGCAAGCAGGTGCTGCCTTGCGGTGGCGAATTCATCCCCGATCAGCCCAAGCCGCAGCAGCCAGGTGCGGAACGTGTATTTTTCATTGGTGGTCTGGGTCTTCCTCCTGCTGGCGCATGCCTGGTTCAGCGCCTGCGCAGTAATGGCAAGGCTGAACTGGATATACGCCTTGATCTTGCCTGCGTGGAGCGTCCCATTGAACAGCCTGAATTCCACCGTCCCTTTCTGGAATACGGAGTGGAGGTTCAGGCAGTGGTACCGGCTGTCGTCATAGTGTTCATACCTGCGGCTTTCGCCGCCATACCAGATCCGCTCCACGCCATCCAGGGTCCTGGGCTTTTTCTGGTTCAGTTCCTCCAGGAACCGTTCCTCCACCTTCTGGCAGTATTGATGCTCGCGGGCCACGGACACCTTCAACGCCTTGTAGATCAGATCCTCCTTGGATGCCATGATGTTCGTGATGTTGCGCAGCGTCCGGGCGTCAAAAGGGGATGCGTCCACATGCACATGGATGCCGCATTTTGGATTAGTAATCGCCCCATGTTTCTTCAGCTCCCGAATAATCTCCTGGATGGGTATGATATCCTCATAACGGCAGATGGGGCTGACCATCTCCGTCCTGTATTCATCATCTGCACTTATCCTCTGTCCCCCTATCTTCCGCTCCGGGGTGATGCTGGAATCGCGCATGAATTTCCACTGCCGCCCCTGCCCGTCCAGCGCCGCATATGCCTTATACCCCATCCCCACATATCTGCTTTCCGTACCGAAATATGCGGCAGCCACCTCGGCGGCCTCCTGCCGCGTGATCCCGGTCATCTCGATCTCAATGCCGAACCGCTGTTCCTTAAGCTCCAACCCTGTCCCCTCCTTCCGAGCATAAACAATCCATGGGAAGAATCGCCGCACTTGCGATTCTTCCGTGTGTAACTTAGATTTTCTTGGCTGGCGTACTAAAGAGGTGTGCTAGGCACCCTCTTGACAGCTTAGAAAATCTTTACACACTTTTACCGGCCTCCGGCCTTGCCGAACAGCCGCGCCTTGTGCTCCGGGGCGTTGACCATCAGGTTGTACCGCTCGTTGCCGCACTTGTAGAGGCACACGCCCCTCTGGGGGTAGCGGATCAGGCTGTACTCGCTTTCCTCCAGCTGGAGGGTGTCCGTGTAAAACCTGGCGTCAATGCTGCCCGCGTTGAACAGGAACTGGTGCGTGGGGATGGAGAACAGCGGCTTGGTATACTCCCTGACGCCGTCCAGGTTGAAGTCCTCCAGGTTCTGGCTGGCGATGATCACCGCCGAGTCCTTCTTGCGCACACGCTTCATGAAGTTGCGGACGTATTCCACGGCGGTCAGGTTGGATAAAAACAGGTAGAACTCATCCAGGCTGGCCGCCGTGTTGCCCACGGTCAGCAGCTCATCGCTCATAAAGGAAAGCACGTTGAACAGCAGGGCATCCTTTAAGCTCCGGCTGGCCTGCAGCAGACCTTTTACCCCGAAAGTGATAAAACTGGAGTCCGTGATGTTGGTATGGCCGCTAAAGAACTTGCTCTCCGCGCCCACGCACATGGAGTGCAGCCCCAGCAGGATGCCCCGCAGCATCTCCGCCGTATAGAGTTGCCTCTTACCCCCGTCAAACGCCTTGTACTCCGCCTCCATGAATGCATACAGGTCGGAGAGGACGGGGTAGTCCTCCGGCGCCAGGCTGTCAAAATCGCTCTGGTCCGTGATCCCCCACCCGGCGTACAGCTTCTGGAGCATGATCTCTATGACATCGATCTCCCGGTCCGTGAAGTCCTTGTAGCTGCGGAAAAAGTCTTTTAAGAAGCTGATATGCTGGGACAGCCGGGAGCGGATGCGGAAGGTCCGGGGCGCGTCCATGTCCTCCGGGCCTGCGGCGTCATCCCAGGTTTTCGGCTCCAGGGGGTTGATGATGTACCTGCCGCCCATCAGGTCGATAAAGCACCCGCCCAGGTTGTCCGTCAGGTCCTCATACTCCATCTCCGGGTCCAGGGCGCAGACGCGCATCCCTGATTCCCGCAGGTTGGTGAGGAGCAGCTTTAACAGGTAGCTCTTGCCCTGGCCGCTGTTGCCCAGGATCAGGATGTTGGCGTTGGTCTTGTCATCCGCCCTGCGGTTAAAGTCCACCAGCACGTTGCTGCCGAATTTGTCCCGCCCGATATAAAAGCCCTGGGGATCGGTCTTCCCGGAATAGTTGAAAGGGTAAAGGTTCGCCACGCTGCTGGCGGGCAGCACCCGCTCGAACTGGTCCCGGAACAGGTTGAAGCCTGTGGGCATCACGCACTGGAAGCCCTGCTTCTGGCGCAGCATCAGCCGGTCCACGTTCAGCTTGGAGCGGATCAGCTCCGTCAGCACCTCCGTCTGCAGGAGCTTCAGCTGGTCTAAGTCATGGGCGCACAGCTCCAGGTAGACCGCCGTGTGCAGGAGCGGCTCCCTGTTGCGGTGCATCTGCGCCACGATGGCCGCCACGTCCTGCAGGTTGCTCTCCGCCAGCACGGTGGTCTGCAGGTCGCTTGTATTGCCCCGGTCCATGCGGTTCTTGTTGGCTGCGTTGCTGATGATCTTGCGTTCCTCCACCGGCGTCACATGGCGGGTATAGATGCGCAGGGTCACGCCGTCCTTCTCCCCAAGGTGGGAGAGGATCGCCTGCTCATCGGTTGACGTGGGGTATTCCCGCAGCGCCCACACACAGCGGTATGTGTTCCCGCAGATAAAGTGGTCTGTTTCAAACCTGATGACGGAGGGTGCGATCATGTCCAGGAATTCCTGGATATGCACATCCTCCTGTGTCCGTATAGGGACATTTTCTGCTCTTTTCAAATAGGCACCTCCAATCAGATAAGGCGGGGCTGGCCTGCCTCCGCATCCTCCCCGCCCCGGTTTACGGGCATAAAAAAACACCGGACACATTCCTGCATCCGGCGCCCTGCCGTCTCAAAATTTCTTTTTTCTGTTTCTGGCCTTACTGCATTGCGGGGGACTGGCCCCTTTCCTGCTGCGGGCCGGAAAGTTCAATGTAGCGTTCCAGCTGCCTGTCCACAAGCCCTGCCACCAGGTCCGCAAACGGCTGCAGGTTCCCCTCCACCGCATAGGCATCCAGCGTCCTGAAATATTCCAGCCTGTCCTCCTTGGCGATGGATATGGCCGGGAACCCCTCCGCCATAAGCTGGTAATTCATGATGAGCCTTGACGTCCTCCCGTTCCCGTCCGTGAACGGGTGTATCTTCACAAACTCCGCATGGGTCCATGCCGCCAGCTCCACCGGGTTCAGTTCCTTCCCCTTCCAAGACAGATCCGCGTAAAAGTCCTTTACCTGCCGGTACATCAGGGACGGGGGCGGCGGCATGTGCCGTGCGCCCGAAATATACACCTGCACATCCCGGTATACCCCGCCCACCTGGATGTTCTCCATCAGCAGGGCGTGGATGTCCTTGATGATCTTTTCATCCAGCGGCATCCCCTGCCCGATGCATTCCTTCACATAGCGGAACGCCTTGCGGTGGTTGACCGCCTCATAGATCTCCCGCAGCGCCTTGCCCCCGATGGAGATCCCGTCCTCTAAAAGCACCTTGGTCTCGATCAGGGACAGGGTATTCCCCTCTATGGCCGTGGAATTGTGGGTATATTCTATTTCAAATGCCTGCTCAAACGTAAACAGCGTATAATCCGGGATGGACCCCCGGCACTGGCTGTACAGTTCTTTTTTCCGAAACAGCTCCTGATAGTCCACAAAAAGCCCTCCTTCTCTTTCAAAACTTCCTCTTACAGTATAGCACATTTCCCGCCAATAGTAATCCGGATTTTCCCCTTTCAGGGGAAATTATTCACGCTTAATCCTCCGGCATGATCCACCGCTCTCCGTCAAAGTCCTCGAACCGCTCCGTGGTCACGTTCTGCTCATAATACACCGCAAGGATGCGCTTGATGTCCTCCCGGTCCGCCCTCTTTACGGAAAAGCCCTGCTCCTTTAAGGACTTCTCGATGCGGGACAGGTAGGGGAACACCTCCGACTCCTTTTCCTCCCGCAGCCGGACCATGATCAGGAACTCGCGGGCTGTCGCCATCTGCACCTGTATCCGGTCAAGGTGGGCCTGGTCTTTTTCCAGGAGCTTCCTCACCACGGGGTTTTCCTCCTTCTCCATGCGGGCGCGCAGAAACCGCTTGTTGTCCTCGAAGCTCTCCCTGCTGTTTAAGCACAGCATCTCGATCTCAGCCACGCCTTTTAACACCGTCATCAGCGCATAGACCCTCGCCCCCACGCTGGACGGCGACAGCACGGAGATGTTGGAGGGCTTCACGATGAAGTACACGATCTCCCCATGCCCGTATGTCACAAGGCTGTAATCCGTGATCTCCCCCGCCCCGATCAGCTGGCGTGTGGACGCCCTCTGCCTTTCCTCCCTTTTTTCCTTTCTGCTCATCCCGTATACCTCCATTCAAAGAATTGCTGGCCCACGAAAAAAAATGCGCAGGCATACCTGATAAAGTCCAGGATGCTGGTGTCCTCAAAGCGGATCGTCAGAAAGGCATAGACCGCCGTGAACACGATGGGCACAAAAAAGCCTGCCTGTGTCAGCGCAAGGATGGATAATAACGCACACACGCCGATGATCCCGAT
The DNA here is from genome assembly GCA_011959105.1 of Lachnospiraceae bacterium. GTDB lineage: Bacteria > Bacillota > Clostridia > Lachnospirales > Lachnospiraceae > Acetatifactor. The sequence continues at coordinate 36,868 of BLLU01000035.1, read as the reverse complement.
GTCCTTGAGCTGCCAGAGCCACAGCGTGGCCCTGGCCTTTAAATTGTCAGGGTAAATATACAACTGACCGCCTCCTTTATAAATTCATGAATCATATCCGGCTCCTGCACACCGCTTCCTCCCGCCGCCTGTCCCCCGCGGGCATCCGTCCCGTGCATCGCCCCTGCCACGGAAAAACCGCCGCGCCCTGTGGCGCTGGCGGCATCTCCTGCATCCTTATTTTCCTTTTAGCTGTTCTCCTGCGGCGCCTCTGCCGTCCCCTGTCCCTGTCCTGCCTCCGCTTCCTGCAGGGCCTTTTCGATCAGGCCGATCACGAATTCCTTCTGGTTTAAGCCCGTCGCTTTAAGGTGTGCCTTGACCCTCTCAAAAAGTTCCTCCGGTACCTGGAATGCCAGTGTCCTTGTTGTCCCGTTTGCCATGTTCTTTCCTCCATTCTCAAAGTGTTCCTTCAGCACCATCTCTACATACTGGCTGAGTGTCAGGTTCATCTGTTCCTGCTCTGTCCGGGCCTGCGCATGCAGGGCCTCCGGGATCATCGCGCATAAGTTTTTACGGTTTTCCATGCCCCGTTTCTCCTTTCTCCGTTTTCTGTAAGCCAAGTATAAAGGCAATGCATGGGGAAAGCTATACCAATACCCAACAAGGATTTCCCGGAAAAAGATGCAGGACCACCAATGTCATGCATCCCCAGGGTCCCGCTCCCTTTCCCCACGTTTCCGCAGGAAATACGCGATCCCCCGCAGCACAAAGTCCACACAGGGGATCGCCACGCTGTTGCCAAGCGCCTTGTACCGCGCGCTGTCTGATGCGCCGGGGATGTCCGTCCAGCCGTCCGGGAAGCCCTGCAGGCGCTCACACTCCAGGGGCGTCAGGCGCCGGATCAGGTTCCTTTTCTCCACGATGCATTTGTCCTGGCTGACGTACTGGTTCCCGATTCCCTTCTTATCATCGCTGCACAGGGACCCTACTGTTTCCTGGTAGCTTTCCTCCCTGTCCCCATTCTTTTCTTCTGCCGGTATCGGTTCCCCTGCCCCGTCCGGACTGCCGGCCCGGGGTGAGAACACCGCATGGTGGTCCATGGCCGTCAGCGTATAGGAAATATCCTGCTGGTACCCGAAACCGTTCCCGCCGTTCTGCGGCTGCCGGTCAATGATGTTCCCCGCTATGCAGAATGTTTCCTGCATGATGGCTATGCCTCCCTGGTTCTTGCTGGGGTCTGGGACTGTAGTGTCTATGGTCCTGGCAATGTCCGTTTCCCTGCACCCGGAATACGGGTTGGCCGACTTCATGCTGTTGGATTCCTTGGAGTCTAACGAAAACACAGCCGGGGCAGCAGCAGCCCCAATATCCCTGCCGGGTCTTAAATTGTTCCCCTCCATGCCACGGTTCTCAAACAGTACCGGCTGGTTGTTCCCGCTGGTCCCTGCCGCGCTGGTGATGGTCGGGCATATCCCCTCCCCGATCCCTGCATGGCCCTGCTGGGAGGCCAGCACCAGCGGCTGGTTGTTGCCTCCCATCCCAAAGCCTGCCGAGACTGTCTGGGAGATCCCTACCGGCCCCCTGAACCTGGAGTCCTGCCCGTGGTTGTCGAACACCAGGGGCTGGTGCCCGTGCTCCTGCGCCCGGAGGGTGCCTGCCTTATCTTCTGTCAGGTGCATCTGGCTGCCGCCCTGGTCATTCAGGCACAGGACGCAGGGATATCCCTGCCCTGCCTGGCCGCCACCGCCTGTAAGCGAGGTATGGCATTCCGGCGTCAGGAAACAGTCCCCGTTCCCCTTGCTCACCACGCCAAAGGCGGGCAGCTCCGTCACAAACGTCTGCATCTGCATGTTCCTTGTCGCCATAAGCGCCCCCGAAAGCCCGCCCAGGTCTATGACCTCATCCCGCTGGTTCACATGGAAGCTGCTTATGGCAGGCGGACGCACAGCCCCGTCCCCCGGCTGTGCCACCAGGGGCTGGTGGCTGCCCATCCCCGCCCGCAGCGTTGCAACCACATCTTCGGTAACGTCCATCCTCTCGCCGCCCTGGTCATTGATGCACAGCATCGCTCCCCCGCCTTTTTCCTTTGTCTGGAGATATGTCAGACGATCCCCGCCTGCACCATCAGCGCCTCCTTTAACTGCGGCGGCAGCTCCTTGCCCCTCTCCCCCGCCCGCCGCAGGATCCCCTGGCAGGCTGTCCTGCTTAAATAGTATTTCGGGTGCGGTGAGCCCTCCAAAATCTGCGACAAGGAAGATGCGGCGGCGTCTCTGGGCGACTCCCCAGAATTGAGCGTCCAGCACTCTCCAAGCCAGGCTGAATTTATCTCCCAGTATGGCCGCCCCAGCAGGTCCCCAGCGCCCGGCGTCAGGTCGAGGCACATGACAGGAACTGTCCTTAATTCTGACGATTTCTTCGATGACCGCCCGGAAGTCCTCGCCGCCCGCGGAGCTGAAGGCTCCGGGAACATTTTCCCAAACGAGGTATCGAGGTCGGACAAGGTCATCTGGTATACCCCTTCTCCCATCGGCTTCTCTCATCTCCTTTACGATACGCACCTGCTCCATGAACAGCCCGGAGCGTTCCCCCGCAAGCCCCTGGCGCTTCCCCGCAACGGAAAGGTCCTGGCAGGGCGATCCCCCGCAGATGACCTCCACCGGTGGAAGCGCCGCCCCGGAAAGCTTCGTGATGTCCCCCACATGGAGCATCCGGGGGAACCTTAACTTTGTCACTTCCATGGGGAATGCCTCGATCTCGCTGGCCCAGGCCGGGGTGATCCCGTTATGCACGGCGGCTAACGGGAAACCCCCTATGCCGTCAAACAGGCTGCCCATCGCCGTCATGGGCTTACCCCCATGTATCCCATGGGCTGCATCTGCCCTCCTGCATCCTGCCCCATGAGCTGCGCCACCGCCTCCCAGGGGATGCGCCGGACCGGGATTCCCTGCTTCCATGCCTCTTTCAGTTCCTCCTGCATCCCGTTTGAGATGCGGCCGCCGCACAGCCACAGTTCACTGCATGCCCCAAGGAGCTTAAGCCCCATCCTGATCCCAAGCTCCCTCTGCTCCGGGACGGAATCATCCAGCATCTGCGGGTATAAAAGGTGGGCCGCCACCGGTGTGTTTCCCTGCCCCATCGCCAGGCGGCAGGCTGCTTTTGCAAACTCCACATTGCCCTCCACGTCCCCCGCATAAGGGGATGCGATATATACAATCTTTCCTTCTGCCATAGACGCCTCCTACTTCACTGCCTGCACGATGGTCCTTGTCAGGTTCACGGCGCCCTGCGCCGCATAGACCGCGCCCATCACGTTGGCCCTGGTCCCGGTATCCAGCCCGAACTGCCCTGCGATGCGGGGCACCTCCCCGGAGGACAGCATCAGCCCAAGCCCAAGCAGGGCGTGGTCCTTTACCACCATCAGCCCCGCCACCAGGATGGTCGCCTGCAGGAACGTGGTCAGGCACAGCCCGATGACCTGCTTGCACCAGCCTGTAAAGCCGTCAATATACCCCCTGGGGACGCTGAACATGTAAAGGCTCCCCACCGCGATCTGGATCAGCAGGATGCCGCCCCTTTTCAGGTTGGCAAAGAACACCTTGATGACGGCATAGCCCATCATGATCAGGATAAAGATCATCAGGATCGAGCTGGTGATGCTCCCAAGCCCCCCGAACACCCCCGCGGAGGCGGCATCCTGCCATGTCCCCGCATCCTTTAAGGACTCGATGGTGCTGGCCGCCACTGCCCCGAAGTCCGAGCCGAAGCCGGTGATCCCTGCCGTGAAGCTGCCCTGCAGGGAGACGCACAGCTTGTAAAGCTCCACCGGAACGGTGGAAAACAGCCCCACCGCCAGGAACCCTTTGATGGCGTTAAGGCCCGTTTCCTTAAAGCTCCCCCTCCCGCTCTGGCATTCGATCCCGCACTCAAACACCGCCACCACCAGCCCGGTGGCGTACAGCGCCCATGCCAGATAAGAAAAAAACAGCACGATGGACTGCACCCAGCCCATCTCAAACAGGTCGGCCCCCATGTTTCCCATCTGCATAAAAAAATCGCCCAAGAACCCTACTATCTGCCCATAGATCCAGTCGATGATCTGGCCCAGCACGGTGTCGGCGATGAAATCCCATATGAACACTTCCGCTATTCACTTCCTTCCCTGAATATAGATATTTTCTGCCCCGTTTTTCCTCCCTGCCCTTATCTCAGCACATCTTCTGCCCCATCTGCTGCCCCAGCGCCGGCTCCCGGAACACATCCAGGTAATCCCTGACCGCCCCGGAGAGCTGCCTGTAATCCGCCTCTGTCGGTTTGTATGCATACCACTTTACGTCCCTGCCATCTTTCCAGATATGCGGGCAGACTCCATCGCGGAAATTTGGATTGTTTACCTTCCTGCTCCCCCACAGGTCGGAAAAATGCAGCACCATGCTGTCAACCGGCCCCTCGCGGCGGTTGATTAGGACCACCTTCAGGGCGTCATAGTTATCTGAGGAAAAAGTGTTTGTAAAATGGATCTTCACGCGGACATCCTCCGAAAGCCTGCCATAACAGGCGTTCCCTACAATGCGGACATCGGAGAGCCCCGTTCCCTTCCCAAACAGTTTCTGCAGCTCCTGTTCAAAAAAAGTCATGACAATACCTCCTATATTCCAAGGACGCGCCAGATATAGGCTGGTGCCGTCAGCGTGAACACCAGGCAGGCAAACAGGATCGCAGGGGCTGCCCATTCAAACTGCCCATGTTTCCGGTAATCAAAGTAAGCTGTCCCCAGCTTGGCAAAGAAAAACACGGCCAGGATCAGGTCGATGGCGGGGAACACCACCTTGTTGACCACGGTCTTGATCTGTGCGGAGGCAGTGGTCCATGTCCCCTCGATTGCCCCTGCCACGTCCCCTTTTGCATACACAGGGACGCTGTACATGCCAATGACCAGCAGCGCCATACACAGTAAAAGAGCCATTTTCTTCATTTTCATAGTTATCTCCCTTCTTTTTGCGGAAAGGAAAAGCCGCAGACGGCGGTGTGCCGGCCTGCAGCCTCTTTCCTTTCCCTGATGATATTTTCTTTCCGCCCTGCCGGTCAGTCCGGGTTCTGCGGGGCGATATGCCAGTCGCTCCAGAGGTTCCCGCTTATGGTCACGGAGTCCGTAAGATCCATGGAGAGCATCCCCGCGGGCGTCCAGCAGTCTATGAGCCATGTGTAGGCCGTATAGCCCCCGTCCGGGTACCAGATGGGCGTGAAGTGGGTCCTGCGGCTGTAGGTGCTGTAAGGGTTTTCCTTAAATTCATGGGCCATGTCATAGCCGCCGCCCATGCGCTCCAAAAGCCGCCAATACCTCTGGTAGCCGAACTCCGGGAAATAGGTGACGGCATTCTGCGCCGCCGTGACCGCGGATGCCTGGCTTGTGCCCACATGGGTTTCCACCCTCTCCTGGATGCCGTACCCGGATTTCAGCGTCCTCCCGCTGGCCGTGGGTGATTTCGCATCCGGCGTGACGGCCATGGACGCGGAAAGGCTGGCGGAATATGTGTCAAAACGAAACTCCCACCAGCCGTGGTCGCACCAATACCCCTCGTCCTCCCCGTCCTCATTATAGTCGCTGTGCCATACCCAGTGGGCTTTCCACCAGGGACGCCATATCCCCCAGCTGGCTGACGTCACCTGCCCCTTTGCTGGTACAGGCACACTGGAAAAGCCGTCATTCCTGTCGTCCGCATTGGGGTCCGGGGGCGGGTTCGCGTCCAGATCTACGATATTCGCCCGGATGGTGCCCTTGCTTGCCGAGCCGCCTCCGTGGACGTCCACCGTGATCGCCATGGCCTGCGGCTCCCTGGGCGTCCTCCAGCGCACCCACGCCAGCTGGCTCTCCCCATCCGGGTAATAGACGCCGCCCACCGTATAGCTGTTTCCTGCGATATGGAACGTGACAGAGACCGGATGGTCCGGGTCGCTCTGGCCGCCGCTTATCCATACCGCCGTGATGACCTCCGTGTCCGTGCGGTATTCATAGTCGCAGTCCGTCACTGTCGGGATCTGCGGCGGCATGTCACTGAAACGCACAATGCCAAGCCCAAGGCTGGACCTGATGTCCGCATTGGAGGCCGCCGTGTTCCGGCTCCCGCCCCATGCCGGGAAGCCTAAGTCCGGCGTTTCCAGGAACAGGGCCAGGGGGAGGTTCTTATGGGACAGGGACACCATCTTCCGCCGCAGCCCCCCGCTTAACAGTTCATCGTAAAGGGCCGCCTCCGTGGCCGTGGTGGCGATAAATGCGCCCTGGAACGTATAATAGGCAACCGGCTCAACGAGCAGCCGGTATTCCCCGTTTGTCAGCACGTCAAAGTCCATCCCTGTCAGGTTTGCGATGCTGCGCACCACCTGCTCGTCCGTGAAATAGCTCTTGATGGCGGCGATATTGCCGCCCCCGCTGGAACTGACGATCCGGGGCAGCGCCTGGGAGGGTTTCGTATACGCATAGCCTCCCTGCATTGGGGAAAGCCCTGCACCGCCGCTGTACTGCAGCTTGCTCACCTTCCCGAAATGGCAGACGTTTCCGGGGATGGTTTTGTTCGTCAGGTCTATGGGCGTGGTGACCACCGAATGGTCGTCTGCCCTTACCACGCTCACCCTCACCCCGTCATAGCCCGGCGTCCACTTGTTCTGGCTGGTCCCCTGCCCCATGCCGCCTCCCCCGCCGTCCATGTTCCCCTCCCCCACTGCATAAACGGGGATGCCTGACAGCAGGGAACAGAGCAGGGAAACCACCAGCATGAGGATAAATCCTTTCCTTGTTTTCCTGCCTTGTCTCAGTTTCATGCTTTTCAATCAATTCCTCCTTCCCACAAAAAAAACACCGCACATTAACCTGTACGGTGCTTTCCTGTCATGATCCTTTTTCACCCTGTCCGGCTTAATCCATACTTCCGATCTTGTTCCCGTTCTCATACATGTCACCTGCAAAGGTTTCAATATTTTCTCCCCCGTTGGGCACATAGTCAAAGCCGGGCAGCCCTCCGCCGCCACCTGTTCCCCCGTCATCCGCAGGCGGCACATAGGTGTCATGGTCCACCGGCTCCGGCGTTGTCTCCACCGGGGTCCCGTCCGGCTTTTCCTCCGGGTTTGTCAGGGTTTCCCCATCCGGCTGCTGCGGCTTTTCCACCTCCGGCTGGATGCTCTGCTCCGGCTCCCCGGTCTGGGCGGGCCGGCTGTCTGTGGGCTGGACTGTCTGTGTTTCCCCTGCCCCCTGGCCCGTATCCGGCCGGATGGTCAGTTCTGTGTCTTCCCCTCCGGCGCCGCTTTCTCCCGCGGCATGGGACGGATCGATGATGACCTCCGCCACACCGCTTTCCTTTCCGGGAAGCACATCCGCCCCTGCGGGTGTTTTCGCAAACTGCAGGCTGATCGCCGCAAGCAGCCCTGCGCAGATGGCGATGCCTCCCCCGACTGCCAGGCGCCTTTTTGTCTTTTCTGTCATCTTCATGATAAAATCCCTCCTTTGGCATGGTTGTTATATTTTAGTCCTCTTTTGTCCGGTTTGTACGATACACCATACTACATATTCCACGCAAAGTCTATCGTTATTTCAGAATACTTCAATATATCCTGCCTGCACCTTCACCGTGATGTGCATGGAGGGGAGGAGCCTTCCGCCAAAGCGCACGGGCACCTCCAGCCGGATCACGGCATCCGCCTCAAACCTTGCCGCATTCTGCGGGTCGGACGGGGCAAGGGGCGCGTTCCTGACCGTGACGGAGAGGCTGTCGATGGCAAACTCCATCGCTCCCCCGCCATCCCCCGCATATTTGACGTGCCTGCCCCCGTCCTCCTGCGTTCCCAGGGTAAGGTCGAGGAAGGAATAGATATCCCCCTCATTAACTGCCGCCTCCCATGCCCCGCCGCCGTCCGGCAGGTAATTCCCGGAATAGCCTTCGCGCACCCCATGGTACACACCGTAGTAATTGTCATTGACGGTGGAGATGATGCCATCCTCCGTGGCGTCCCGGACGCCCGCGGCGATCAGGTGCAGGCGGAAATATTCCGAGATGCCGCAGAAGATGATGAGCAGCCCCAGAGTGGCGGCGATGGCAAGGGGGAAAGACGATCCGCCCTTGTCCTTTAATATCCTTACTATCTTTTTGCCCATTCTGCCCACCTCACTTCCAGTACACTTCGGATTTCCCGGTGGCCTGTGCGCGCAGGGTGACGGGGAATGACCCGAAATTCCCAAACAGCCCGATGTCCTTCTGCAGCGTCAGGGTGACCGTGACCTCCTGGTTCAGCTGGATCTGCCCGCTGTCAGACCACGCGATCTGCGGGTCGATCCCCGTCTTTTCCCGCAGGGCGGCGGCCCGCCTGTCCGTCTCCGTGCCTATGCGCCCGGAAATCTCCGCCTCACGCATCAGCTCCGTGGCAAAGGTGTCGAGCTGCTGCTTGGCGATGAACACCGGCAGCACCCGCAGCGAGAGCGCCAGCACCAGCATCAGGCTGAGTACCAGGACTGCCACGTCCACATACCCCTCCGCCCGCCGTCCCTTCATGATACGGCAGAACTTATTTCTCAGCACATGACCACCCCCTGTCCCTGGGCATCTTCCCCTGCCTGCTCCGCCATGGGATAATCCCCGATGCCGATCCCCTTGTCTTTCATGTCCCAGAGCATATGGTCGATTTCCTCATGACGGTCACAATCTTCATAGCCTTGCCAGCTGTCCCGGAGCAGTTCCAGCGGATTTTCAAACTGCAAAAGGTACCCGGCATATTCCCCGAATGCCCCTTCCACGCTCAGTTCCTTATACATGAATTCTGCGGCGGCAATCTCCGGTGCCATCCCAATGAGCTCCCCCGCAGGCTTCTGCCCAAGCTCCCGGATGTATTCCTCATAATTTGCTTTCAGCCGCTCTTTCAGCTTTCTTTCCTTTCCGCCTTCCATGACCTTGTCCGCCTCCTTCCCCATGCTTTCCCTGTCCCCCTTTATGGTTTCCCATGCCGGTCCTATCACTTCATCCAGTTCCAGGTACTGCGGGTTTGCCACCATGTATCCGCACAGCAGCATACGGACGATCAGCTGGAATTCCGCAGCCCAGTACCGCAGGTTCTGCCCTGTGTTCGCATACCAGGTGTCGAATTCACGGATCAGCGCCAGCGTCTGCCCGTCCGATATCCCAAGCGGCAGGAATGCCAGGGGATACCCTGCACCGTCATGGCAGAGCGCATCCTCCGCCACTACCCTCCCTGTCCTGTCTGAACACAGTGTAATCTGACAGCCGTTATCCTCATCCATGGGCGAGATGTCAATGACCTCATATATTTCATTATTATAGATTGTTTTCATATTCCATCCCTTTCCTTAAAACATCCCGCCGAGGCTCTGCAGCGCCACATAACAGATAATGGCAAGGTAGGTCAGCAGGAAGCATACCAGCATGATGAAAGAGAACACCCGGATCTTGGGCGGTATCTTCTGCGCCTGTGCCTTCAGCCTCTGCAGTTCCATCTGCTTGAAGTCATGGGAGAGCATCTGGAAATATACGGCGCTGTCATCGCCCCGCAGCACACCGATCAGTCCCCGCACCACATCCGAGAGCATGGGGGAGTTCAGCCTTGCCTCGAACCGGGTCAGCGCCGCCTCGTAGTTGGACGAGCGCATGTCCGCCAGCAGGACGTCAAGCTCCCCCTTCAGGGCCTCCCCCGCATTCCCCCGGAAACGCTCCAGCATGCCGACCACGTTCCGGCTGGCCTTCAGCTCCTGCTCGATGGTGGCCACCATCCTGGGCAGCTCCCCCTCGATCTGCTCCCGCTTTGCCTTCAGCCGCTCATCCGCTTTCCCGGTCTCCTTAAAATACAAAAGGAGGGCAAGGACCACCACAAAGGGCGATAAGAGCGGCATCAGGAAAAGGCAGGGGATGATGCTCAAGAGTACCGCCCCCGCTTTCACAAGGGCGTATGCCTGGTAGACCTCCGGCTCCATGCCCATGCCGCCAGCCTTCAGCACGTTTGCCATCCGGCTTCTCTTGTATTCATCCATCCGGATGTATTTTGACAGTTTCACCGCCGCTGACATCAGGCAGGTTTCCACGGCCTTTGCCGCCTTCTTCTCCTGTTTTGCCGTCCCAAGCATGGCCCTGGATGCGCCGGTGGTGGGCAGGCGTAGGAATGCGGCTGCCAGGTAGAACAGCCCAAGGGCCAAAAACAGCCCGAATAAGAATAAAAGTCCCGTCATGGCGCTCACCTCCTGTATTCTATGGGACGGGTCAGCTTCACCACGAAGCCTGCGGATAGGAAGATCGCCGCGGCTGTGGCGGACAGGATCACCTGCCCCAGCGGCGTGTGCATCAGCACATGGTACCAGTCCTTGTTCAACAGGTACATCAATGGGATGTTGCCCACCACGAAGATGACCATGATCAGGAATTCCTTGCGGGGTTCCGCGATCAGGTACTCCAGCTCCGCGTTCACGTTGCGCATGTCCGAGAGTTTCGCCACGATGGGCGTCAGGGTGGTCTTCAGGCTCCGGTCATTCTGGCAGTCGCTGACGGCGTCGCACCACTCCCGGAACACCTCGTTGTCGATTTTCCCCCGCATGGCTTTTAATGCCGTTTCCACATCCGGGCTGACCATCTTGATCTGCATCAGGAAGTCCTTAAACACCTTTGAGACCGGCGGGTTTAAATAGCTGATGTTTTCCTCCACGGCGGTCACGATGTCCTCCGTCCGCAGGTAGGCGGTGGTGATTACCGACAGCGCCGTTTCCAGCTCCGCCGATACATCACGCTTGTAATGGCTGGCCGTCAGCTTCACATACCAGAACGGCAGGAACAGAAAGCCCACCGCCAGGACCGGGGCAAGGAAAAAGTTCCCCAAGAGGATGGCGGCGGAGCCTCCCGCGCAGAACAGCGCCAGGGCTGCCGCACATACCAGGGAGAACCGCCGCCCCCTCCCCGTCATTTCCAGCACGCCCTGCGCCTCCAGTATCTCCCGGCGCAGCGGGCCGGGCTTCTTCCGCCCGGAGGTTTCCCGGATATCCTCCCGGATGCTGCCTTTCGGTCTTATCAGAAAGGCAAACAGGCCGTCCGTGAACTCCGTGGGCTTTAATCCCAGGATCAGGAACACGCCGGTAATCAGCCCGGCGCAGGCTAACAGTTCAATTGCCGTCATAGGGCACTCCCCTCCTTCCTTTCTCTGTTTTTATCAGGCGCCGCAAGGAGCCGCAGGAGCATCTCCTGGGGCATCCCGTTCTCCATCAGGCGCCGGGCAAGGCCCTCCGATATGGGGTTGACCTGCTTATGGCTCCCCTTGATGATGAATTTCCCATTTTCCACCCTGTTCTCTGTGATCTGGTACTGGAACAGGGGGCGGAACTTCCTTGTGCCGTCCGGCAGGATCTCGCATTCCATGATCTCCATCAGGCGCCGGTCCTTGTTCTCCAGCTGCTTGCAGAATGCCACGATGGGGTATGCCTCCGTGACAAATCCCATCAGGGTGTCGTCCCCCATGTCGACAGCCCTCTTGCAGAGGGACACCATGCGCCTGTAGGTGGCGTCGCAGCTCATGGAGTGTATGGTGGTGACCACGGCCACGCCGGTGCGGGCGGCCTCCTGCGCCGCATTCGCCTCCGGCCCGCGCATCTCCCCCACCACGATGATGTCCGGGTTAAAACGCAGCGCCATGTCAAGGAGGGCGATCTGGTCCACCCTCTGGCGCTCGTTCTCGCTGTCACGGGTCAGGGTATGGATGACGGAATTGACCACTTTTCCCTCCTTCCTGCGCACCAGGGCCAGCTCCCTGGAGCCGTTCTCTATGCTGTAGATGCGCTTGCCGTCCGGGATGGTGGTGAGCAGCCACCCAAGGAGGGTGGTCTTGCCGGAGCTGGTTGCCCCCGCCACGCACACGGAGATACCGTACCGGATGCACTGCGCCAGGAAGTCCAGCATCTGCCCCGTGGCCGTGCCGCCCTTTATGAAGTCCTGCTTTTTCATGCTCTGGGGGTTGACGATGCGGATGCTGGCCGCCACGCCCACGTCCTCATCCACGATGGGCGTCTTTAATACAGCGATACGGATGTTCTTGGAAAGATGTCCTAGGACGCTGGGACTGGCGTCATCCAGCACCATGCCGGAGACATGCAGCATGCGCCGCACCACGTTGATGGCATGCTCCGGGCTGTCAAAATGCTCCGCCAGCTTCTCCGTCACGCCGCCCGCAAACTGCACCTCCACGTCATCCCATGCATTGATGTCGATTTCCTCAATGCCCTCCCCGTAGATATATTTGGTCAGGAAACCGAATTCCGCCATCTCGGAATAGATGGCGGCGATCAGTGTTTCCGTATCCATGCCGGGCACGGATATCCGGTGGTCCTGGATGTACTTGCCAGCAAAGCGCTGGATCTGCGCCCTTGCATCTTCGCTGCCCTCTGCCGTGACCAGGCTGCTGTACTCCCTGGACAGGTATGCCTGCACCTCCTTAAGCACCGAGGAAAAATCCCGGCCCTCTGCATCCGCCTCAAAGAACAGGCCATGGGTGCGCAGCGTCCTAACGTCCCGCCTGGGTGTGTCATAATCTTCTTCCGTTTCAGCGGATTCCTCCCTTTCAGGCACTTCTTTCCTTTCAGCAGATGCCTCTCCGGAAGATCCTGTTTTTGCCACAGGGATATGCCGTATTTCCCCTGCCGCAGGCTTGCAGACGTTTCCCGCCTGTTTCCCGGCATCCGTCCGGGTCTTTCCGCTTTCATCCGTATGTGCGGGAAAGGTTCCCCTGCCATCCCCCATTGCCCTGCTGTCACTGCCAGGGCATCCGGCTGCCTCCCCGCCGAGGCAGCCGTTTAGCAGGCTGTCCAGGTATGCCTCCCCGGCCGATACTGGAACGGGCATTCCCGCCCCCGTGCCCCTCTCCGGCGCGTTTCCTGGTCCAGCCTGCCCGGTTCCCTTTTGTCTTTCCCCTTTGTACCCGGACGGCGCATTTCCCGCCTCCGGTTTCCCTGCATCCGCGGCTCCCCCGTCCCGAACACTTTCCGGGAAATCCCCCTGGAATGCCGCCCTGCTCCGCTTTTCCCCTAACATCCGAACACCTCCTTTGCGATGGACTCCAGTGATTTCCGGAATGCCCTGCTGTCCTTCAGGCCCAGCTCTTTAAACAGGTTCCCCTCCAGGGTCTGTGACGCCACCTCCCCGGAATGGGGGATCTGGAACGCCACACTCCCCAGCACCTGCTCCATATGGCCGCTGGCCTCGTTAGGGTACACGTTGCTTGCCACCCTGTACTGCTTCTCCGCATCCCATCTGCTCTCCTTTAACAGGGGCAGCTGGCTGGACAGGTAGCTGATGGATTTTAAGTCACAGTTTACCATCCGCAGCACCGCATCGGACTTAAGCAGGGCGATGGCGGAGAGGATGTCGTTGGCGATGGAGCTGCCGCAGTCGATGACCACATAGGGGGCGATGTTCCTTAACGCCTCCAGCAGTTCCTCCGCCTGGGTCCGCTCATAGGGCGGATAGGTGTATTCGTTCTCCCCCTTCCGCATCCCGATGATGGCAAGGTGGCGGAACCTCTTATGGGTGATGCAGTTGTGCCGCACCAGGGACTCCGACACATGGCTTGCCGCAAGGATGCTCCCCAGGGAATGTTCTTCCTCCAGGTCCCCCGGAGGGCAGATGCAGGGGAGCATGGGCGTGTTCATGTCGCATAGGAGCAGCGCCACGTCCTTCTTCTGCTGTGCCAGGTAGGCCGCCAGCTTGACGGCCACCGTTGTCTTGCCGCAGCCGGGGCTTCCCCACACCGCCAGCACCTGGTTTCCCTTTTCCGGCTCCATGCGGCCGTCATCCCCGCCGTCCTTCCTGTTGAATATGCTGTTTTTCATGAAATTCAAGGCTTACTCCACCCCGCTTCCCGACAGCGCTTCCTCTGCTTTCCCGATTTCTTCCTCCATGGACCAGCTGTCTTTTTGCTCCCCGTTTCTTTCCTCCGTTTCCTGGGCGCCTTCTGCGGTTCCTTCCCCGCTTTCTTCTTCAGGCGCATACAGTTCCTCCAGCACGGCCTCCTGTGCCGCAATGAATCTGGCGGCATTTCCCGCATCCCCGCGGTATACCAGGGAAAGGTGCAGCCTGCCGTCCGCTTCCAGCTCCGCCAGTATCCTGGACTGCTCCGGCGTGACCAGCAGCGTCACGGTGGCAGGCAGCTCCCTTTCCGAGTCCTCATCCTCCCGCTCCCCTGTGTTGGCGTCATACCCGCTGTCCGCCGTCACGGCGATGACCTCCACATACTTAAGTTCGGGCGGGATCACGGTCACCCCCTGTTTCCTGTAATCCGGGGCTATGACGGATACGATGTCGCCGCTCTGCAGTTTCCCGGACAGCCCGTTGGCAAAGGCTTTCACCGTCACGGACATGGCCTGCTTTTCCCCGTTTAGGCTGTAAAGGTAGGCATTCTCTGCGGCAGGCTCATCCGCGATCTTGGAGGCGATGATATAATCCCCCGGCGCAAAATCGGCGGAGGCGTACCTGCCGATGGCGGTTTCAGGGTTCCTCACCACGTCCTCCGGCAGGTTATAGCCGCCTACTTCCACCACCTTTACCTGTGCCGCCGTGATCTCCTCGCCCTTTTTGATCTCCCTGACCACCCGCACGATCTGTGTCTTTTCGCTGATGCTCCTGTTAAAGAGCGGCGTGACCGCAAAGCATATGACAAGCGACAGGATGATGCAGGCCACTCCTATGACGATCCTGTTCTTAAAAATCTGCATTCTTACACCTCCCTGCCCGCTCCAGCGGGCATCATTTCAATATTTGGATGGGACAGCCAAACTGTTCCCTCCTGAAAATCAAATATTCTGTATTAAGTATCTGGCGGGCCTTCCCTGAAAGCCCGCCCTTTTTCACTACCGCACCGCGTATCTTTTCCTGCGGCTGCGTAAAAACGCCGCCAGCGCCACAACCGGCACAGCGGCACAAAATGTGATGATGATTTTCTTTTTCATATGATCCATCCTCCAATCTCCATGAAATAGGCTGTTGCTGCCCCTGCCGCCAGGAACGGCCCCGCGGGGTAGGCGGCCCTTCCCTTCCTCCCCTTCAGCCTCCTTATGCAGGAACAGATAAGCCCGTAAACGGTAAATGCTGACAGCCCCAGGACGGATGCCGCCAGGCCGGCCGGCAGTCCAAGCACGGTCCCCATGGATGCCGCCAGCTTGATGTCCCCGCCCCCGATCCCGCCTGTCCCCTTTCCTGCCAGGGCCACTAAGAGGTACGGCAGCGCCGTAAGCGCCCCGGCCAGGTTCCACGGGGAAAAATGCAGCAGGGACAGCAGTGCGATGGCCGCCTGCAGCCCGTCCGGGATCTCCCGGTCCTTTATGTCCCAGACGGAAACAATCACCAGCAGAAAGAGAAACAGCACAGCCTGCAGCAGCATCCCTGGCGGCATAGGCGTTCCCTGGCAGGCTGCCGGGTTAACCGGCATAGTTGAACATCTGCTGGATGCGGTTTACCAGCGTGGGCAGAACCGTA
Organism: Lachnospiraceae bacterium; assembly: GCA_011959105.1. Lineage (GTDB taxonomy): Bacteria > Bacillota > Clostridia > Lachnospirales > Lachnospiraceae > Acetatifactor. Next base: position 21,392 of record BLLU01000035.1, on the reverse strand, counting down.
TCCTTGAACAGGGCATACAGGCCGGCCAGCAGGAGTGCGCCGAGCACCACTGCGATCAGGATCTTGACCGCCGTGTCAACATAGCCCTCGCCGGAACGCTCCGCCAGTTTCTCCTTTGCCTCCATGGCCTTTACCGCCAAAACACCGCACACCCTGTTAAACTGATTTCTGATCTTCTTCATTGATGGTCCCTCCATTTTTTGGTTTTATGGTTTTGATATTGTGGTCCTGCTTCTGTTACATCCCTGCCATCTGCTGGCCTTCCTGGGGTGTCCCGCCTTCGGGCGCCTCCTGCGGGGCAGGCGGCGCCTGCGCCATGGTGAGCGCCTGCTGGTAGGCATCCAGCACGGCATTGTGGAACTCACTGCGGAATTCCGCGGTCACAGGGAAGCACACTTCCTTGTAGCCGTCCACCGTCTTGCGGCTGGGCATGGATACGAACAGGCCGTCCCTGCCGCCCTCCACCACCTTGATCCCCCGCACGGCAAAACAGCCGTCTATGGTCGCAGAGGCATAAGCCCTGATGCCGCCCTGCTGTCCGGGCGGGTACATGGAACTGATCTTGACATCCAGTGTAGACATAAAAATCCTCCTTCTTTTTCTGCCTTCCTAAAGGCATTGATGCTATCTATCCAGCAGACAGGCCGGCGTTGGACGCCTTTTTGCCTGTCAGAGCTGCATTGTCTGGCCCTGGGCCTGCTGCGGGGCGGCAAACTCCATCTCCTGGAAACCGGTACGGTCCACATAGTAGAAGCTGCTCCCCGTACTGTCATAAAGCTCCAGCACATCGCTCATGGAAAGGGAATGCCCCCTGTAGCCTGCAGGCAGGGCACTGCCGTCATTCCCGAACTTCATGTACAGCGCCTCCAGGTCATTGGTTTCCGCCGCGCCGTCATACACCGCGTGGTAGTTTTCCTGATCCGGCGGGCCAAACTTCCTGCAGGTTTCCTCATACCCGATGAATTTCATATACACATCCACATCGGGCTTCAGCTGCCAGACGCGGACATTTTTAAGTCCCTGCGCCGCAGTACCCTCCTGTCCCCCTGCCATGAGGCGGTCAAACATCCCGTCCATCCATCTGACTTCCCGGATATGCCGCTGCCTTTCTAAGAACCTGCTGATTTCCTCCCCTTTGAACATGGGGTCCACCACGGCGCACCCGTCCTCCACCCTGCCGGCCTTGTTTCCGTAAAACATGATGATCCCGTTTTCAATCCGGACCTGGCTCACATTTCTCCCTCCTTCCCGCATGATACAGGCACCGCCTGTGTTATTGCATGGTCATCCCTCCGCCCTGCCCCTGCCGGAATCCGGCAAGTGCCTGTTCATCGGGATATACAAGTTTTCCGTCTATGACTTCCATCACCGCGAAATCATCCCTGTCACAGACCAGCACCCGGTGCTGGTAGGGCTTCTGCATCTCCACATAATCAAGCGCCTCCTGGGGGCTGCACAGCCATACGCCCGCGCTGTAGCGGCCGTCCGGCAGGAAGCTGTACCCGGAATATTCCGGCTCATTTTTATTGATGTCCTTTGCCCCCGGAGGCCGGATCTGGGAGAGCATCAGCTTTTCCCCATCCGGCAGCAGTTCCGGCTTCAGCGTGCCAAGCACATCCTCCCGCCAGAAACGGCAGCTTTCCCCGTTTGAAAGGGAAACAAGGAACACGCCCCGCCCCATGGGGGTGGGGTTTGCCCCGTTCCCCCCTGTGCAGAGGAAAAGCTGCCCCGGATGCTCCGGAGGCAGCGCCGCCTTGGATAACACCACGACCTTCCCTTTCAGGGAAAAACCATACCCGGTCTGGCCGCAGTCATTTTTTGTATATTCGCGCATGGTGCTATGCCTCCTTTTTCTGCAGCAGCCCGCTCAGTTCCGCAAGCAGCTGAAGCCTTGTGCTGTCCGGCATGGTCTTTAAGGCCGCATGCACATAGGCTTCCACCGCCTCCGGCGACTGGTCGCCGGGTTCTATCACATCCACCCTGCGGACGGTCACTTTCCCGTCCGCAAGCCCCAGCCGCACGATGCCTCCGTATTCCAGGTTCGCCGCTTCCCGCAGCGCCTTGGGGATCAGCACCCTTCCCTTGCCGTCCACCAGCTTATAGATCGCATTGCCCATAGGTCCCTCCTTCCTTTTCCCTGGCGGCATCCGTGATTTCGTATCCGTCCTCCCCGCCATCGCTGCCGCACATCCCGAACAGGCTCATCTGCATGGGCTGTGCCCTTTCCCGCTCCTTCGGGTCATAGTTGGTGATCAGCACCTCCGGGAACTCACAGCCGCCGTCATAACGCTGTGCCAGGTTGTTGATACGGGTCACCGCCGTGATGGTGTACCCTGCGTACAGGTCCCGGATAAAGCCGCAGTCATTGTAGCTGACCATCCATTTCCCCCCGCACCCGGCCAGGACATCCCGCAGCCTTGCGTGGTCCTCCCTGCGGAACACCACGGCATAATGCCCTTCCGTCTCATAATAGGGCGGGTCACAGTAGAAAAAGGCGCTGTCACGGTCATACTGCCGGATCAGCGCCTCAAAGTCCTTATTCTCCACCACCGTGTCGGCAAGCCTGCGGGATGCCTGCCAGATGGTGTCAAAGCATTTGCGCACGTCAAAGTTCTTGCAGCCATAGGATGTGCAGCCGCTCCCGTAGCTGTAGCGGATCAGCTTGAAGAATGCCGCGGCCCGCTTCACGTCCGTCACTTCCGCGTTCTCCATCAGGATTGCCCGGATTTCCTCGAAGTCAGGCTCCGGCAGGGATACCTGCGCCAGCTTGAGTTCCTCCGCAAGGAACGGGGCGTCAAACTCCTGCTTGTCCAGGAACCTGCGGATGACGGCAAACTCATCCCTTCCATTCACCGGCAGGAAGCCGAGTTCCTTCAGGAACGCCCATGTCCTCTCCTTCACGCAGGTGAACAGGTTGGCAAGGTTGGAGTTATAGTCGTTATAGACCTCCATACACCTGCAGTCGGGCGGCCTGCCAAAGAGCACCCAGCCGCCACCGCCGAACACCTCGATATAGCGGTCGAAATTTACGGGGAACATTGTATAAATCAGCTTGCGGAGGGCTTTCTTCCCGCCCACCCATGAGATAAAGCTGTCTATGCCGCACCACCTCCTTTCCTGCGGCCGCCGTGCTATTGTTCCATCGCCATGCCCTGCCCAGACTCCTGCTCCTGTTCTGTGTACTCATGCACACACTCCTGCCCGCCTCGGGTGACGGCTCCATAGGGTGTAAACACATAGCCTGCCCCTTCAAGCAGCCGCTCCCCGTACCCACGGAAATCAAAACAGGAAAAGGCAGGATCGCCTGTGTCAATGCCGGCGCTCTGCAGGACATACTCCCCGTATGCGTCCGGCGACAGGACATCCGGGCTGAAATCGTAACAGCCCAGGTTTGCGGCAATGTCCAGCGCCATATCCAGGTCAGAATACTGTTCCAGCTCCAGCACGGCCTTGTATTTCATAAGCATCAGATCCCCCGGCATCTCCTGCTGCAGTTTTTGCAGGCGCTTTGCCAGCTTGTTCAGCTTCCCGATGTCCTCGTCCCCTGCCAGCTGGTACTGAAATGCCGGGATGATGCTCTTTGCCTCTGCGATCCGGCAGGTATCAAAGGTTTTCTCACCGACAGACAGGAGTGCCCACCCTAGGGCTTTTTCGTCCGCCGGCAGTTCCAGCCATACGCCGCTGTCCGCGTCAGGGGCATCCAGCTTTTCTATCCGCAGGGAGAGCAGGCCCTTGTGGTGTTCCCCGCAGGCAGGCGGGTGTTCCCCGTCATAGAAATCCTGGCGGGCGGCAGAAACTCCCCGGTACACATACCCCCTGGAGGCAAATGCCCCGTGGTCACTGTGCCGCAGCGCTTTCCCAACCTTTGCGGGGTCAAGCAGCGCAGCCACCTCATCCGGAAGGCTCTCCACCAGGTCAAGCATGCCGCCCTCCATGCAGGCCCTCCCAAGGCTTAAGTCATTGGTCACGCCGGGATGGAATTCATAATCATCCAGGCAGGCGGAAATGTTGATTAATTCTTTTAAAGTGGGGTTCTTCCCTGTTTCCTCCAGGTGCAGCTGTACGGCCCCTTCAAAAGTCCCGGTCTGTATCTCATCCATGCGGCTTACGGCATCCGCCAGCAGGTTCAGTTCCTCCAGGGCATTTTCCCCTGAGAGGGGGCTGACATTGGACAGGGCAGTCCAGAGGAAGTCCGGCCAGTCGCCGGTGCTTTCCAGCGTATACCCGCCGCCCTCCGGCACACGGGCGCGCTGGAGGGCGTCACTGATCTCATAGGGGGTGGCAGGCAGCTCCAGCATCGCCCCCTGGTATCCCCGCAGTTTCTCATGGCAGTCTGCATAGATGTTGGCCTGTATCCGCATCATCCGTTCCCTCCCATCTTCATCCCGAAGTCCTGTGTCTGCCACTGCTTGAGTTCCTGCTCCGTCTTGATAAAGAAATCATCGCCGGAATGCCAGAAGCTGACGCAGAGCTCCCCTTCTTCTGTCTTGATCTCCCGCTGCTCGAAGCCTTCCCCCCAGCCATCGGATTCCTGTCCCAGCCATTCCTCCATCAGCCCGGACATCTCCTGGGGTGACAGGGTGCCATGGCTTTTTACCTCCAGAACGCCCCACAGTTCCCCGTTCCATATCTCCACGGTGGGGTTCATGCTGAATACTTTCCGCTTCAGCAGGCGGTTGCCGAGGTAGACGGCAAGCCCTCTTTCCCCTTCTTCCTCCAGGTGTTCCTGCCCGATCCTTTCCAGTATCTTGTCCTCATACTGGCACAGATCCCCAGGGCCAATTTCCATGGGCTGGTCCGAGATGCCGCCATAATCCTCATCATAGGGGTACAGGAGTCCGCTCAAAGGGCTGAACAGCCTGAATTCCTCCAGTTCCTCCGTAGGCTGCGCCATCGGGATGTCCTCCCGCCTCACCAGCCCATGCTCCGTCTGCACCACCCCGTCCCTTCTCATCCGGAATTCCCCATAGGCTTTATAATCAATGAACAGCTGGAGGTCTGCGTCTATATCTATATCCATCTGCTCGGCCTTCATATAGTAAACCGCATAATCCTCTGCTGTCTTTACTTCTTCCGGCAGCATGGTGTACCGATCCAGCCCTGCGGCAATCTCCATGGCCTCCGCCATATTTTCAGGTGCCTCCGCCTCCAGCGCCGCAAACAGCTTTTCCTTTGTCCCTGCATCCCCCAGGATGTTCCTTTCCGCCAGCAGCCCTGCAAATGCGTTCATCTCCATGATATCCCTGGAAAACGGCAGGCAGGATTCCAGTTCTGAAACAGGGCAGCTGATATATGCCACCTCATGCTCATCCAGCTTTCTCCAGCCCAGCTTTTCCTCTGCCAGCGCAAGCCTGTCATCTGAGGCGGGAAGGGAAACAGGGTAATTCCGGTAATGTCCTGCGGCATAATAGGGGGAATACAGCCAAGCCTGGATGACGCAGGACTTATCATATCCGGGCTGCGGCAGAAATTTGCCGTCATAGAGCGGCTCCAGGGCTTCCCCCGTCCGCACCACATACCCAAGGTTCATAAAGCACCCGGCATGGCTGCCTGCGTACTTTTCACCGGCTGCCCCATAATCCAGGTAAAGGGCAACCTTCTCTGGCATTTCCTCGTTTCCCAGCACACGCCTCCCAAGTTCCTCATGGCTGGAAACGCCTTCATAAAGCGCAAACTTATCCAGGTTGCAGGACAGGTTTACGATCTCCATTACACTGCGCGGCTTCTCGATCTCCAGCGCCGCCTGGAATATGCCCTTTTCCCTTTCCGTCATGCAGTCCGTATGCCGGTCTAAAAACTCCAGTTCCCGTATGCCCTGTCCGGGCTGCAGCGTCATCCCCTCCAGATGCGTCTTTAACCCCTCCAGCGGGCTTGTGGCCGCACCGATCTCATTTGTACCCCCTGCGCCGAACTTCATGGCCTCCTGCCTTTCCTGGCTCCCCATGGGGAATGCCAGCCACAGCCCTTCTGATGTGGCGATATTGCTCAGATATACCTTTAACATCCGCTGCTCCTTTCTTCCTCCAATGCCTCCGCCCCATACCTGCGGATCAGGAATGCCGTGATCACCGTCCGGAACGTCCCGTCACTGACCAGTTCCGGGTCGGTAAGCTCCGACAGGCTCAGCCGGTTGGTCCCCTTATACAGATCCTTTGCGGAATGGAACAGCACATAGCCGTCCAGTCCGATGCCCCTGATGCAGACGGATGCAAAGTCGATCAGCTCCGGCCGGACCGCCTGGGCTGCCATCCCCCACAGCATCCCGTCTGCCGTCAGCAGGTACAGGGCGGCACACATGGCATCCCTGTCGGGGATGTCCGCCTGTGCCTTCCACTGGATCTGGAACCGTTCCCTGTGCCCCTCATCCCAGAACGCGCTCCCTGCGCTGCCCTCCAGGCGCGACACCCGGTCTGTAAACGGGCCAAACCCTACTTCATCGGTAAAACGTCCGAGGAGGCAGGAAAAGCGCCCACAGCCGCCTCCAGGGCTGCCACAGGGCCTGCTCCCGCCTGGCGGCCCGCAGTTCCCCTGCCCTTCCGCCTTCCCGCTGCAGCCTCCCCGTGCCTGCGTCAGTTCCAGCCTGCTGACGGACATCCCGCACTTCCTCGGCTTAAATCCCGGAACCTGCTGCATCTGTGCCTCCATCCCTGCAAGCGGTATGTCACTCATAAATTTAGATGCCATGTCTTCCCATCCTTTCTATCTATTAATCCAGCCGCCGCAGGGCGTCAAAAAACGGCCAGACCTCCGCCATAACGGAAAATCTGGCCGCTCCCTGCGGCAACAGCCTGGTGCCAATTTTTTTATTTCATCCCGCCCATGCACATAGCCTCCTGCATACACTGCTGTCCTGCATCCTCTTTCAATGCCGCGCTGACAATTTCTGCGAATTTTTCCCCATCCATACAGACAGCCCTGAAACGTGTGCCAAAGTCCTCCAGCAGAGGCAGGCTGTCCGCATAGCAGAAGAACCCGCCCGCCTCACAGTCATACCGTATCCTGCCGCTGTTCGGGTCGCCCTCAAACGCTTTTTCAAAGACAGCCTGCCATTCGTATCCGCTTCCATGCGTAAACATCCCCCTCCCATCCACCACCGGTTCATTGATCTCCAGTGCATAACGGTTAAATGCATCCTGCCCAAACTCCTTATATTCCCCGTCAAGGAAGGAAAAGGCAAGGCATAAGCTGTATTCGCCGCTGTCATGGTCCACAATGTAAAAAGGGCGGTTCTCTGTGTTGAATCTGTTGATCCTCTGTCTGATATCCATTCCCATCCCCTCCATGTATCTACATCCCCATAGTGAACGTGGGGCCGCCGGCATCTTCCTGCGCAATGCTGTTTTCCCCTGCATCATTGATCCGGTGCGCTGACTGGATGCCGTCGTATTTCTCTTTATGGATGACAGAGGAATGGACATAGACGGTCTTTCCATCGCTGTATGTCCTGTAATGCCCCCGCCTGGTATGGGGCGTCATTTCATACCCGGTCCTCCGTGCGGTCCCTACTGTCCCATGCTTCTTTTTGAAATAGTCCACTTCCAGTTCATAGCCTTCCCTGCCGCTGCTCCGGGATATGTCAAATATCTTGATGCTGTTCTGGTCTACATATTTGGATACCCGGCGCCGTCCGGCATCACCGGCCCCGGCCTCCCTGGGGCTGTCTGCCTGCTGTGCCGCAATGCTTTTCATCTCCAGCAGGTAGTCTGTGAGGCATAATGCGACCGACAGGATTTCAGGATCTTCCATTCCCCCACAGCGCAGCTGTATCTTCGGGGTCAGCTTATATCTGCCCAGCCGCTGTATATAAAGGCTTTCTTCCCTGGCGATCAGGTAGGCGGATTCACTCTGCGCCTCATGCTGGACATTCAGGATATAGTGTACATCCCTGGGCATCATGGATTCCAAACGCTCCAGATCTTCCTCCGCCGCATCCCGCTCCAGGTGCTGTGCAAACAGGTCCCTGTTAACAAGCACCAGCTTGGGCACGCTAAAAAAGGAAGAATAGTATTTCCCATCCTCCCTTTTAAACTCAAATTTTTGTCTTTTCTCTCTATCCGAAAGTCCCTCCAGCATCCCCGGACTGGCTTCCACGCTCCGCCTTATCTGCGCCCCCTGAAAAAAGCTGATGCAAAGCAGTATATCAATATATCTGTTGGCATTCTGTCTTGCCTGTTTCGTGCTGCCGTAAAAGATTTCCTTATGGCATCGTTCCTGGTCTTCCTTCCTGGAATAGAGGGCTGCCGGCAGATCCTGTTTGGCCTTGTTCAGCATCCGCAGGCTCTCGCGGTACTCTCTGGGGTTGCTTTGTGCAGTGCGGTTTGACAGCTGCTGTTCCCCCGCCATATAATTGCTGACGATCTCCCTGACAATGTCATAATTTCCGACCAGGTTGTTAAAATATTTATACTGTAGCAGGTTTTGCTTATCCACAAACTTTGCCATCCGTACCTCCCTGTTGCATGCAGCCCGCGCCGGCTTTTGGATGCCTTTAAAGCTGCATTCCCATAGCCTGCGGTGATGCCTTGAGTGTTTCTGCGATATCTTCGATTTTGCGGCAGGCATTTTCAATGTCGCCCTGGCACATTTCCAAAGCCTCCCCCATGCGCCTGATGACATCCGGGATCTCCTGGATTCTCCCTATTTCCTCCATGCCCTGGGCCTCGGCCATTTCCTCCGCATACCGGCACAGCCCCATGACTGCCTTGATCCGGGTTATGCCGGAGCATTGCCGCAGCGTGTCCCTTTTCTGCCTGGCCTGCCGGACTTTGTGATCAAATTCCCCCGTCCAGTCTTTCTTTCCATCCACTCCCCAATACAGGCTCAATGCGTCAACCAGGCTCCTTACCTGCCCTATTTCTTCATCCTTCCCCTGATGCGCGATCTGCTCTGCATAAGAAGTCAGTCCTTTGATCGCCGCCCTTGCCAGTTCCCTGTCCTGGCGGATGCTTTCCTCATCCATGCCCATCCCTCCAATCCTCAAGATCATGCAGCCTTAGCCTGCTCCGCGGCTTTTTCCAACAAAAAGGCCATGCACCCTTTAAGCGAAAGTGCATGGCTATGCTTTAAGTAAAATTCACCATATTGACTGTCCGGCATATTTTCCGGTAGCCTTTCCCCCTGGGGACGGTGTCTGCGCTGCGGCGTACTTTCCGGTTCAGGTATTTCTTGTTCAGCGCAATCCCCCGTTTCAGTTCCCCTCGGTAACTGTAGGAGCCGTTTCCCCGCCTCCAGCAGTTGCGTTTCTCTCTTGCCGCACCGGGCATCCTTTCCTGCTGTGCCATACTGCTTAAGCCTCCCTTGCTCTTTTTCAGGACAACACTATACCATCTCCACCGAAAAAAGCTATCCGGAATAGTTCACAAACATCCTGCACCACTTTGTCTAATTTAGGCAATAAAAAACGGCTTCAGGGATATGCCCTTCCACCTGCTTCTGTTATCTTATATGTTGATGACGTTATACACAAATTTAGGTTCTGTTTGTGTATAGCGTTCCCTTTTTCCTCTTTTTCTGAACGCTATGCACACAATACACAATTAAAACCATACTCCATTTTACGTCCGTCAGGAGAAGCGCCGGACGGTAGATCAGAGATCTGGCGATCGCCGCCCGCTGCTGCTGGCCTCCCGATAACTGGTTCGGGAGCGAATCCAACTTATCAGCGATTCCCAAAGAACCGACTACCTGTTCAAAATATTCCTGGTTTGGCTTTTTCTTATCCAGCAGCAGTGGCATGAGGATATTTTTCCGGATAGTAAGTGTCGGTATCAGATTATAAAACTGATAGACCAGTCCCACCTTCCTGCGTCTGAAAATAGCTGCCTCGGTTTGATTCAATGTAGAAATATCGGTTCCTTCAACAATGACCTTTCCCTCTGTAGGCTTATCCACAGAGCCAAGTATGTGCAGCAATGTAGATTTTCCAGATCCGGAAGCCCCTACGATTGCCACAAACTCCCCCTTTTCCACTGACAGATCTATCTTTTGCAAAGCCGCAACCCGGCTGTTTCCAGTGCCGTACACCTTTTTAATCCCTTCGCACCTTAAAATCTCCATGCTTTTATCTCCTCCTGTCCTGAATTGTACATTGCTTATAATCCGATCATAGAAATCACTTCGTATTTTCTATGATCTAAATTCTATTATAGCAAATTTAAGTGACAACTCAGTGACTGTAAAAACGGATTTCAAAACACGCCCCGGATTTTGTAAGGTTTCGCGCTGTAATGGTTCCATTCTGCTCCTCTATAATCGCCTTGGAAAGTGCCAGGCCAATCCCTATGCCGTCTCCTTCACTCTTCTGCCCACGATAAAACCGTTCAAAAAGGTGGGGGATATCCTCTTTCGCAAATCCGGCTCCTGTATCCCAAATCTTGATTTGTGTATAAAGCGGATTCTGTTCGTAGGAACAGTGGACAGTTCCTCCCGGCGGCGTATGCTCCATACAATCTTTCAGAACATTCATGATCGCCTCCATTGTCCACTCCAGATCCGCGCGAATCAGCATTTCGCCCAATTCCGGTATGTCGACAGAAACATCAGCCCTTAAAAGCATTTCCTGCAGATTGTCCGCAGCGAGCACCAGAACCGTAAAGATATCAACATCTTCCTGTTTCAGCGGCAAAGTCCCGGCATCAATGCGTGATAACAGCAGCAACGCCTCTTCAAAATAAGTCATGCGGGAGAGCTGCCTGCGTATTTGTCCAAAATGCTTTGAAGATGGTTTTTCCTGCAGCATCTGCAGGGACAGAGAAATAGAAGTGATTGGTGTTTTGATCTGATGTGCGATATTATAAAGATTTTCGGCATAATTTTTTTTCGCTTTAACTGCCGCATCCCTTGTCTGCTGCAATTCCGTCACTATCTTATAGATTTCATCCTGCAATTTAGAAAAGTCACCTTCGTCCGTTTGAAAGAGGACATCGCTTTCTCCTGTGTGTACCTTTTCCAAATATTCTGTCAGCATTCTTATACACATGTTCTCCTTTTGCCGCCAAAGCAAACATGTAATAAAAAATAACAGCCCCCCTGCCAGAAAACCAACAGCCGAAAAAAATATACTGTACTTTTCGGCTGACTTCCAAAAGTCTGACGGTCTGTAGCCATATGACAAAATAATGTTTTCTGTCGGCAGGCTGGCCGGTTCATATTTATATTCTTTTAACGCCTCCAATATATTCTGCTCTGCCTCCGGCTGCTTTTCTATGACTTTCTGGCAAAAATAATTTTGTCCTTGTGACTGTTTTTCCCTTGTTCCGCAAAAGATATAAAAGCAACTGATATTCTGACGGGCTCAGACTTATTTCCTCCACACCGTCACGGACCAGCATTTTTTTCATGTCAAGGGATATGGAACCGCAGGATAAGTATTGTTTTGAGGCATCCCCCGTCCTCCGCAGCAGGGCCTTGATACGTGAAAGCAAAACATCCAGTTCAAAAGGTTTTACCACATAATCATCCGCACCGTTCTCAAAGCCGGCAACAATATCACTGCAATCTCCACGAACCGTAAGAAAAATAACAGGCAGTTCCTTCCATTTTGAACGAATCCACTGTACAAGCAGATTTCCATTCCCATCCGGCATATTCCAATCCACCAAAACAATCGTTGGGCACATATGGAGCAATGCCTCTTTTGCGCCGGTAACTGTAGGAAAAACCGAAACCTTATAGCCACGCTGTCCAAGAAAATCTTTTACCGCCTGGGCTATAATTTCATCATCTTCCACATAATATAGATCGATCATTCTTCTTCCCTGCTTCCTAAATAGAACGCCACTGGTTTTTTCACTTCTATTATACCTTTTGTGTATCGGAAAAATAAGAATATTTTTAACTCCGTCAGCATGAATAGACGATTTGCTGCCTGCGTAAATGGCAGACCGCCGCATATGGTGGTAAACCATAGTGCGGCGGTTGTCTTTTGCAGAGTTCCTTCATTCTATAAATCAATCATTCCATTCCTAATCTGCACAATTTCATCTGCTTCATTTGCTAAATATTTACTATGTGTAACCACAATTACACATTTACCCAGCTCATGGGCCGTCCGCTTCAATAACTCAATAATCCCCTCTGCGGTCTGTTCATCCAGATTTCCAGTCGGCTCATCCGCCAATAAAACTTTTGCATTGCTTGCCAGTGCTCTTGCAATCGCTACCCGCTGCTGTTGCCCGCCGGACAGCTTCATTACATTTCTTTTCCATGCCTCCTGCGGAATATTCACTTTTGAAAGCAGTTCCTCCGGCTGATCTATCCCTCCCAATTTTACATTTTCCTCCGTAGTAAGATAATCAATCAAATTATATTCCTGAAAAACTAAGGATACATGATTCTTTCTGTGATAATTCAAGCCTTTCGTAAGGATATCTTCCCCTTCATATAGAACAGTCCCTCCTGTTGGACTGTCAAGCCCTGCCAACAAAGACAAAAGAGTTGTTTTTCCGGCTCCGCTGGCTCCAATGATGGTATAAAACTTTTTTTCTTCAAACCGAACAGAAATATTGTCTAAAACTTTCCTTTCCTTTTGGGATTTATATGCATATTCCACATTTTTTGCTTCTAATATCATTTCAGCTGTCCTCCTTAACTTATTTCCAGAGAAACCCTTTCCTCAGCGTTTCCCTTAATACCTGCACATATAAACTGTTTACAGAGCCTGCAGGATATCCCTGGGATTCCTTTTCATTATGGCAATACCCGATACACATACAGATATTGCAATCAGCAGGGCCATTCCCGCAGCATCCTGTATTAACATCCCGGAAGTAATTTCTGCCTGCACACCCACCACATTCTGCTCTGATTTTTCGTAAGAAAATGCCACTTTTCCCTCATCCAGTAAATCCTGTTCTTCCATACTCTGTATCTGTTGTTCTACCAGATAATCCGCCATCAGATCTGACACTTCCGGCGCCGCCAAAAAAGAAATCAACACAGCCACTGCTGCAATCATAAATGCTTCTGTCATGATCTGGGCTAAAATCTGAATTTTTGAAGTTCCCATTGACAGCATAATTCCAATTTCTCTATTCCGGCTTTTCATCCAAAACTGAAAAATAAGAAACAGGATAACCAGGCTTGCCCCTGAAATGACCCAGACTAAAACTCTGCTGTACTTCTCCATTTCATTAAAATTTGCGGACAGGGTATTCATATTTCCGTTATTGTCAATCAGATCATACCGTTCCCATGCTATATCTGCCTCCATTACCTTTAGCTTTACATTTTCATATTCCTTCACATCCGCAATCTTAAAATATGCCTTCTCATATAATGGATCACCTGCTTTTCCATCCACCTTTTCAGGGAAATCCAAGTCCGTAAAAATAATATTTTCAGATCGGTAAGTATCTCCATACATATAAGGGGCTATTGGCTGGTTCACCTGATAGATACCCACAACTTCAGCTTCATAAGTCATTGAATCCTCTATATTACCACATTTGCCAAATCTAATTATGCTTCCGATTTCCAATTGATTTTTATCCGCAAGCTCTGATGAAATGACACAGACATCCTTTTCACCTTCTTGAATCATTCTGCCGTCCGTGATAAAGGCATTGCCCGAAAGAAAATTAGAGTCCATAGACATATCTTTGTTTCCAATCAGTGACACGCCTCCAAGATCACTATACTGGTCCACATCCTCATCCTCAATACGGATAAAATCAATCGGCCTTGCAGCAGTTGTAACTGTTGTAATATTGTAATCATCAATCCCTTCTGTACCAGCTATTATTTCAATATCCTCCACTAACAGAGTTTCAAAAGAATTATCCGTCCATGTTCTCCAGTTTTCTACTCCGTTTATTGTAATTTTTTCCTGATGGTATCCGCCTAAGCTGCCTTCCTCATGGTCAAGCTGCCCTGCTAACACATCAATCCTCCGGTGTCGGTCTGCTTCATTTTCTTCCAGCAGAAGCCCCGCCCCGATTGCCTGCCTTGTATGATCCTGCATTTGAATCGTTGCTTTCCCGCTGCTCAATCCAGACAATAGCAACAGGCTGATGGTAAATACAGTTACAAACAGCAGGACGCTTTTTACAGGCTTTCTAATAACAGAACGCCATGCCAAACTAAAACCCTTCATCTACTATCCCTCCATTTTTGATAAAATATCTTTTGGATTTGTCCATAAAATGGGCAGCAATGAAATACAGACAGCAATAACTGCTATACAGCCTCCTGCAAAGAACATTGCTGCAATATCCCCTGCTTGCAGGGAAACTGATAATAGAACTGCTGCATTTTCTTCCATGAGCAGTTTTTTCATAATTCCTGCCATTCCACTTCCTATTACAAAGGCACCAAATACAGACAAACAAAAGACCACTGCTGTTTCCATAAAAAACTGCATAATAATGTCCACTTTTCTTTTTCCCATACTGATAAAAACAGCAATTTCTCTTTTTCTCGACCGCATCCACATACAGAGTAACAGGGAAGTAATTGTTACCCCTGCAGCCAACGTGAATAGCAGCATAAGTTTCGTCACACGGACGATTCTGTTCAGCGGCACCTCCAACTGACGATATAACATATCAGCAGTTGCGATTTCCACTCGGTTAGCTAAAAATTCTTTTAATTCCTGTACCAGAACATCTATTTGGTCCGGATTTTTGGTATATACTGCTATTTTAGAGTAACCTGCATGATCAAACAGCTCCCTAAAGGATTCATTGTCAATAAAAATCTGATTTTCAATACGGTTGACTGCCGGCAGGGTATTCATCTGGTTTCTCTCACTTCCCGCAACGAAAACACCTATAATTTTTACGCTGATTACACTCCCGGTTTCCGTTCCGACTTTCATCTCATCCCCTATTTCAAGACCATTCGCATCCGCCAACACATAATTGATCACAGCCCCTTTTTCAGAGCCCTCCGTAATCATGCTTCCCTTCATTAAGCGATATCTTAAATCACTAAAGGCACTGTCACGCTCCAGATCATCATAGGACAGCAGCGTTACTTTTTGGTTATTTTCTTCTTCGGAGTCACTATTTGTAACAGGATTAAAATCAGCAGGATAAACAGCGTTGCTGGTCAGACGGTTGACATATATCACTCCATCCAGGTCTCGAATTGCTCTAATCTCATTTTCTGCAATCTTTTGACCGCTCCCCTTCACTTCCAGCACTACCTTGGTTCCCATCTTTTCCTGCATGGTAATCCGGGAATCTTCTGTGGCATGCAAAATCATGTAGGAATTCAAAATCATACTGTTTATAAACAGCAATGCCAAAAGCAAAATAAATGTCTTAGACTTCTTTCGGCATAAATACCGAAATGTAAGCTGATAAAATTTCAAATTCAGCACCTCCTGTTCAGGCTGTTCTATGACATATGATAATTTTGTTTGCCGATACATGATGTGTATCTTCAAAACTTCCATAGACAATAACACTTGTCTGTTTCTTGATGTCAGATATAGACGCCTGCTCCAATTCTGCAATTCCGGTTGAAGTATAGATGGTTGCAATCTGGACCACACAGCCCTCCTGATATGTCACCACTACATTTGTATCCTCGCTTTCATGCCCAGGCGCAGCTGCTACGGAGGTTTTTCCATCCTCTTCCGTTACGGCAGCACTTACTGTACAACTGCCATCCGAAAATTCCACAACACTCCCTCTTATGGCTGCTGAAGTATACAAACTTTCTGCATCCACTTTCTCATCTGTACCGTTAGCTGTGGTATTATTCTGATTCTCCTGCGAAGCGTCCGCTCCGTTTGTGACCTTCCCATCCGGCAGGGAATTGTCTCCGTTTTCCTGGCTGCCATTGCCATCTGCAGGGGCAATGTTATCATTTTCATCTGAATGCCTGTCCTGGTCATCAAACATGCTGCTTTGCTCCTCTGTTACATGCCTATCCACGCCCCCTGTCTCTTCATTTGTTCCAGTGCCGCATCCTGTAAGAGCAGATATGCACAGTCCAATTACGAAACCTTTCCACATTTTTTGATTTTTCATCATAAAAACTTCCTTTCTTTTTTTTCTCATTATAACTGCAAAGTCCTAAAAAAATCTTGTAACCGGAATCTATTTAAACGTAATATTTTATAGGATTTTTATAGATTTATCTGCTATACTAAATAGAAAAGAGTAACCCGCAAATGGAAAAATGTCTTTCCAGCCATATCTGGAGCAACACCATGGAAAGAGGATTTGATATCATGAAAATACTACTGCTTGAAGATGATATAGAACTTTGCAGTTCCATACAGGATGAACTGCAAAAAGCCGGATATATAGTTGACTGCTGCCATGATGGGGAAACCGCCATGATCCATGCACTAAATATTGAATACTGCTATGATTTGGCAGTCATTGACCGTATGCTCCCCATCATTGACGGAATGACTATTATTAAAGCCATGCGCCGGAAGGGAATTGTAATTCCTGTCATTATCATTACGGGGATGTCAGAACTGAATGACAGAATAGAGGGACTGGATAACGGTGCGGATGACTATCTGGTAAAGCCTTTCCATATACCTGAACTGCTTGCGCGCATCAGGGCATTGATCAGGCGCCCGGCAGAAATCAGGCAGGAAACTTGTACCTGTTTTTCCGATCTGTCTTTCAACCAAACGGAACATATCCTGTCATGCGGTACAAATTCCCTGCTTTTAACTGCAAGAGAGTCTGAAGTATTATCCGTATTGATCAGCCACCCCCAGTCCCTCATCTCCAGAGAACAACTGATATACAAAGTCTGGGGAACCGATACAGATATTGTACCCGGAAACGTGGACAATTATATTTCATTTCTCAGGAAACGATTACGTGAGATAGGAAGCGGCTGCGAAATAAAAACGGTTTACGGATCTGGTTATAAATTGGAGGGCTAAAATGCTGGAACATTTATATAAAAAACTGCATCTTATTTTTATCAGTTCCATTATGTCTATCATAACCGTTGCTATCGTGTTTTTGTGCAATGATTCCGTTTATAGCAAACACCAAAACGACAGTATTTTTTTCGGGCGGCTTTCTATGTTAATGATTTATGAACTGGAAAATCCGGAAAAAAGTCCTCAAACAGTTATTAAGCCCTACGAAGATAGCTATTCCATTTTTGCCGAGCTGAAGGATGCACAGGGAAATGTTATTTATCAAAGCCCTCTCTCATTTCCAACCGATATAACCATTTTATTAAGGCAGTTTACAGAGAAGGCAAATGTGGAATCTGTCACCGCATTAGATCGGACAATGGCTACAACACAAGGCGGAATTTTATCTTTTTCCGGCTGTTCACATGATAAATACTGGGGAATCCCGGCTATTGTCATTGACAAAAACGGAACCCTGTTTTATCTGAGCCTGCTGCAGCGGCAAAAGACAACTTTTGAGCTGATAGGGAAACAACTGCCTTTTTATATACTGCTATGGGTTATCTCCTTATTCTGTATCGTAATTGTAAGCCGTTTTCTGCTGAAACACGCCATAGAACCAACTGAAAAAGTATTAAAAAGCCAAAAAGGCTTTATCGCCGCTGCCTCCCATGAGCTAAAATCGCCGCTTGCAGTCATACTTGCCAACAATGACAAAATAAACAGATTAAGTGGCGGAATACCAGATATTCAAAAGGCCACGAATATTATAGATGCAGAAACTATGCGAATGTCAAAGCTGATTAAAGATATGCTTTTACTGGCTTCCTCAGATTCCGGAACACGCAATATTAATAAAACAAAGGTGAATATTGATACTTTGCTGGTCTCCCTTTATGAGGCTTATGAACCCATATGCAGCCAAAAAGGAATGCCTTTAGATGCGGATTTTTTGGATGTCCACTTTCCCATACTATACACAGACCAGGAATGCCTTTTTCAGATTTTAAGCATTTTTATGGATAATGCCATTTCGCATTCTGAAGCGAAAGCATCCATCCAAATAAAAGCCACTCTATCACGCAGGGCTATAACTATTTCTGTTATTGATCACGGACGGGGAATTTCTGCCGAGGATAAACCTTACATTTTTGACCGCTTTTATTGTGCCGATAAGTCACATACAAATAAGTCACATTTTGGTCTTGGACTAAGCATAGCAAAAGAATTGGCAGGATTTCTGTCCGCGAATGTCGGGGTAAAAAATACAGAGGGGGGTGGGGCTACTTTCTTTCTTACACTTCCTTTAAAACAGGACCCCCAATCCCATAGAGCACAACTCTTCTTATAAGTGCCGCTTCAAAGTTCATTTACAGCCTCCTTTCCGAAACTGTGATTTTAAGTCAGCTGCCGACTTTTTTATATCAGGCTGGGCAATCACTGCGGAAACCACAGCCAGACCGTCAATCCCCATAGGCTGAAAAAGCATTGCATTTTCCTTATTGATGCCCCCGATCACAACAATCGGTATATCAACTGCCCTGCGGATTCTTCCAAGTTCCTCCATAGATACAAAGCCTGCATCCGGTTTTGTACCCGTTGGAAACATAGCACCCACACCCAGATAATCGGCTCCAGCTTTTGCCGCATTTTCAGCTTCCGCTACGGAAGCGGCAGAAACACCAAGCAGCATATCCTTACCAATCACCTTCCGGGCAATATCTGCAGGAATATCCTTCTGTCCGATATGTACCCCGGCTGCGCCCACTGCCATAGCAATGTCGATACGGTCATTTATGATAAGGGGAATTCCATAACTGTCAGCAATCTCTTTTATTTCCAATGCCAGGGCATAAAAATCCAATGACGAAATCTTTTTTTCCCGGAGCTGCACCATAGTACATCCGCCAATAATCGCCTGCTCCACTGCTTCCCCCAAAGTCTTTGTACTCATAAGCAAACGGTTTGTTACAAGGTATAAAGAATAATCAATTTTCATTTTCCACCATCCTTTCCTTCCTGCAGCCCGTATTGATAAAGGTGCCAGAAATGATGTGTCGGTCCGCAGCCTTTCCCAATGTTAAGGGAATGTTCAATCGCCATTGTTACATAATCCTTTGCTTTTTGAACTGCCTTCTGTAAATTCATGCCTCTTGCAAGCTGTGAAGCAACTGCAGAGGAAAAGGTACAGCCTGTTCCATGCGTATTATTTGTATCAATCCGAATAGATTCAAAATGGCAGACCTCTTTACCGTCAAACAGGACATCCACCGCATTCCCCGCTGCATGACCGCCTTTAACAACAACCGCCCTGCATCCCATTGCATGAATTACCTTTGCAGCTTCTTCCATGTCCTCAACCGATTTGATTCTGTTTCCCGTTATTTTTTCCGCTTCCGGAATATTCGGTGTCAGTACGTCAGCGAGCGGGATAACTGTCCCGATCAGCGTTTTTATTGACGCAGGTTCCATGAGTGGACAGCCGTTCTTTGCATACATCACAGGATCAATCACAATATTTGAGGGGTGGTAATATTTCAGTTTTTCAGCAACTTCGTTCATACAGTCCGGTGTGGAAAGCATGCCGACTTTCACTGCATCAACTTCGATGTCTTCAAAAACAGCATCAATTTGTTTACCAATCATATCCGGGCTTACATCCTGAATGCCGATTACCCTGCCTGTGTTTTCTGCCACAACAGATACAATGACGCTCATTCCAAATACGCCATGTGCGGAAAATGTCTTAAGATCTGCCTGTATGCCCGCACCTCCGCTGCAGTCAGAACCTGCAATACTCAATACTTTTTTCATTGTATGATCCTCTCTTTCGCTTCTTTTGCTTCTCCAGATAGCAAAGCCCTGCATCGGCAGCTATCATAAAATCCTCTTTAATTGGTTGGAAATGAAGTCGGCATATTCCAAAAATCAAGTTCCAGATAACCCGCCTTTTCAAAAATACTGCCCAGCTTTTTCTGGTCAGCTTCGGAAAGGCTCCCACATTTCTTATCTGCAAAGTCACACCATTCCTTGCAGCTTTCAGCATATCGGTCATCGGCATAATCCTGAATGAAGTCCCAATATCTTGACTTCCGGCTTTCCGGTTCATCTGCAAGTTTTCGGAATATATAGCTGTAACTCAGCATACATGGGAGTACCGCCATGAGTATTTCACACCCATTTCCACGCTCTGCCGTTTCAAACAGAAAATTAATATATTTCTGGTTTTCCGGCAACGGATCAATAGATTCTATGTCATCATCCGTCATGCCGAACTGCCTTAAATAATTCAAGCGCACCACTGACTCTGTATCTGTTACAAAGTTCAGGATAGAATAGTAAAGCTGAATCTCCCTTAATGTTTCCGCATGGTATATTGCCCTGCCATACACACGGGCATAATTTTTCAGATAGATACTGTCCTGTACAATATATTCCTTAAAATCTTCAATGGGTAGTTTTCCGTTCTTCATATCCTGCACAAACTTAGTGGCTATACACTTGTCCCAGATAGGCTTATTCTGTCTCAAAATGCCTTCCATAAATGTCATTTTCTTTTCCTCCTTGCAATAAAAAATAGAGCTTCCAAATCATCAGAAGCTCTTTCAGACGCAGTACGGCGTAAGAAATTGCTTCCCTACGCCGGTATTAGCCGACAGGTCAAGAGGTCAGGTCTCACCTTTTTCAACTTGTTCAGTTCCCTCGCAAACACATATCATTCTTATTCAGTTTTACCTTCTCAACTACACAGTAGTCCTCTGCTTAGATAATAGTATAGGTGATATGGAATTAAAAGTCAATAAATTAACCTGCATTATTACACCCTCTCCTGTAAGTTACCTAATGTGTTCAGCACTTCATACATCTGGCCATTGCCAAACATATAATTTTGCAGGAAAAGCGGCTTCCCCATCTGCCCACTTTCCCGGTACAGCTTCATATAGACATCCTTCGCTTGGTATAAGCTGTCCTCCAATTCCTCCAGCTCTTTTGTTGGCATTTCAGGAATATTCCCCAGAAAGACCTGTCCCTGGGCTGCTATTCTGGCACAGGATTTCTGCCATACCACTTCCTGGTCATATTGCAGATCCAGCCATTCAATTTCTTCTTCCTTTGTCAATAGTGTTCCATCTGCCTTAT
The DNA here is from genome assembly GCA_011959105.1 of Lachnospiraceae bacterium. Classification (GTDB taxonomy): domain Bacteria; phylum Bacillota; class Clostridia; order Lachnospirales; family Lachnospiraceae; genus Acetatifactor. Next base: position 412 of record BLLU01000035.1, on the reverse strand, counting down.
AATACTGTTCATTTTCATGGCGCCGTTCGATTTCAGAATACATCCTTGCATAACCCAACCCGCAGGCATTCACAACATCCGAATAACCATACTGCCCTTTTTCTTCACGGATTTCCTTTAATATTCCAGCCCTCATATCGCTGAGCGCTGCCGCCGACTGCACCACCATATGCTTAATTTTATCCATTACGATTTCCCTGTTTTTCGATAATTGGGAAATTTCCAGTGAATCTCTGTGAAATACTTTCTGATCTTCATTTTGCCTCCCCTGGGATTTCAAATACTCTCTATTAAGTTTATAATCATCCTGCAAATAAACAGGATAATCGGAAATACTAATTGGCATACTTTCTTTTACCTCCCATAATAATCTTTATTTTTCTCTTGTTAACTCGCTTTTTCTCACTTTTTC
>BLLU01000034.1 GCA_011959105.1 Lachnospiraceae bacterium | reverse complement strand
AATCCCCAAAATAAAGGGGGATTTTACGACATCACAAATGTAAATATTATCCCTGACGCATACCGCTTCTTTTACAAGTTTATGCAGCTTTACAGCACTACCCATTGCACAAATTATTAACAGAACCATGCCGCAGCACCAAACAAGACCGGCAGCATATGTAACTATCTGCAAGGGAGCCGCACTATCTGATTCATTATACGCAAAGGTTTCTGTCAGCATTGGGTTTATCGTATTTTCCACAATCGTCAGCCGGCTGTCTATGGACGGTATATAATTTTGCACTTCCCCTTCCACAACTGTGCTGGATTTTATAGGTTCTGTACTTGGCAATATACTGAACTGGCTTTCAATGGAAAACGGACAAATCAGCCGAATTGCTACTACTCCCCACAACAGACAATTCACCCATTTGGGAATTTTTCTAAATAACAGCCTGATACATAAAACAGCCAATATTAACCATCCGGCAGTAATGCTCATATTTAATAACTTCAAGAAAATATCGCCCATACCCTTTATTCCTCCGTCCTGTCAATTATCCTGCGGATTTCTTCCGCTTCATCCGCTGTAATCTTGGAACCCTGCATAAATGCCGCAATAAATGCTGGAAGCGAGCCCGTAAAAGTATCTTCCACATATCGTCTGCTCTGCATGGAATAAAATTCATCCCTGGAAATCACAGCCGTTACCACTCCATTTTCATTACGGAACAATCCTTTGTCTATTAGTCTCCGCAATACATTATGTGCCGTAGTTCTTTTCCAGTTAAATTCTACCGCTGTCATCTTTACCAATTCAGACGAAGTAACCGGCTCATGCGCCCAAATCATATCTGCATATCGTGCCTCAATAACACCCAATTGTATTTCTGCCATGTGTTTCGTTCTCCTTTCACAGACTACTCGCAGTAGTCTCTATCGCAGACTACACTAAATGGTCTCAAAAGTCAAGATTAAACTCTCACACCTAACACACCTTAGAAAGTGAATATATTAAATGGAC
>BLLU01000033.1 GCA_011959105.1 Lachnospiraceae bacterium | reverse complement strand
TGAAATTGGTAGGGTAGTTTTGTGCAAATTTCTATATTTGCTCATTTATAGATATCATCTTCGTTTTGCTCCCTAAGCCTAATATATTCTTCTAATAATTCTATTACCTGCTGAGGTGCACTGTTCGTATCTTTCTTTCCCCTACGCAAAACCTCTACATCAACTTTTGCATTGATCCCGATTTTCATTCTGTTTTTTGATAAGCCATCGAAATATTCTTTTTCCGTCACATTACCTTCTACAGACAGGAATACCCTTTTTTCCGGGATGATTTTCTGATTCTCATCTTCCCGGTCATATACTGTGGATGTTAACCTGTAACGATTATACATTTAAATCCTCCAACACTTCATCATCAAATACCGGTATAGCATCGTAACGTCCCAGTAGATATTCTTTGTCTATTTTCTTATCGTAACGTTCCTTGTAACGATTTAACGAGTATAACTTCGAGCTATGATCCCCGTTTCTTTTTACAAACCAAATTTCGTCCTGCCTGATCAACTCCAAATCCAGTAAGTGAATATCATGCGTCGTTGCAATTATTTGGCTCGTATCATCTTCTGTCAATTTATAAAACAGTTCAAGAAATTTCCGGGTAAGATTCGTGTGAAGGCTTCTGTCAATTTCATCAATAAAAATGACTCTATTCCCATTATGCTCATAAAATAAAGGAATGAGGTCAAATAGCCTTTGTGTTCCGTCAGACTCATCCAAATATTCAAAAAGTTCCTGCATGTTACCATGATTTTGCATCATTTTCTTCGTTATAATATTCCCTTCGTCATCTTTACGTAAAGAATATACCTGACTATTTACCTTGAACATTACAGGATCATCCCCAATATCATTCGTAATTCTGGCTTTTAATTTTTCAGCATCTTCCTTCGGAATACCTTCAAAAATTTTATCAAACTCCATTTGTCCCAGCTTTGATTCCACGGATTCAATACCAGTGTCAAAATATATTAAGAGTTTTGAAAAAACATTTCTAATCTGTTCATCTTCAACCAGCTGGTTTAAACCACTATATTGACTGGTCGGAAATATTATAATCATGCTTCGAAACCAAATGAAAACATCTAGAATTTCAGAAAAGACTCCTTGTCTGCCGTTGCTTCTTTCAGCTATATCACTCAAAATGCTTTTTTTCTTTAAAGACTCAGATATATTTTCACCAAAATCACCTAAATAAATTTCCCATCGCACTTTTTCTTCAGTATCTTTAATTTTAATTTCACTTTCAGTAAAATTTATACCATTTTCGTCAATATCTCTATTAAAAATATAAGTCTCTGTGCCATTTTTCTCTATACGAATCAGCCATTCTGCAAGAATTTCTTTTTCTGCATAGGATATCGCAATCCCATAAGAATACTCCTTCCCCGTATGTGTTATCAACCTGTACTCAAAAACTCCCGGTGTCATATAACACTCACTACATATTCTAAAATATTTTTTGTTTAGATCAACTTCGCCCAAACCATCTAATATAATATCCCTTGAAAAATCAATCGCTTTAACTAAATTACTCTTTCCACTTGCGTTAGCACCATAGATAAGACCTGTTTTTAATATTTTCTTTCCATTACCATTTAAGATGTGTTCCTTATGCCTTGCCACTTTAGATGCTGCCATTGATATTGTTTGCGCGGTTTTGAATGACAAATAATTACTGACCGAAAAACCTATAAACATCTCTTTCTACTCTCTTTCTACTATTCTATTTGCATCAATATGTTTTCTATTATATTGTGAATAATTCTCTCGTGTCAATAGTTTTATACACATTCCCCTCTATATATTAATTCATATAAGAGTTTTTTTCTCTTATTATATCTTGACAAATAACATCCCCTATGTTATTTTTTACTTACAGGAGCATTAGCACTCACTTTGTATAAGTGCTAATAAAGGTAAAAAGATGGCCTTTCGACCATCTTTCAAACTGAATCTGCATTGTGCAAATTCAACGTAGCACTTGAATCCTACCACATAAACGCAGAGAGTTCAACAGTTTTGTATTGCATTTAAGCAATTTACCTTTCCCAGTTATATGAGGAAGGAGGAAAAAATATGTCATTTGATGGTGCTCTCATTAAAGAACAAGGGGTTACCTTTGCAATTGCTGTTGTAAAACCATATGTTCTAACCAGCCCTAAAAAAGAAGCTATTCGATTTGGTTTTATGCGTTATTTTGGAAATATCCCTATAATTCTTATGGCGCAGAACCAAAAAGGTATTCCAACATACGATGGCCGCAAGGATATTGTACGCTTTCTGGCAAATATACACCCATCCAGAATACCTTGGAAACACTACACAGCGACTTAATGTAAAGGAGATGTTTTATATGGCAAATCAACATGTAGTTCCGAATAATGGGAAATGGCAATTAAAACGAGAAAAAGCAGCCCGAGCAACAAAAACTTTTGATACACAAAAAGAGGCAATTGCTTACGGCAGAGATATTGCGATACGCCAACAATCAGAACTTGTAATTCATAATCGTCATGGCCGTATTCGCGATAAGGATAGCTATGGCAATGATCCTTGTCCACCCAAAGATACCAAATTTTAAATCTCAAAAGGAGATTAGGTTGACCGGTTGAAAAACCTTATTGCTTTGTGAAATGTTATGTAAAGAAACAGCCATCACAAAACTAAATATTCCAAGCTTGAGATGGCTGGCTTTACATAACTATTCAGATTAAATTGGTTATTCCATGCCAAAGGATCCAGATCTTTCTGTGAATAGACTTTGCCAGGTTTCCTAATAAAGCCGACGGTTCACAGAACAGATCCCCCTTACTTTCGCTTAGTTACTCCCACTTTGAGTAACATGATGCACAGCAAAAGATAAGTGACTCTCACTCTTGCATTGGTGGATCCCCCAGCGTGAAATATTCATAGTTAGCATTCTTCAATATAACACACGATTTTCCATATGGAAAAGATTCCTCATATGGGAAACTCTCACTTTGCCGAACTTATTCAATCTGCCTCAATGCCATTCTTAGAAGTTATATACAAAGCAGTTTGCCGCTGTTATGCCGCTTTCTGCAAGTGTATCTGTATTGCATTTCCTTCCCGGAATGGGTGTATGCAGAGAAAGTCCAAAATAACGCAGGGAATCAGCAAAAGTTGATTCACATTTGCGTCGCTGCGAGCCTCCATATAAGCAAGTTCTAATTGCTCCATTGCCTTTGGTGTTTCATCTGCGGATGTAGGACGAAAGCGAACCTGTCTATTGCCGTCAGCGTCTATTTCTAAAATCACATTGTCATCCGTTTTGTACTGACCGCCATATTCATAACCAGCAAAGGACATTATCATTTCATGCAAACGCAGAATATCTCGTTCTCTGAAATCAATATATTCAAAACCTGAATGAATTTCATTTAATGCGTCCCTATAGCCTGCAATCTCTGCCTCATTATGATTAAGGGGAGCGCTATTCTGATTTACAATGGCAGCGATACGCTCGTCACTTGTGACAATTCCTTCAATCGCATTAGAACTCTTAATAGATTGTATCTTTGCAACGGCTTCAAGTTCACTAAAAATCTGCGTGTATTCGCCTTTTCGTACACCTGCCATGGTCTTAAGAGCAGATATGTTTGCGGTTAAATTCACAAGATTAGCAGGCAACAAGCCATTGTTCAAAAAGGAATAATCAAATTTTCTCATATACTCCCACCCTTTCTGCACATAATAGTACTATATTATATGCAGAAAAACAAGATGCTAACGGGGTTTTCTGCATATAAATTACAAAAAGAGTATGCAGATAGTATATGCTATAATGCAGAAAAAACGATACCGCAAAGAAAAAGGGCGTCAAGGCATCAAAACAGATTTTTATACCGCAGCCTGATCGGCCCTGGCTTGAGTGCTTATTGTCCTCCCCCTTAGATCCCCTGTGGCACCGGCTGATATTTATAATTACTGTTACATACGAACCATTTCTGCGTTTTAAAATGATATCCTCTGTCGCTGTTATCTGGCTATCCTCCCAGCCATGTGCGGGCATGCGACACACTACGCCGGTATCCAAAATCTTCTCCCTTTTCGGGAAAGTGTTCCCGATGCATAAGTCTCGAAATATAAAGTATATTTCTACACAGACCACATAATATTCAACAATCTAACAGTTCTATAAACTGGAAATTGATTATATGGTTAATTCGCATTTATATCGGATAACAGTTTCATCGTCATAGGTTTTGGGGAACTCTGTAATGCTAAAACCGTTTTTCCGATAAAAACCAACGGCATCATTATCTGTTTCTGCAGATACATAAAGCAAACCGTAATCCTTTATCACCTGATTTATCATATAGGAACCGATGCCCTTGTCACGAGCGGACATATCAACCGCAATGCCTACGACTTCCATTTTATGTTGTTCAGCAAAGAAAACAACGATAACACCCTCTATCATGTCTTGATTGCAACAAGCAAAGATTTTTACAGCGTTATCGTCAAGAAGTTGATCTGCTTTTATGCTGAATTTTTCCTCAGTAGGCATAAACATACAGTGCTTGTAAATCTCGTATGTCTGGCAAACCTCGTTCTTATGGGTTAATTCTATTAGTTTAAGTTCCATTGCACATACCTTCAAATCCCAATTTATATATTTATTATAAAATCTTTATTTGCCATTTACAATGTATATTTATAAGTTATTTCCCACTGGGTACACAATTCCGAAAAGGGAGAAATACATAAGACATCCCTAAATACTTTTAGACACCCCTCTTTCTCTCCTGATGCAAATTCCTTTAGGTATGCTGCAGCAAAAAAGGGACCGGATAAACCAACATCTCACATGCGGAACGAATGCCTTATTATAAATTGTATATTAGGCAATTCTGATTAAAAACTGCATATTCTTTGTTATCCTAAATTATTAATTGCAAATCAAAAAATTTATCCCGCCCTCTCAGCCAAATACAATTGTACCCTGCTCTGGATCACCCGACAGGTATCTTCCAGCTCTTTTGCTCCTGCAAAATAGCCTGATGCCTCTTCACAAATGATATAACAGACAGCCTGATTATCCAGCGTGTCTGCCTGCGCATACGCAAGCATGGCCAATTGCTTATCCCGCTGTTCTTCGGTCATACGGGATATCCACTCAAGCCCCTCTGCCTCCGCAGTTTCGGGCGGCATCTCCGACAATTTTCGATATTTCATCTTTCCATCTTCTGTAAAGGCATACTGCTCATCTGCAATACGGAACATACTATCAGCATAATCCTCCCGGTGGGTATAATATGCATCGCCGCCCCCGGAACGATGCAATAAATAAAATTCCCAGAAAGCATAAGCCCCTTCCTTGCAGGTACTTCTACTGAGAATTCCAAGTCCGCCGCTGACATAATAGTAACAGGGAGTTCCGTCTTTACTGGGATATCCCTTATACACCAAGGGTTCACCATACATATTTTCCCATGCGTTGCAGCTTGAAAAACCGCTTATCCTAACCTGTTCCAGAACAGGTTTTTTCTCCTCCAGCTGCTTTTCCCAATCGTCCCAGTGAGGGGAACCGTCCATTGTCAGCTCCTGGATCTGGCCCATCAACTTCCGAAAATCTTCCCCTTCAAAATCACACTGACCGGACTCCCAGTTCAAGTAATCATTCATAGTACCCATCAGACAGAATTCCAACACATTTTCTCTGGATATCCCCTCTTTGGTCACAGCATCCGGATGCTGTGAAAGCCAATCCAAAAATTCTTTCACAGTCCAACCCGGTTCCGCTCCCAATTCGGACTCCTTCCCGATCAAGGTATCAATCCCAAAAGAAGGCGGAATACTGTAAAGAGCGTTTCCTCTGAAGTAACATGCCAGTACCTGTCCTAGATAGTCCTCCCGGTTTACCTGCTCGGACTGTGCGATATACGGTATCAAATCTTCCAGATATCCCTTCGAAAGATAGCGCTCCATATCCTGATAATTTAGAAAAGAAAGCAGATCGGCGCTTTCTCTGGCCAGCAGACGGGTATTGACACACATATAAATACCTGCGTCAAGATCGTACTGTCTATCTCCCAGAGTAGATGTCAATCCTTTTAATGAGACCTGCTCCACTACCACTTTATAGTCTTTATTTTGTCGGTTAAATGCCGCCACCACCTGTTCCTCTTCTGACAACTCTGCACCTACCACAAGCCAGGTAATGATCCGCCTGCCATCCTCTGCCACTTGTCCTTCCTGCGCCGCCTTAAGTGTGGTGATCCATGCAGGGCTGTCATACGCGCACATCTCCCAGGTGATTAGCCGGATCTCTCCTGATGGGGTCTCTCCCAGAGCATGTAATTCTTCTCCGACCAGATCATACTCGCTGAGATCCAATAGCCTTTCTGCTTTTTGTGTCTGGAAAACACATGCATATATATCGTTCCCATCTTGAAACAGCAATCTTTCCTCCCGGCCTGCTCCCAGGCGGCCACTCCCCGCTATAGGCAGTTCTCCCTCCGCCCGGTTCCCCTATTGCTGCAGTCTGGTCAGCAGCGTCTTTCCCGTATCCCCGTCATGATAAGACACATAGACAATGCCGCCAGCAGCACAGAGATCTATATAACTTTTTCCCGGACAGGAAATACTACCCTCACAGATGCCGTCCCCATCGAACAGTAATACTTCTTCTGCGTACATGACATAAAAATATCCGCCACCATCCTGCGCCAGACGGAGCGCCGTCTCCCCCTGTGTTTCGTAGAAACTGCGCCACAGTTGACAGCCTTCTATCGTATAAGCCTCCAGAAAAGGGGCCTGCTCTTCATCTTTTCCTGCCAAAACCAGGATCTTCTCTCCATCTGCCCCTTTTGCCTGCGCAACAGTATCAATACTGCCATCTTCCAAAAGCAGAATCTGCTGCGGCGACCGGCCCTGTCCCGCTAAAGATACCCCATACACACTTGCAGGCATTCCCTCTGTTCTGACCACAAAATACAGCGTATCCTCTGCCATGGAAAAGGAATCAGAGAGCGGTTGATATACTGGCGTAATCCCGGCATCCCATGTCTCTGCCAGAAAAAAGTCTGTCTCGCTGTCAGTTCTCGTAATCTCAAACTCTGCGCTGTACAGGTTTTGCATTCCAGCATTATCTCCACATCCTACAAGCAAGATGATTGCAAATAAAACACATGCGCATACCTTTTTCATGCCGCTCTCCATTCCGATTTTTATTGCCCTTAATTATATCATTAAGGATATCGTCATTCAATCACAATTGGATGATGAGAAAAGAGGAAACAGCTTTCGTTTTTCTGCAGATACTGTATTCTAATACGAGAAGTATTTCTCACCATTTTATTTATGAACCTTTATATATTCTGATTTAACTATATCAATTGTTTTTCCTCCAATCCCAAAATTTTTGTCCGGCAGTTCTTTAATCGTCATTGTAAAAAACTCCTGTGGTACATTCATAATTTCAGAAGATACCTCCGTCAACCTCTTTATTAATAACTCCTTTTGCTCATCAGATAAAGCCCCACTTTCAACTGTAATATAAGGCATTTTCTTTCTCCTTTCAAATTTTACTTCCTGCCAACACTGCCAGCCTTTTCCCATTCCCCATTATAGCAGAAAAAGCCGCCATATCAATCAGATTTCAGAATCGGTCCATATCCGCCTGCGTCCCAAGCTCACTGTACCGATACCCGTCATTCATCTGTTCCGTATACATATCATTCACCAGCCCGATAGGCAAAAGCTCCGTATCCGCCATAAACATCCCCACTGCTCCACCGGAACCCTCTTTTCCGTCTCCTTCGGCACCAGTTTAGACAGCAGGGAATTTGTCACCGCCATGCGCGAAAATATCACAGCCTCCGGCCCCGTACCCCTCACCGTATCTTCCCCTTCCCCGCATACCGATATAGATGCACCGACAGAGACGCAACAGCCCCCGACAGAATCCGCACACAGGAATAGACCGCCATGGTCTGCATGGCCGTCCGCTCATTCACGACCTTCCCGCTGCTGCTCCACCCAAACAAAAAGGAATAAGCCGTATGATACCCAAAATAGATCTCAGCTTCAAACACACCTCCTAAAAATACACAGAAGAAAAGCACCTCCGAAGAGATGCTTTTCCCGCATATATCACTGATGTATCATTTACTTCTTTCTTACCGGAAAGCAAACCTCCGTGACCAATTCTTCCGGATTATCTGTCTGGCTTGGACTCACATGATAGATGCAGAACGATTTCCCGTCGAAATCATATCCGTTCGCCACCACCCAGTCTGCAACCGCCGCATTCACTCTTGAAATCTGGTCATAGCCGCCTTTATATATTGCAGAAGCAACCTGGGTCGGCGGCACAGTCTTGAATTTCACATGCTCCGTATCCTGATAAGTCCCCACAACCGCGCTCTGAATCTCCACATCCGGGTCATGCTCCTTATGCCCTTCATCGTGGAATATCGCCATCCCATAACACGGCGCTGCCTGCTGCACCTTCTGCGGCTCCAGTTCCCGGCACATGATCTCCCATAACACCCCTTCCTGGTCATAGGCGGGGATCACCTGCCGCACACTTGCAACATAACGCTCCGGTACTGTTTTTAATGTAACATCATAATCCATAAGACTACCATCCTTTCTCAGCCATTTCAATGTACTGTCAAGCAGCATCAATTTCTGCTCTGCCGCCATAGCTTCCTCCTTCAGTTCCCTGCGTTTTACCAACAGGAACTTCTCCATCTCCTGCGGATCACCATACTTGCCCAATATCTCTTTTATCACAGAAAGCCCAAACCCCAGGCCCTTCAACGACTGTATCCGCCCTGCCAGCAGAAGCTGTGATTCACTATAATACCGGTATCCCGTAAAATCATCCACCCTTTCCGGACGAAGGATTCCTATTTCATCGTAATGCCGGAGCATACGGATACTGATTCTTGACAGTTTTGAAAAATCTCCTATCTTTAACATTCGTTCCACCTCACATATATGTGTTTTCCTGAGCTCATACATAGTTTAGAGTATACCATAGTGTGAGAGTCAACCCCATAAACAAACAAATTTTTAAACCCCCTTAATCCCATCAGACTAAAAGCGCAAAATCCCTTCTCATCATACACGCTCCCCCTACTCCTGCCATTCCTTACCACCCGGTCAAGCGCCGTAACCGCCGCCACCGCGCCGTCAATCTTTTCCGTGGACTTCTTCTTATCCGGCTTGATATTCCCCGCCGAGTCCGTCCGCACAAAATTTCTGCGGCTTTCCTTGCGCCCTGCACGCGCTGCCTTTATCGCTGCCCCAAAAGCCTTGGAGTCATATAACAAAGAATTGGCAGAGGAGCGCAATAAGAAAGCCTATTGGGGGAATGGAAATCGCAGAACTTCGATCAAGACAGTATATGGGGAAGTGGAGTACATCAGCCGGAATATCGCCAGCCTCATATTCACGAATAAAAGATTTGCCAAGCTGTATATTATTACTTACTGCTACTGTCTGATGGCTTATACTTACCAAAATTCCCCTTGTTCTGATAAAAGATAATCAATGAATAAATACACACAATTATAATCCAAATACCAATTCCCAGCAAAAATACAAGATTGTTATTTGGCACAAACAAAGCAAGCAAACACTGAATAAGCCCAAAAGGTATTGCCGTGTACCCGGCAAATCTATGGCTTTTTTGCCAACATAGTTTATCTTTAAGAATCCAAGGCAATTTAAACCCAATCCGGCTGCGATAAGGCATTTGCGGTAAAAAATTTCCAACTAATACCATTAAGCCCCCCACGATAAGCGCAATGCCTTTCATATAATTCATCTGCAAACCGCAATACCTAGCGATCGCGACAAAATAGAAAAGAAAAATTCCGAGTCCTAAGAGGTTAATTACAGTTAGAGTAATATCATTTCTCACTTCATTGTCGTTTTTGGAGATTTTGTGAGGAAAAAAGGCTGCAATAGCTAACGCAAGCAAAATAACAAAACAAATCCCAATAAAAACCCAACGGGAAGGGCTTTGCATAAACAAAGGTATTTCGCTGGGAAGATATTTAAAACATAGGGCTGTCCCTATAATGAATATAATCAAGAATATCATATTCAGACTTCTATATAGTTTCATTCTCGTTTCCCTCTTTTCCTGTGGATCTATTTGTATCAAAAAACTCCAAAAATGCGCCTAAAGTTGTTTGCAATACAGAAGCATTAAGGGAATAAGTGACGGACATCCCCGTCCGTTCGCTTGTCACTAACCCTGCTTCTTTCAAAATATCAAGGTGTTTTGATATGGCAGGCTTTGAAATCATAAAGTTTTCAGAAATTTCCTTGGCAGTCATATCACCATTTGCGAGCAGCTTTAGAATCTGTCGTCTGGTATCATCAGATAGAGCTTTGAATACAGTAGCCATCTAAGTAAATCTCCTTTCCACATAATACTGTATTCATTTTTTCCTGTGTGTAAGTTGATGGTAAATCAAATACGGAACAGGTGTAAGCAGCAGTAGAAAATACTTACTTGCATACCAGCCTGCTTCTCCATTCACATCAAAATGGAAAGGTATCTTGTCTGGAAGGAAAAATGTTGTCACAAACAATATGACAAAAGTTCCAATCAATAATATCGCAGAGATCATTTTCTTTTTACTCATAGCTTCTTCCTCCTTTGATTGATAGACATATTTTGAAAGATTACTCTTGATGAGACGCAATTCCTTTACATACAAGTAAAATTATAATACATACACTGCACAATAGAAAGCTTATAATGCCTCTGGCAGCGAATCCGTTCTGAAGCATTTTTGATATCACAAAGAAATACCCTATTGAAATTGCGATACAAAGCAAAATAGACAAAACCACATTAACATTTTGCTTGATTGCTTCTGTTTCATTTGTCCATTCCAATTTTGGACGTTTCATGTCGATAAATACTCCGATCAAGTTCCACAACGCTGCAAATAGTATGCCAATGAAAGAGATTACTCCAATCTGGATAAAACCATAGTTAAAATAAACCTTGAATATTAAGCAATTTATGATAATCCCCATAATAGAGATACTTGCAGAAAACAGGGCTTTCACAAACGCTTGCTGCTTTAATGAATACGGAATGATCTTCGTTATCCAAAAACTTGCCCCCTCTCTGGAAAAACTGCTTGAGGCCACTACATTGATTGCGGATGTAAGTACAATTACCGCAAGCGCAAACAGTACCGCATAAAAGGAAAATTCCGGGGCTGATACCAAGGCTCTTATTTGTTCTATACTCTCTGCGGTTGCACTGATCCGAAAAGACAGCGGCAATAAAAAGGGGGTAATAAAAATCCCAAACAATCCGTTTATGACATACACCGGATTACGGAAAAAAGTTTGAAACTCTTTCTTAAAATAGCTTCTCAGCTTTGACGACGAGTTGTATTTCAACGCCTTTAAGCGAATCCGTCCCTCTTTATCATAGATGGCATATTTCTTTCCGATCACAAAATTACTCAAATAGTAGTATCCGCCGATAAACACAGCGGCAAGTATGATGCAGAATAGCTTTAATCTGGGATGAAAACGGATATACGAATTATAGAACGGGAATGGTACAATAAGATTATTAACCCAGTTCAATAAGTCTCGTTCTGCGCCTATTTGCCCATTTGATAATAGAACGCCGATCACGCCGCCTGCAAAATACACTATGATTCCTGTGACTACCAGCATTGTCCTCATGCGTTTAAGAAGCATGGCCATTTTCAAGCATATTGTCACAAGAACCGCCAAAGGGAACGCAACAATATGAGGGAGTATCGCTGCCGCAGAGATATATGTAATTATCGCAGAAATATCTCCCATGTATTGCGTTTGGATTATACACACAGGAAGCAGCAGTAAAATTTCAATCGCATAGCAAAACAGGATTACTGCAATGTACTTACTTGTAAAAATGTCGCATGGCCTTACTGGAAATAGCAGCAAGTGTTCTATATCCCTTGAAAAGCAAAAAATGTTTATCAGTAGGAAGGCGCTCACGATCGAGAGTACCATCGCCACTGCAAACAGTGCAAGCCGACAAAACAAAGTTCCCAACTCCAGCTCGGAAAGTCCATCATAAAGCCGACCAAGCATTTGAAAATAGTAGTAATAGAATACACCGATAATGCTTAAAACAAAGCAAGTCAGCACAATAAAATAGGGATCAGGGCGTTCTTTTAACTTATACCGAAAATTCAAAAAGCTGAAATTAATCTTACTTATTGTTTTGCTTAATTGAAAAATCTTGATCCATCGGTGCATCATTAACCACCTCCAAATAAATATTCTCCAAAGAAATATAGGAAGGATTATCTCGAAGCTCGATTGTTTTCTTAATCGTTCCAGCTTGCATGATGACAATTTTATCACACAAATTCTCACAAATTTCCAATATGTGAGATGAAAATAGAACAGATTTTCCGTAGGCCGCTCTGGATTTAATCAATTCCTTTAAGACCTGAACAGCTTCTACATCCAGTCCTGTCATTGGCTCATCTAACACCCAAAGCAGGGGATCATTAACCAGAGACGCTATAATAGCTATTTTTTGCTTTGTCCCATGAGATAATTTTTTAATAGGGCTATTCAGATATTTTTCAACCTGAAACGCTTCTATCAGCGGCGTATATATTTCAACTCTTGTTTCAGAAGGTACTTCGTACATATCCGCTATAAAATTCAAATATTCCTTTCCCGTAAGATTGTTGTATATATCGTGGCTGTCAGAAACATAGTTAATTTGTTTCCTGTATTGCATGGGATGTAGATACAGCGAATAGTTACCAAGGCAGATAGAGCCTTTTTCAAGCGGTAGTAAGCCCAAAATCAGCTTTAATGTTGTAGTTTTCCCAACTCCGTTTTTCCCTAACAGGCCAATGATTTCTCCATCTGACACTGAAAAAGTAAGGTCAGTCAGCACAGGTACATGAGATTGATAATGAAAAGACAGGCCGGACACTTCTAACAAAAAGAACACCCCCCCTTCATAGCTTTTAACCTTTTGGTTAATTGGTTATTTACAATATAGCACTCAATCTGAGAAATGTCAATACAAAAAGCATCTTCTGGCTGTGAAATTATTTGAAGTATATATGACAAGAGGCTATTCATACAGTAATGCAAATGCGAAAATTTAAGGTTGCGGCAGAGAATGCCGCAACCCAGACTGTCAAAGAACCCCTGTTATGCAACAGCACGACAGAGGTTCTTTTTTAAAATAGTGTTGCTAATTATGACATAAAGAAGAATAATCTGCTCGCCGTACCCCAAAAAAGGAGTACCGGATTTCATCACAATAATGAAGTGCGCGGGTTGTGATACCAGTTGACTTAGCAACTTCATGGACTGCCATAGGCTATTTATTCATTCCAAAAATCCTCCGTTGCATCTAAAATTTCTTTTGCCGAAAATAATGTCGCTTCAACAATATGTTTACCCGTCTTTTTAAGATAATGCTTTACCAAATGATAGCCACAAGCATATCCGGCACAATAAGGCAAACCAACTTGCGGATAGTTTTGTAATGCTGCCATCTCATCACCATAAAGATAAGCATTAAGATTTTCCAACCCTTGAACATTTAAGCCCTCACGAATGATAGGTTTAATGTATTCGTTTAAGGTTTTTATATCTGTCTTTGTTACCCAAGGACCTGCTTTATGTTCCCCATATAAAAATGTAGCAAAATTTTCAGCCAATCCCTCACTAATCATCATCTCTCCAAGTGTAATGTCATTTTTCCATTTAACAAATTGAAAACGTACATTGTGATTTGTTTCATGTGCCAACGCCACCGGAAGATGTTCTAAGGTATATTCATTTGGAGTTAGCCAAGAAAAAATATATCCCGGAATACCGCCATCACCGCAATAGCCCTCGTTTAGCATAATGTAAGGACTTTCACAATTTGCAAGCAAAATTGTAAACAGATACTCTTTAACAGGTAGTTCAATCCCATGTTCAACAAAACAGTTCAGTGACCGTTTGATTGATAATTCACATTCTTTCCAAAGTATATCGTTAGAAATAAGGGCAATATTATGTTTTTGTGTTTCGTCTACTTTAGTTGGGGCAATATGTCCAAGCATATCGCTCGCCATTATTACATCATATCCATTAGAGGTCGCTGCTTTCATAGGGACACCATAGCACGCCCACTTTCTTTCAAATGGCATCATCAACTCGTATCGGTAAATGTCATTCTTTTTATCCAGAGGTGCTTCCACAATTTTTGAGTAAACACGATCTGAACGTATAGCAGTTATTTTCATATAATTTTCTCCTTTCCTGTTTTCATACATTATAAACTATGACGCAGCGTTAAAGTCAAGAGTTTAGCAGATCAAAACAGCAATATAACGCTCACTATATTATAGGAATTATTTTGGCTGACTCTGCCATAGTAAATCACTCCTCTTGTTGTGGATTTGTTACGCATACCATGACACAGTAGGGAAAGCAGCGATTTAGAACTCTGACGGGCGTATCTCTTTCCTGCTTCTTATGGCGGCTTATATCTGTCCGTCGAGTTAGGGCGTCCAATGGGTGCCAAAACAGATTTTTATACCGCAGCCAAAGGAACGGGCGAAGCCGCAAAAACATAGTGTTTCTGCGGCTTCGCGGCGTTTCTGATATTCCTTTTTACATTGTGGTGAGCAGATTATTCTACTCTTTTTTATATAAGGCATTCAACATATTTTTAACTTTTATAAAGGCAGGCTTGGGTTGGAAGGCCCCGTCAAACAATCGGGAGTTGGTGGTATCGCCCTCCCGGTAGTGATCAATCAGGCCGAAGAAGGTCACATTGGTGATATTGGCATTGCCGCCTCCCTCCGTGTCCAGCTTCGCCAGAGACATAAAGATGGAGCCATAGCGCTGCCCCTGCTTTTCAAAACTCTTCTCATCCTCTTTGACAACCCCCACGGACAATTCGGTGATATGGATTTCCAGTTCCAGTTCTCCAAACTTGCGTATCGTGGTCTCCAATGTACCGATGGTGGGATAATCCACGCCCCAGTATCCCTGCATACCGATGCCGTCGATCAGACCCTTTTCCTTCAAAGAGGCACAGAGCGCATAGATGGCGTCCCGCTTCGGAATCTGGAAGGTATTAAAATCGTTATAAAACAGCTTTACGTCCTCCGCGGCATACTTCCGGGCATATGTGAAAGCCATCTCCACATAGTCCTCGCCGATGGTTTCATACCAGGGATTGGGCGTTCCGTCGTTCTCCGTGCGGCACAGGAAATAGCTGTTCGGATCCCCCCTGTCCGGGTCCACGGCTTCGTTCACCACATCCCAGCAGTACACCACGCCGGGATATTCGTCCTGCACATGGGTCATCAACTGGGCAATATAACTCTCCATGCGCATAAGCATGGTTTCCTTGTCCACATACGGCTCATTTTCCTCATACCCCTCCCGGAAGAACCATTCCGGCGCCTGGGTATGCCAGACCAGCGTATGGCCCCGCATCCTCATGCCGTTGGCCTGACACCACTCCAGCGTGGGGTCGATGGCGGCAAAGGACAGAACCGGGCTGCCGTCCCCCTCCTCCACGCTTTTTTGAGAACCCTGCTGGTCCAGTATGTAAGCGCTCTTCATCAGATTGGACATGGTGCAGCTATTGAAATGCCTCTTTGCCACCGCCATATACTCCGGCATGTTCAGCGTCTGATTCTCCAAGGTGCTGCCATTGATGCCCACGCCCAGAGTGAAATAATCGCTGCAGAGATCTTTCAGCGCAGGTTCCGTCAAAGCGGCGGTCAAATCATAGGGACTGTCGCCGAACTCGCTCAGCACCTGCTGCCAGTAGAGATCTTCTTCCGACAATTCCTCTTTCGGATTGGTCTCTCCGGCAGCATTTTCTCCGGCGGCGCTTTCCCCGGACGCCCCCTCCTGGTCTTCGGGATTCCGGGAGGCGGACTGGTTCTCCGGTTCCGAGCTCTGCTGCCCGGATAGGCTGCTTCCCCCCTCCGGTCCTGCGCCGCATCCGGCCCCGGACAACGCCAGACATAGCCCCAGCGTTGCCAGACCCAGCTGTCTCATTGTACATTTTCTTATCATAAAGGTACCTCCCTTTCCCCGATTGGCCTGTTGGGCACTGCCCGCTACTGTACCAGAATAGCAGAGCCATGTTACGGTTTCTCCTCAATTTTTGCTAATCTGTTATCATTTTTTGCGAAGGCTCCAAATCAAGTCCCAGGGCTTTACCTCTTTGTATAAATAAAGGTCACTGCGCATGTCCGGACTGCAGAATCACGCCGCTGTAAGGAGCCAAAGTGATGCTTCCGTCCTTCTGCCCATATTCGCCTATCGCAGCCAAAACCTGATTTTCGCCGTTTTCCGGCGTGTAGGAATTGGACTGTCTGGACAGGTTCACCAGCACCAGACGCCCATCACCGCTTTCCCCGTCATAGCGGTAGAAGGCGAATACCGGAGATTCGGTGGCGACATACCGGGTCAGATAATCCATGGGCAGATACGATTTCTTCGCGTCCAGCAGTTCGGTGAAAAAATCGGTCAAATTTTCCCCCTCCAGCCCGTAGGCCGCCGGATCCTCATCCCCCTGATAGATATACAGCACGCCGTCGATCCATCCCAGGATCATCCACAGAGCCTTTGCTTTCTCCACACCGTACAAAGACTGCGCCCGCCGGGCATCAAAGGTCCAGGTCACCGTATCATGGTTGCCCAGAAACCGAAGTTTTTTCTGACCGGCCACGGAAGTTTTCTGCTCCGCCTCCAGAAAATGAGCAAGACGGCTTACATACTGGCTTTCTGTCAAATCACTCTGGTTCATATTGTACAGACAGCGGTACAGGGGCATGTCGTAAAACACATCCGTATACTGTGCATACGCCGGACTGGGATGAAAATTTTCCGGTAAAAGAAGCGGCTCCTTCCCGCCGGCCCAGAAGCCTTCCCGCAGCGCTTTCACCACATTCAAGCCTGCTGCCAGGCCGGAAGCGCTGGCCCGAAGCCCCGCGGCGGATGACCAGTTGGAAAGGCCGCCCATGGAGCAGTCAATCCGGGCTCCGTCCAGGCTGATTTCCTCTGCATAGTATTTTGCCAGTTCCACATTGTAAGTATAATAATCAGGATGGTTATAGTCCATGGAGACGCATTCCCATTCGATCTGATTATTTCCCTGCCGGTCCTTGCTCACCCAGTCGTCATGCTCCCTGGCAAAAGGATAGACCGGCCGGGGGCCATGGGGTACAAAGTCAAACAAAACCTTTAAGCCCCGGGCATGGGCCTCCTGAATAAAGCTGCGGGCCTGCTCCAGGCCTCCATAGCGCTGGTCGATAATCCCCTGGTCAATGGGCTCGTACACATTATCGCCGGTATGCTGAAACACAGGAAGCAGCCATATGGCGGAAAACCCCATCTCCGAAACGGAGGAAAGGCTGTCCGCATATTCCCCCAGCGTAAGCCGGTTCCAATATCCTGTGTCCATGGTGCCGTAGGGATGGGCCGAATAAACGCCCCAGAGATCTTCCCCGGCAGGAAGATCCCGGGGAACATGGTATCCCAACTCTGCCCAGAAATCCGAAACCGCCAGATAAGGATCCTGGCCCTCCTTGAGCAGCGGCAGGTACAAAGTCCCCACCTCCATGGACTTTTCACTGTTTATGACCCCCTCCACAGCGGACAGAAAGGCCGCGCAGGGCAGTTCGTCCGCGTCGGAATAGCATCCGGCGGTCCATTTTTCCGTCTCGTTCACAAATAGAAGATTGGTGGTCCGGCTGCCGTCCGTAAACTGTATTACCGGAGATGCATAATCCGCCGGCACCGCCTTGTACCGGGTCTGCCGGGCAAAGGGAATCCTCCCTTCCGGCGTGCTTCCCGGATATTCAAAGGTAGTGTCCGCCAGATCATAACCCGATACGCCCTGGATTAAAAAGGCGACCCCGTTTACATACACATCTTCCCCGGAAGCGGCGGATAAAGTGACGGAAAGAGCCAGTGCATGGTCCAGGATTTGATACTTATATAAAAAAGAATAAATGTCCCGGGAAACGGATACCTCAAATCCCTCCTGGGTTCGCTTCACACTCTCCAGCGTAAACTCCGGAAGTTCCTTCATTTTGGGCCAGAGCAGAGGAAGTTCCCAGGTAGAGAGGGATGAAAAATCCGTATACCCCAGCTGCCGGAACACATAAGCGCCATTCAGACCCGCATCCACCGTCACGGCTTTCAGCTGGATGGAATCGCTGCCGGAGGAGAATTCTTTCAGCATACCGGTCCGTTCATCCAGCACCACCCGGATCCCTTCTTCCTCCAGAATCAGATTCCCGTCTCTGCGGGTAAAATCTCCCTGTCCGGAACAGCCCGTCTGCAGAAAAAGCATCACAAAAAGTATTGCCACGAAGCATATTTTCCAATTCATAGGCACCTCACGATTTGATACCCATAGGCCGGAATCCGGCCCAAGGTCACGGTATCTTCCGCCCCTTGTCCATTCTCCGCGCTGGCCGCCAAAAGCCGAACCTGCCGACCGGCGAAGTCATATTCCTGCCGGTTCTGGGAAAGATTGATCAGCACCATTACTTCACCCTCACGGACAAATGCCATTACCGGCGAATTCGTGTGCAGCCATTCCGTGCTGTTTCCCTTCGGAATAAAGGCTTTTCTGTGACCAAAGAGCAGGGTAAAATACGCCGTCAGATTTTCTCCCTTTCCGCCGTACAGGGAAGGATCCTCGTCCCCCTGATAGATCATGGGTACTCCGTCCATCAGAGCGATCAGAGCAAACAATGCCCGGGCCGCCCCGGCTCCGTAACAATCAACCGCCCGGGCCGACTGCCATACCCAGGAAACCGTATCGTGGTTGCCCAGAAAACGCATTTTATGATAATTCGGAGGGGTGATCCAGGCCTCTCTCTCCAGAAAATCCGTAAGCAGCGCCGCATATTGTGCCGGATCCGATGAAAGCAGCGGCTGCAGATCCACAAAGGCCCGGTACAGATTCATGCCGTAAAACAAATCGGTACAGTGATAGTAATTGGGCAGCGGATTAAAGTTTTCCGGCAGAATAAAGGACTTTTTTCCTCCCCGCAGAAATCCGCTGCGAATGGCCTCGGTGATATGCACACCGGCCAAAACGCTGTTTCCGCTGGGCCGGTTGTTCCTGTAGGGACGCCAGTTGGAAAGACCTCCCATGGCACAGTCAATCCTTGCCCCGTCCACACCGAAGCGCTTTACATGATCGTGAACCAGCCGGGTCGTATATTCCTGATAACCCGGATGATTATAGTCCATGGACACACATTCCCATTCATCCTGAAGAGAACCGTCCCTGCGCTTCGCCGGCCATTCCGGATTATCCTTGGCCACCGGGAATTCCGGGGCCGGGCCGTGGGGTACATAATCAAACAATACGGTCATACCCAGTTCATGGGCCTTATGGCAGAAATATTTACATCCCTCCTCGCCGCCGTAGCGCGGGTCGATCACCGACTGATCGTTGGAGTGGTACACCCCCTCTTCATTATGTTCAAAAACCGGCAGCAGCCACACATGGTCCACACCCATTTTTTTCAGCGTCGGAAGATAATCCGCATATTCAAACAGATCCGTCTTCAGCGGAAAACCGGCATCCATGGTTCCTGATGGATGGCAGGAATACATAACGCCCTCATGGATCCCGCCGGTGCAGGGCGTATACCCCAGCCGCGCCGTCAAATCCCGAATCTGAAGATACGGATTTTGGGCGCCGGCCTCACAGGGCATCAGATACAGCGTCCCCACCTCACAGACGCTCTCCGGAGCCAGGTCCATCTCCAGCCCCGCGTCATACACATATCTGGTGCAGGTCTCATCCCGGTAAACCCCGCAGCCCCATTTTTCTATATCATCAATAAACAGCAAGTTAAAGTCCCCGCCGGGAAGCGCCGTATGCACGGCAAAATTGATCAGTCCCGTCTGCACCGCCTCCAGAGGCTTCAACTCGGCGGCATGGCAATGTTGTATGGGCGTATTGGCCGGAAAATCAAACACCACGTCCTCCACTTGGTTAAGGCCCAGCACAAAGGCACAGGTATTCAGATACAGAGGACTGCTGGTCAGGTTGGCAATTTCAAGCCTTACCTTAAGAGCCTCCCCCTCCAGTTCATAATACAGCTTAACCCGGGCCTTCTCCAAATGAAAATCCGCCGTAAAGGACTTCTCGTCATAAGTATACTCGGCGGGAATCAGATCAAATTCTGCGCCGGTGGGCACAATCCCCGGCAGATTCCAAGTGCGGAACTCCAGCATGGACTGGTATTCCAACAGCCCCACCGCCATTTTTTCGTCGCATCCGAAATCAAATCCCAGTCCGTCAAATCCAAGCGTCAGCCCTCCCCGGCTAATCTCCCGGAGTTGGCCCTTATTTTCATCAAAGCTGCAAGTCATGTACTCATTTTTTAATGTAATCATTTCTATACCCCCGCGCCCGCTGGTGTTTACAAACCCTCTTGGGCAATTAATCCGTATTTTTAAGTAACCGGCAATCCTATCGTTTGGGTAAACGATTTCATTTATTGTAAATCAAGGATAACATGGCCTGTGGGGAAAGTCAAGAAAAACCAACAGATCGCTGAACCCTTACAGAAATTTTAATCCCTTCTTGGGAATAGCAGATTGAAAACAGATTGTTCTCGGAAAAACAGATTGACAGGTCCCCAAAAAAAGGATACAATCAATTCGGGTAAACGATTTCTCAAAGGAGGTACTTTTATGATTACTGTTGCTTATGTGGGTTTTGGAGTCAGCGTCCGGGAATATCATATTCCCTATGTGGAAAACAGGGAGGATGTGCGGGTAAAATATGTCTACCGCCGTCAGGAAGATATTCCGCAGTTTGCCGAATATGAACCCTTTTACCCGGAAATCATTTTCACCACGGATTTTAATGAGGTCCTGCAGGATGACGCGGTGGATCTGGTAGTGGTGGCCGCTCCCGACCAATTTCATGTGTCCTATGCAAAGGAAATTTTGAATGCCGGAAAGCACGCTCTGATTGAGAAGCCCTTTGCACCCACGGCCGAAGAAGCCAGACAGGTTTTTGCTCTGGCAAAGGAAAAGGGACTGGTGTGCATGCCCAATCAGAACCGACGCTTCGACGCGGATTTCTTGGCTGTGAAGGAAGTCCTGGAATCAGGAAAGCTGGGGCAGCCCGTGCGTCTGGAAAGCCATTATGATTATTTTAAGACCAATGGCTGGTACGATCATCTGGGCACTCTGTATAATCTGGGCGTACATACGGTGGATCAGATCATAAGTCTTTGGGGAATGCCGGATCAGGTGCGGCTGGATGTCCGCAGCATTCATCATCCCGGCGTGGGCGACGACTATTATGATCTTGAATTTTTGTACGGCAACGCCAAGGCTTCGGTGAACACCAGCATGTGTGTGCTGATCGATTATCCGCGCTTTACGCTGCACGGCACGAAAGGCAGCTTTACACTGCCTCCCGTAATCCACAACTCCGGTAAAAAGAAAGTGACGGGCAGACATCAAATCAACACACAGCCTGCGCCGGAAGACCGCTGGGGAACTCTGCTCTACATAAATGAAGCCGGTGAAAAAATCACGGAAAAGGTTCCCGTGGGATGCGCCCATTATGAAAGGATCTATGACAGCATGATCGACGCCATTTCGGGAAACGGGGAGAAATGTGTGAAGGACGAAGAGGTGATCCGGGTTCTGGAGATTCTTGAGGAAGCCACGAAGGTTGCCCAATCCCATGAAAAAATATAGACTGTCCTGATAGGACCGGGGAGGTACTGCGATGAAAAAAATCAAGCTGGGAACCATTGGTTCCGGTGTGATCGTACATTCTATCCTGGATCATGTGAAAAATACGGAGGGCATATATCTCGCCGCCGTATATTCCAGGACGGAAGAAAAGGGAAGGGAACTTGCGGCCCAATACGGCTGCAGCCGTGTTTATACAGACATGGACGCCTTTCTGGGCGCCGATGAAATCAACACGGTCTATATTGCCACTCCCAATCTTTTACATTATGAACAGGCCAAAAAGGCCCTTCTGGCCGGGAAACATGTAATATTGGAAAAGCCTTTCTGCACCAGGGCAAGCCATGCAGAAGAACTGATCCGTCTGGCAAAGGAAAAACATCTGTTTCTTGTGGAAGCCGCTCCTACCACGTTTCTCCCGAATTACCACATTCTGAAACGCGAACTTCCCAAGGTGGGCAGAGTAAAGCTGGTGCTGTCCAATTACAGCCAATATTCCAGCCGTTATGACGCCGTTCTGAAAGGCGAGACGCCCAATATCTTTAATCCCAAGTACGCAGGGGGCTGCCTTATGGATATTAATTTCTACAATGTTTATCTCAATGCGGCATTGTTTGGCAAGCCTGAAAAAGCTGTATATTATCCGAATCGTTACGGGGAACTGGCTGACACCTCCGGCGTGATGCTGATGCAATATGAGAACTTTGTATCCACCAACGCCGGAGCAAAGGATACCTGGGGCGTAAATTCCTTTCAGATCGAAGGCGAACAGGGATATATCTATATACAGGACGGCTCCAACGGCCTGGCCCAGGTGCGGGTGGTGACAAAAGGAGACGACCGCATCTACAACGAACAGGTGAATCCTGACCGCTGGTATTATGAAGTGCGGGAATTGACGAGGCTGATGCTGACGGAAGATTATGAATCCGTTTATGCCCGGCTGGACATTACGCTGACGGTCACACAGATCATAGAAGAGGCACGCAGGGATGCGGGGATTCTGTTTCCCGGGGATTAAGCTGTTTCCCCTTAAGTACTGCCTATTATAAGTAAAGAGGAGGCTGCCGCACAATCAGAGCACTATTGCGCGGCAGCCTCCCCTTTCCGTTCCAGCCGAAATTATGCTTTCTGCCACTTTCCTCCCAGATACCGCCGCAGACTCAGCAGCCCCGTAATCATCCAGGTCAATCCGCTGCATAAAAAACATCCCCACATCCCTATGGCGGGAATCCGCGTCAGCGGCGCGGCCAGGCCGATTCTGCAGCACAATTCCACTATGCCGTTCATCCCGGAATACACCTTGTCCCCCGCGCCGTTCAAGATTCCTCTCACCACATAGATCAGTCCCAGAAAAATGTAGAAAAAGCTGGTAATCCTCAGGGCGTTCATGCCAATTTCTATCACATCCCCGTCTTTCACAAAAACGGATAAAATATTACGGCCGAAAAATTGCATCACCAGAAGCATAAGCAGGCTGACACCCCCGATAAACACAAGCCCTGTCCGAAAGCCCCGGCTCACCCGCTCCTTCTTGCCAGCCCCCATATTCTGCCCGGTAAAGGCGGACAGCGCACTGCTCAAGGAATTGTAGGGCTGCATTACCAACTGTTCGATCTTGGCCACGGCTGTATTGGCTGTGACCACCTTTTCCCCGAATCCGTTGACCACCGCCTGCAGAACCATACAGGACAACGCAATCAGTGCGTTCTGCGCGGCAATGGGAAGCCCCAGTCTCATACACTGTCCGATCAGCTCCCGGTCCGGGACAAGTGCCTGCCGTTCAAAGCGGAAGCAGGGGATTCTTCTGTAAGCGCAGAGAAAACTTACCACCGCCGCCAGCAGCTGAGCCGCCACTGTGGCGGCTGCCACGCCGGCCACCCCCATCCGAAAACCCAATACCAGAATCAAATCCAGCACCACATTACAGACGCAGGCAGCTACCAGAATCGCCAGCGGTGTGGACGTATCCCCAAAAGCCCTCATGATGGAGGAAAACCCGTTATACATAATGCCGGCAATGCTCCCCAGAGCCGTCAGCCGTAGATAGGTGACCCCGTAGGACATCACCCCCGGCGGCGTATCCATAAGACCCAGAATATATTCCGCCCCCAAAAAACCAGTCAGGGTGATAAGCATGGCCGCCCCCGTCAGCACATAAAAGCTGTTGTAGATAGCCTTGGTCAGCCGCTCCCGCTCCCCGGCTCCAAACAGCATGGCTATCTGAATGCCCACCCCGGCAGACATTCCATAGCCGATGGAAAAAATCAGATAATTGATGGAACCTGTACAGCCGATTCCTCCCAGTTCATTGCTTCCCACAAATCTTCCCACCACAATGGAATCCACCAGGTTATAGAACTGCTGAAAAACATTCCCCGCCAGCAGCGGAATCGTAAACCGCAGCAATAGAGAGGCAGCCCTTCCCTCTGTCATATCCATCGTTCCGTTTTGAATCCGCGCTTTCTTTGTATGCATGTCTATCCCTCTCCGGCCGGAAACAGCCTTATTAATAGAGCGTCCGGGAGGCGATTTCTCTCTGCACATCCGGCGCCAATGTCACAAACCTGGCCGAAAAGCCTCCAACACGTACCAAAAGATGCCCATAATCCTGAGGTCTTTCCATGGCTTTCACCAGATCCTCCCGGCCCAGTACATTGATCATGGCCTGCTGTCCCCCATTGGCAAAATAAGTCCGCAGCAGCTGTTCCAGAATCTTTCTGTTTTCCCCGAACAACTCTCTGGAAAAGGTCATATTCTGCACTGCTCCCGCATGGATATCCGTGCGCAGCTTCACGAGGGAATTCAGCATGGCCGTGGCTCCGTTTCGATCCGTTCCTCCCGCCGGGTTATTGGCGTTTGCCATGGGTTCTCCGGATCGTCTGCCGTCCGCGGAAGCCGCCGTGAATCTTCCCAACACTGTATTTGCCTCATTATTGATGATTACCACCATATAAGAATGCATATTTGTAAGCCTTTTTCTTTCCCGCACGGCAGTACAGACAAATGCATGCAGATCCCTGGCCATCTGGTCCACGCCTTCCAGATCGTTGCCGTATTTCTCTGCCTCCAGCAGAATCTTTCTCTCCTTTTCATATCCCTGAAAATCAGCCCGAAGCGCCTCCATCAGCCTTTCTGCCGACATCCGTTTCCGGTCATATACCACATCCTTAATGGCATAGAGACTGTTGGCCGTATTGATATTTCCATAGGTTTCCAGGGTTCCGCCCAGGTATCTCACGCCGCCTCCGCAGATGCCCTTTCCCCTCTCCAGGCAGTCGTCCATCAGCATACTGATAAACAAAAATGCCCCCGCCTCATTGCAGATATCGTATTCCATCTGCTCCTGTCGGGCCAGCACGTCAAAATAACGGCACAGCTGCTTTTTATATGCGCCGTAAAAATCTTCAAAGGTCTCAAAATCTGCCAGGCTTCCCAGCTTCAGACCCAGAGGCTTATCCTCCCATATATCCTGTCCGTCAAAAATGGTGACCTCCAGCGCTTTCAGCAGATTGATTATGCCGTTGGGAGAGCCCAGGCTTTTCCTGTTCAGCACATATTCCCCGCAGCCGAAAAACACATAGTCCTCCGCCTCCTTTTCCGTCACCTCAAAGGCTTTCTGCACCGACGGAATATTCACATCGTCATTATAAAGCATGGGATAAATCTTTCCCTCTCCGATCACATCCAGCGCCTTTTCCATCAGCGCCGGATTCTGCCCCTGATAAAAGCGCAGAGACAGCTGAGGCTCCGCCTCGGCTACGATCCGGGAGGCTTCCATGGCCAGCAGCGCAAAGCGATCCGCCGCAGGCTCATTGCGCCGCCCCCTGCCGCCGATAATTACCCGGCCGTGAAACACGGTTTTCCGGGCATCCATAAGCCTCCACAGACAGCACAAATGCTCCAGCGCCTCCTCCTGGGAAAGACTTCCCGCCGCCAGGTCACGCTCCAGATACTCCCCCAGGTAATCATCCATTCTGCCGTAATTCAGCACACCGCTGATCAGGCTGTACAGCCACGCCAGCTGCAAAGCCTCCCGAAAGGACATTGGCGGCTCCCAGGCGATCTTTTCCATCACCTGGGCCAGATCCTCCCGGCCCTCTCCGCGAAGCCGGTTCCCATATTGCCTGCACACCCCGGAAAGGGTATCCAGAGCCATGCCGCAGGCTTTATAAAAGGATATGTCCCCTCCCTCCTCCAGAGCCTTTTTCTGCAGGCGCCCAATCTCCTGCTTCATTCCCCCAAGCCCCAGATGCAGCAGCTTATCATAGTCCAGATAAGCCCCCACCACTCTGTACAGAGGAAAAGCCACCTGAGAATGCTCCCAATAGATATCCTCCGGCATGGCTTCCGCTATGTCCCGGGGATACCGGCTGCGCAGAAGATGCCTGGTTTCCTGGGTCTTCCAGTACGCCAGAAGGCCGCGCACCTCCTCCTTCCGGGTCTTGTCCGCTCCCTCCGCCTCCAGGGCCTCCCATGCTCTGGCCTCATCATGGAAAAATCCCACGCTCCTGCCCAGAAGCGGCTCATTGGAAAATCCCACCGGAAGAATCCTCAGCCTTCCCGCCAGCGTATCTTCGGGCTTTACCGGCAAAAACATATACCGGCTCATTACCTCCACACATTTGGCCTCCCTGACTGCGCTGCTTTCTTCTCCGCAGCTTCTGTACACCTCTGTGAACTCCTTTATATACTCATAAAATGTCATATTCTACCTCCCTGCTCCCGGCCTACGGGAATTTTCATTGACAGATCATTCCTTTTGACTTATGATAAAAATACCTTGATTAAACGTTTACTCAATTAGAAAGGAATCTTATGGGAATCATCTTCGACATACAACGTTTCTGCTATCATGACGGTCCGGGCATTCGAACCACCGTCTTCTTTAAGGGCTGCCAGCTCCGCTGTGCCTGGTGCCACAATCCGGAGTCCTTCCGTATGCAGCCCCAGCTTCGGTACGTCTCCCAGCTATGCACCGGCTGCGGGCAATGCGCCGCAGAATGCCCCCGGCAGGTCCACCGTTTTTCAGAGGGCCTCCACAGAGTGGATTTTGCCGCCTGCACCGCCTGCGGAGCCTGCGCGGACTCCTGCCCCTCCGGGGCTCTGAAAATTTCAGGCTATGAGGCCGATCCCCGGCAAGTCATGGAAGTGGTACTGAGAGACCTTCCCTATTACGGAACGGAAGGCGGCCTTACCATTTCCGGCGGAGAACCCACCCTGCAGCCGGATTTTCTCCTGGAACTGCTTTCCCTGGCCCGGCAGGAACAGATTCACACCTGTCTGGAAACCAATGGCTACATTTCCCCCTCTGTGCTGGAAGCCCTGCTTCCTCTGACTGATCTGTTTCTGCTGGATTATAAACTCACGGATCCGGAAGAACTGCAGCGTTGTACACAGGCCTGCGGCCCTCTCTGGGAGCACAGCCTGCATCGTCTGCAGGAGGTTTCCAAACCCGTGGTGCTGCGTCTGCCCATCATCCCGGGCATCAATGATCTGCAGGAACATTTGGCACAGGCGGCCCTCCTGGCAAAGACCCATTCCTGCATCCGCAAAACCGAAATTATGCCCTACCATTCTCTGGGCGCAGGCAAATGGGAAGAACTGGGTCTGCCCTATGCTCTGGCGGGAACGGCCGAACCGGATTCCGAACAGAAGCGTTGCTGGGAAAGCATCCTCCATCCGTAGATTCCCGCGCCGATCACTCCGTTTTCCTGACCGGCCTGCGAGAAAAGGAGCCGCAGATTCCGCTCCGGATGGGGCTTCCTGGTATGCTTTCGAATATACTGCTCCAGCAGATCCACAGGAAAATCCGCCATCTGCAGAAGTCCGCCGCCTAAAATCACATAATCGGGGTCCAGGATATTCACTTCACAGGCCACCGCGGCTCCCATGGCTTCCACCTGGGCCCGGATCTGGGGCCTGTCCCTGTGAAGCCTGTAAACATCCTTGATCCTGGTCCCCGGAAATTCCCTTTCGCACAATTCTTCCAGATACTTTCCCCCTCCCATGGCCTCCACACAGCTGGGATTGCCGCAGCCGCATTGATTATGGGATTGAAGCTGGGGGATATGCCCCAGTTCCCCCGCCACGCCGTTTCTTCCGTACAGCAGATCCCCGTTGATAAATATCCCGTTTCCGATACCCGTGCCGAAATATATGCCCACCACGATCTTTTCCCCCAGCAGACCGAAGCATTTTATATCATGCAGAAGAAGCATATTCACATCCCGCTCCAAAAAAACGGGCATTTGCATCCGCTCTTTCAGATAATCTACCACGGGAATATTATCCAGTCCCGGGATATTCGGCGTGGAAAGCACGCATCGCCTGGTACGGTCGATGGTGGAAGGAAAACCCAGAGATATGGCTCGAATCCGAAACTGCTCCCCAAACCGGGTGACATATCTGAGCAGCCGTTCCACCAGACCCTCCATAAAACCCTGTTCTGCCAGAGCCGCCGTGGCTGTTATCTTTTGCCCGTAGATCTGACTTTCCCGGTCCACCAATCCGAACCGGCAATTTGTCCCTCCGATATCCAAACATAAAATCACTTCCGTCATATTTTTTCATCCCCTTTCCGTATACCCGCATTCCATTCCTACATTTACATGCAAAGCCTATGTTTTCGTAATGGTTAATCGTTTTCTCAACGTGGTTAAAAGAAAGAGGCCGTCCAACCCCTTTCCTTGGCTTATTTTCATTTTTTCTGCATCTTCCGCCCTCTGGTGGATTCCCGCACACTCAGATATACCGGCACATGCACCACCTCCTGCAGAGCGCTTTCTCCCCCCAGTATATGAAGAAGCTGCTCCACCACTGTTTTACCCATAATATCAATCTGCTGGTGTACCGTGGTAATGGGCACGGTATTGAACTGTGTAATAGAGATATCGTCATATCCCACCAGCTTCACCTCTTCCGGAATGCTGTAGCCATGTTCCGTCAAAGCATTATAACAGCCCAGCGCCATCCAGTCGGAGGTGGCAAACACGCCGTCATAAATGAAATCCTCCGCATCCAGCAGCTTGGTCATGGCTTCGTAGGCCGAGTGATAGTTCACCTGGTCCAGATATATTACATGAATGGCGTCAGCCTCCCTGCCGCCTTGTACCAGTGCTTTTACATATCCTTCAAACCGCTCGGAGTATGCGGAAATCTTTTTCCTGCTGGTCAAAAGCAGAATGTTCTTGCATCCGCAATCCATCAGTTCCTTGGTAGCGATAAATCCTCCCTGTATATTGTCGCTGGAGATCATACAGTAATTTCCCTGGGTCTCATCGGGAATCCGGTCAATAAAAACGGTGGGAATATCCTTGATCATCTGCTCTATGTTGGACATACATCCGGACACATACACCAGACTGCAGACATTCTGCATGGCCATCATGCGCACTCTCTTCCTCTCCGTCTCCTCGTCTTCATCCGTATTGCAAAGGAATGTTTCATAGCCTTCGGAAAAAAGATTTTTTTCTATCTCGTACACCAACTTCATAAAGAATTCATTGGTAATGTCCGGCACAATGATGCCCACGTTCTTCATCTTCTGAGTCCGCAGTCCCTTTGCCACCAAATTCGGCACATAATTGTTTTTCTTGATAATCTCCATGACACGCTTTTCCGTCTCTTCGGAATAGCGGCCGTTTTTATTGATCACCCTGGAAACCGTCGCAATGGATACACCCGCCTGTTTTGATATGTCCTTGATTGATATATTGTCATTCATTCCTCTGCACCCCCCACCCTTTAGATTGCACAGTCATTTTTTATTATAAACATAAGCTGGCGTAAAGTCAAGGATGGCAAGCCGCATATCTCATATGTTGCGGATAAACAGTAACAATTCGTCTGTAACTTTACGAAGAATCTCCCTTTCCATGTGACTCAGTCCGAAACGGGGATCCAGAATCCGCTCCTGCAAGTAGTCCGCTGCCGCCCGGCGGTGGATGGTCCTGGGCTTCTCCCCTGCAAAGGACCGGAAATTGTCCGCGGCTATCCTTCCCCATACCGAATCGGGCAGTCCCATCCCCCAGACCTCCTTATCCCACACTGCAATCCGTCCCTCCTTTCGCAGGAAATCCCTCTCCATACGGTTTATCACCTCCATGTTATGGGCCTCCTCCTCCGATCCGGGGTTGCAGTTATCCGTGCCAAACAGAATACGGTTCCGGTATTTCAGGAAAAACGATTTCCATAAAGCAATATCCTGACTGAAGGAAAAATACATTTCCGTTCCCGCCGTAAGATCCAGATACATATTGGGGTATTTTTCCATCATTTCACACAGCCTGTCATGATCCTGGGCCAGAAAGAGGAAATGGGCAAAGCACACACGCAAACCGGGATGCCTCTCCAGCATGCCCTGCGTTTCCTGCAAAAGCTGTTCCCGTCCCGGATACCCCTCTCCTCCATAATACCAGCCTGCCGCAAGGGCCCAGGGCGGTATCCGGTCCTTATCCCAGAATTCCGCCGGGTCCCCCACATGAGCCAGCAGAGGCATATCCAACTCCTCCAGAGCAAGGTACAGGCTCTCATACCTGACATCCTCCTGGGAATACCCAAGCCTTTTCCTCTCCGCAGGCTTATTTTCAATCATCTTTATACCATCCAGTCCTATGTGATGCAGTTTCCGGGCCTCTTCCCCGAAATCATAGGCGAAACGATAATGCATACTCCCAAAAGCATAGCTATGGGGATCCCTCAGCTTATAATAAATCGCCAAAGCATTCTGGGCCGCGTCCCCCATCCCCTCCACGCTGAGAAAATTAGAGGCTATATATCCCCGCTGCCGCTGCTTTCGGATCAGATTCTCCACCTGCCGGGTTCCGCCCTCCAGCACATGCACATGGCAGTCAATCCATTCCCGCCCCTCCATTTTTTACCTCATTTCTGCGCTGCTTTTTGCGCATGACGAGTTTGTGGCAAGCAACGCGCAGACACAAATCTCGTTACACCTGCCTCCGGCCCGGGACCGCGTTCTCCGGCTCAGGATATTCATTACACAGCAGGCGGTAAGGCTCTTCATCCTCCTCAATGGCGGGAAATCTGCCGGAGGCCTCCAGGAAGCGATTGTCCGTGCTGTCATCGTTGCACATGCTCACCTCGCCTACGATCACATCCCCGCAGCCCTCCTTCCCCCAAAAGGAATGATACAGCCGCTGGGTGTATGTAACGCTTTGTCCCGGATGCAGTTCCAGAATTCCTCCTGGGGGAATATGCAGCAGTACCCCGTCGGACAGAATCTCCACATCCCGCTCCCTGTCCGGTTCTTCTTCCTCCGTGGCTCTGTACAGCTGCATCACCAGCACACCGCCTCCCCGGTTGATAATGTCTTCCATCTTATACCAGTGAAAATGCATAGGCGTTACCTGCCCCTCCCGGGCAATCAGCAGCTTTTCCGCATAGGGCTTTTGACCGGAGGCCGCCTTTTGGTTTCCGTTGCGAAGGGTCAGCGCCGTCAGGCCCACTTTGTCAAAATCCCCGCAGCCGAAATCCGTAATATCCCAGCCCAGTCCGTTATCTCTGATTTCCCGGCACTCCGGCCCCTTCTCCGCCCATTCCCCGGGGGTCCACCCAAAAAAGGGGGGGAGAAAAATCTGGTGTCTTGCCAAAAGTTCCTCCGTCTCCCGGATCACCTGATTAATGCGTGAACGTTTCATTCGGTACCTCCTTTTTCTAAAACCGCTCTGTGCAGCGGCTTTATTAATACACTCTGCACCTCAAAAGCACGGAAGTGAATCTTTGCGCCCTCCGAAGTCCTTTCAAAGGAAGACTGATTCGGCTGAAGTTCCTCCAGAAGAGTACAGAGACCCGCGGCCTCATATCCCTCCAGACGGATCCGGGCTTCTCCCCGCCCTCCCCTTGTCTCATAGAAGCGAAGCACAAATCCATCCCCGGCCTCCGCCTGCTTGACCGTTTCCAGAACCACTCCCTGCAGCGCTTCCAAAGACCAGGGTTCCGGGCCCGCAGTGCCGGGAATCGCCCCGGGGTCTTCACCCGCCGGGCCCGCCTTCCGGGATTCATCTCTCCACTCCTCCAACGGGTAGTTGAGTTGATAGCCCTCACTGATGACGCCGCTCTCCCACAGCCCCGGCCCATGGGGATAGACGGAATAGGTAAATTCATGCTCTCCCGCATCTCCTCTTTCACAGGGACAATTCTGGCTTCGAAGCAGGCACAGATCCAGAATCCGGTCCCAGACCTTATAGCCATATTTACAGTCATTCATGAGCGCCAGACCGCCGTCGGCATCGGATAGGTCTACCCACTTGTGGGCGCATACCTCGAATTTGGCCTCCTCCCAGCTTGTATTATGGTTCACGGGTCTGCCTATATGACCGAACTGAATATCGCACTCCGCTTCCCGGGCCGCCGCCTCCACAGGCCACGCCACCCGCAGCATCTGATATTCCTCCTGCCAGTCCACCCAGGTCCGGAAATCCACTCTGGCGCTGTAATCTTCCATCACCACCGTCTGCCGGATCCGGGATTTTTCCCCTGTCTCAAAGGCCAGTTCCATACGCTGACAGGAGCCGATTCTGCTTTGTTTCATCTCCGTCAGCCTGGCCCGCCGGGGCTCTGCCTGCAGATATTCCTTCTGTATATCCCAATGGGTCAGCCGGTCAGGATAGAGATTCAGCTGATTCCCTCTCTGTCCCGGGGGCAGAAGTTCCCGGGCTTCCCTCTTATCATATAGACTTACCACCGTACCGTCCGGCGCGAATTCCATTCTCACAAAGGAATTTTCCATGACATGATGCGCCGCGGGCCCCATCTCCCTCTCTTCCTGCGCTGCTGCCAGAGACCAGTCCACCGCCCGAATCTCATAAGGCTCCAGCGTCACCGTCATCTCTCTGCCCTCCCACTCCAGCCGCTGGGTTCTGCGGAAGGAGATGGGATTAAACACTGCCATAGGCTCTTTCATACCTCTTTGGTCCAGACAGCCCGCCAGCTTTTCCTTCAGCGCCTCTATCTTCTCCCGGGCCTGGCGGTACAGTTCCTCATAGCGGGCCTGGGTCTCCTCATATACCCGGCCAATGGCAGAACCAGGCAGACAGTCATGGAACTGGTAGAGCATCACATCCTGCCAGCACTGCTTCAGCCATGGGCCGGGATAGGGTTCTCCCAGCCGGGCCCGGGCCAAAGACGCCAGCCATTCCAGCGTGTGCAGTGTCTGCTCCAGACGCCGATTCCACTTTTTCTGCCTGGCAATGGAGGTATATGTTCCCTGGTGCCGCTCAAAATAAAGTTCTCCGTCCCATTTCCTGTATTTTGCGCTGTTTTTGGCGATTCGGTCAAAGAAATCCCCGATGAACTCATCCCGAAAGGTGGGGCATCCCTTCAGATTCCGGGTTCTCCTGCGCCTCTCCATATGCTCATATCCCGGTCCGCCGCCGCCGTCCCCCAGACCGTAAAGCTGAAGTCCCTCCGGACTTACATCCTTGTCTGTGTGGTGATATTCCCCGTATATGGCCATCTGGGGCACCGCCGCGCTGGTGTAGCTGTTCTCCGGCAGCATATGCGTCAACACTCTGCTCCCATCCAGCCCGTGCCACCAGAATGTATACCTGGGAAATCTGTTGGTGTCATTCATGGACAGCTTATTGGTCGTAAAATAAGGTACGCCGCTCTTGGCAAACAACTGGGGCAGCGCTGCGCTGTACCCGAATACATCCGGCAAAAATCCCACCTTCATATCCAGCCCGAATTCCTCGCGGAAAAAGCGTTTCCCATACAGAAGCTGCCTTACCAGGGACTCCCCGCAGGGCAGATTTGTGTCGCATTCTACCCAGAATGCCCCTGTCACCTCGATCCTCTTCTCTTCAATCAGCTCCCTGAGACGTTTATACAGAGAGGGATACTCTTCCTTCATCCACAGATACACCGGCGCCTGGCTGAGGCAGAAACGATATTCCGGAAAGCGGTCCATCATCTTTACCACCGTGGAAAGAGTTCGGGCGCACTTTCTCCGGGTTTCACGCTCAGGCCACAAAAACAGGAGATCCAGATGTGAATGGCCCATGGCGGAATAGACCATGGAGGGCGCCGGATTCTTCTCCTTTAATATTTTTTCCAGAAGAGTCCTGATTTGTATAAGCGCTTCCTTGTCTATGGTCCGCTGATATTTCAGCGTGTGATCGGTCTCGGGATCCGGCCAGAGAGAAATCCGTTCTCCGGACGCATCCAGCCCCTGTGACAGGGCCCTCACATCCTTCCCGTAGGCATGTCTCTCTCTCAGCAGTTCTTCCGTCGCCGTATCCTTTTCGGCGCTGCCTCCCGGGGCCAGGTTTTTCGGGCTCTCCCGGCCTTCCGGCTGATTCAGCACCGCTGCGGCCTGATCCAGTATTTCCCCCACGGCCTCTCCGTAGGCATCTCCGTTTTCACACAGGCCCACATACAGGCTCTGACACACTGTCCAGTCATAGAACACGTCTCTGCACAGATCGTCCACCACTGCCACACAGGCTTCCTTTACCCGGCCCTCGTTGCGGTACTGTCCCTCCACGTCACAGCAGGTAAAATCCACCCAAAAATCCACGTTCACGCCGTCCCGGGAGCAGTCCTCCATCTCAATGGTCCGCTTTCCCCACAGTCCCAGGGGAAACTCGTTTCGGGAAGTGGCGCTGGTCAGACCCTGCAGGGGATTCCCCTCATGGTCCACCACCAGCCCCTCCGCAGAGGCATCCACCAGCACCACAATGTGCCTCTGCCCGGCTTCCCGGGGCAACTGTCCGAAGAAATGGAACCAGCCGCAGTCAAACAGATCTCCCCAGCGGTCGCCGGGCTTCAGCCTGTGAAATTCCCCCTTATATCTGTCCTCAAATCCGAGAGGCTCCCGGGAGATATAGGCCTCGATCTCCAACTGCCCCGCCACATGATAGACACCGTACTCTAGCTTTTCCCGGACGGCAGTATATTTTTGCTCCTTTTCCCGAAATTCTTCCATACCATTCTCCACCCGAATACATAAAGTTTACATTTCCTGTATATCGCCTGCAGCAGCCCGGACTTCCTCCAGTGCGGGAATGGAGGGGGCCGCGCCCTGCCGGGACACCGCCAGGGCGCTGGCCCTTGCCGCCATGTCCAGAGCCTCCCGGCAGGAACCCGTCCTGATAAGGGTACTGATAAAATATCCCGTAAAAGTGTCCCCCGCCGCCGTGGTATCCACCGCCTCCACCTTATATATATCCTGCTGTATTCTCTCTTCCCCGTCCCCATAGACAGAACCTTTTCCGCCCAGCGTCAGCACCACGCGGGCCCGGGGATATCTTGCCAGAAGTTCGTCCAATATGTCTTCCGGCTCTCTTTTGCCGGTAAGTTCCTCTCCCTCAATCTCGTTCAGCAGAAAGATTGACACCTTTTCCAGGGGAAGTTTTCTTATTTCTTCGTTCATGGGGGATGGGTTTAAAACAATGGTCATGCCCTTATCAAAAGCCTTGTCCATTATCTCTCCCACAAGGTTAATCTCGTTTTGCAGAATCAGATAATCCCCCCTGGCAAATTCCTCCAGCACCCGGTCGATCTGGTCAGAGGTAACCCGGGCATTTGCTCCCGCGTATAATATGATGGAATTATCCCCCCGGGAATCCACCTGGATTACCGCATGTCCCGTAACCTCCTCCACCCTGCGGATCAAATTGGTATCCACCCCCGCATTCCGCAGGGTTTCCACCAGCACCTCACCGTCAGGGCCCACATTCCCCGCATGATAAACCCGGGCCCCCGCCCTGGCCAGCGCTATGGACTGGTTCAAGCCCTTTCCTCCGGGAAATTTGTCCAGCCGCGTTGCCCCGAAGGTTTCCCCCGGGCGTATAAAATGTTCCATATGATAAACCAGATCCAAATTCAGCGAACCATAATTCAGTACCTTCAAGCCAAAACCTCCTCAAGAATCCTTCTTTGCCGTTTGCGGAAAAACAGGCCGCAGTATCTCCGGATGGCACAGCCTGCTCAGCCAGAGGTACTGCAGCCTCCGTATTTATCAAAACTACCGGGCGTTTACAAATACGGAAAGATAGGCGCTCACCCAGGAATCCGCCGTGGTGGAGGGGCAATAGAAATAGAGCACGTCTCCTTCGGCCATGGTTATTTCCACATCAAACGCATTGGGCTTTACCGTATAATCCGCAATGTCAATCGCCGCTTTCTCTTCTCCGTTCAAAGACAGATGAAATACCTCACAACTCTGGGAATAGGGATTAAAAGTATATCCGCTGAAAGTGTAGGTTCCCTCCGCAGGAGCCTTGAACCCCAGCGCCATCACTTCTCCGCCGTTTCCGGGGGTATTCAGTTCCAGATATTCTCCTTCCACATAGTTTACCTGGCCCATGCCTGTGCCGCTCTCGGTAAACCATTCATTGGCGCCGTAATCCGTATCCTTGTATTCCGCCGCAGGGATAAAGGCGCTTCCGTCCACGGTGGAGGCATATAACCAGGGACAGTTGGACCCGTCCGCCGCATTTTTGTCAAATTCCTGATATGCGTTATGCTCAGCCGTCTTTCCGAAATCCGGGTCCACTCCCAAAACCTCTCTCGCTTCCACTTCGGGCACTTCATATACGGAATCGTCCTGGGGATCATAGACCATGGTACAGTCAATATAAGCGCTCACCCAGCTTCCCTCTGTGGAGTTACAGAATATGTACAGCAGTTCACCCTGGGCAAGCTGTACATCGGTGGGGGTGACATAGGCGTAATTGTCAACAATTTCCGACATATCAACGGAAAGTACCTCTGTGCCGTCCGCTTTTTTGAAGGTAAAATTATCACAGGGCTGGGACCAGGGATTCCAAACCCTGGCGGTGATCACATATCTTCCCTCCACAGGCGCCTCAAACGCCAGCACCCCCATCTGATTGGACCAGTCCCTGGAAACCCCGTCGGTGTTCAGTTCCAGAAATCCCTCCATATCGTCATTCAGGCCCACGCCGATATAGCTGCCGGTCCAGGGATGCCAGCCTCTCACCCTGGAATCCGGATAATCGTCAAAAGCAGTGCATTTATCATAGGTTTCCCCGTTGTCTCCGGAGAAATAATACTGCCATACCCCTTCCTGAGCCGCCTCATAATTAAAATCACTGATTGCGTTGAACAATGTTCCCTGTTCCGGCCCGGTATTTTCCTGTTCCGAATCGGAAGATCCCTGCTCGCTCTGCTCCTGGGTCTGCTGTTCTGTCTGAGATTCTTCGGACTGTTCCGTGCTCTGGGGGATTTCCGGTTGGGAACTCTCCAGGGGTTTGTCATCCTTCCCGCAGCCTGTCAGAGAAGCCGCAATCAAAACCGCACCCAGAAATAAAGAAAACTGCTTTTTCATAATAAAATCCTCCTTCAATTTTGCGTTATCGTTTACCCATTCTTTCTAAAAAAATCCCTCATTATACAGGGACCATTTTACTTCAAGTTGAGTAATCCTTTACTCATATATCAATAGTATCACACCAAAGCCGGTTTTGCAACTCTTTTCTCTATCAGAGAAAGGAATTCAGAGGAAAGAATCCAGCATTGCAGGCGTCAGATCCAGGCCCCTGTCCATCCCGCCGTACCAGGTCACGCAAAGTCCTGCCGCCGCCGCTCCCAGCCCCATGGATTCCTTCATGCTCCTGCCGGTTGCGATTCCGTACAAAAATCCTGCTCCATAGCAGTCCCCGGCGCCGCAGGCATCCGCAAATCTTCCCGTTTCGATCGCCCTCTGCCGATAGCTTTGGCCCTGGCACAGCCCAAGGCTTCCCTCGCCGCCCAGCGTCACCACCGTCCCGGTGCGCACTTTTTCCGCCAGCTTTCGCGCCGCAGTCTCCGGGTCCGGGGCACCGGTAAGCACCAGCGCCTCCTCCCGGTTCAGCTTCAGGTAATCACATTGGTTCAGAATCTCCCATGTTTCCTCCCCCGCCGGGCTGTCGCACCAGGATACATCCAGACTCAGAATCCTGTCATATCTGCGGCACAGCCGGGCAATGGGATATGTCAGGCAATAGCCAAGGTAGGTATGCACAATATCCGCCCGGCTGATTTCCTCCTCCAACTGCTTTGGCGTAAAAAATGCCCCGGCTGAACCGGCATAAGACGCAAAACAGCGGTCCAGGGAAGTACTTAATACGGCGGAAACCGCCGTCCTTGCGCCTTCCGTCATACCCGTTCCCGCTATTTCCACGCCGCAGGCCTCCAGGTCCTCCCAAACGAGTCTGCCCGGCAGATCTTTTCCCAGCCTGGTCAAAAAGCGCACCGGCGCCCCCAGCCGGCCCAGCATCATGGGGGTGTTTGCACCGCCGCCGGCCTTGATCTCAAACTCCCGGCAGTACACTTCCCGTCCGGGCTCCGGCACCCGGGGCAGGCCGCCGAATATCATATCACAGCAACTCTCCGCAATACACAGCAGCTTTTTCATTTCCACTCTCCGATCCAGGGCCGGTTCAGTTCGCAATATGCTTCCACCAGCTTTACCGCCAGGGAATAATCCTGCACAAGGGGGTGTACGGTCAGCGCTTCCACCGCCGCGTCCCGGGACTTTCGGGCCACGGCCTCCACTGTCAGCTTTTCATATCGTTTCACTGTCTGCATCAGAAGCAGGTTGGACTTCTTGATTTCCGCTTCTTCAAATTTCATGGGAACCGCGCCGCCCCGTCCCACTCTGCAGGTCACTTCCACCACGTCCTCCGTCTCCATACCGGGAATGGCTTCCCGGTTGGGAACGCTTACGGCCAGATCCATTCCCTTGTCGCAGTTCATACTGTCGATATAGTTGAACACCACCCCCGCATACCCCTCGTAGATTTCCGTCACCGTCCGGTTTTCCGGCAGATGCCCGATCCCCAGGCTTTTTATATCCAGGGGCAGACGGGAATCCGGCTTTCCGCCCAGTTCAATATTCATATAGCTTCCCTCTCTCCGATGCATATACCCACGGTAGATGTCAAGACAAAGCTGCGGCTGTGTCTCCATATCCTGTTCCCGCAGCGCCTCCATCATCTCCCGGTTGTTGCGGCAGATAAATTCCCCCCGGGATTCTTTCGCGGCCAGCAGATTTTTCAGCGCCCGGTCCCTATGGTAAAAATAGTACAGATACCCGTTGGGAATCTCTCCTAAACGGCGCACCAGATCAGGGTCAAAGTACGGAAGAGAGTGGAAACTTTCCAGAAAACTTTCATTGCCAAGGAGCGTGGGAAGTATATCCCGCCCCCCCAGTTCCACTCTGCCTGCCCAGGAGAGATGGTTCAAACCGTAAACCTTTACCGTCAGATCGCTGGCATTTACCTGCAGCGCCCGGGCAATATCTATTTTGATGCCTGTGGCGTTGTCGCAGATTCCGATTATATTATTATAACCCGCGTTATAGAGAGCCTGGGTGACCAGGCCGGAGGGATTGGTAAAATTAAAGACCAACGCGCCGGGACGGGCATATTCCTTCACCAGCCTCATATATTCCCACATGACCGGAATGGTGCGCAGCGCATAGGAAAATCCCCCCGCCCCTGTGGTTTCCTGGCCAATAAGCCCCATATCCAGTGCGATCCGCTCGTCCTGGGTACGCGCCTCGTCCTGCCCTACCCGGATGGTGGTCACCACATAATCCGCGTCCCGCACCGCTTCCACTGCCTCGGTTGTAAGCCTCACCTCCAGTCCGCTTTCCTCTCTTTGGGCCAGATACCGGGCAATGCCCCCAAAGTATCGTAATTTTTCCGGGTCATTATCCATGACGGCTACCTGCCCGATCTCCATTTTCTTATAAAACTTCAGCAGGGATTCTATAAAATAATAGGTTCTGACGCTTCCGCCGCCTATCAGTGCCAGCTTTTTCATCACAGCACCAGCCTTTCCAGCAGGCGCTTCTTGAATTCCTCCACATTCACGGACACTGCCGCGCGGACACTGGCGCCCTCTCCCCAGTCACAGTCGATGGTCAGGCCCCTGGTATACTGTCCTCCTGTTTCAATCAGAATTTTCTTCTCCGCAAAGGTAAGCAGATCCTTCCACAGCAGAGCAGACAGGGCCAGCGGATCATGCAGAATCGGCAGATAACCGAAATTGGCGATAAACATCTCCATCATTTCCCCCAGCAGGTCCGTGCGGGGATTTCCGATTCCCTTGATGTAGTCCACCTCTTCTCGGGTAAAGCGGCATTGGTTCGTCACATCCAGTCCTATCATACGGATATCCGCGCCGCTTTCAAATACGATCCTTGCCGCCTCCGGATCGCAGACTATGTTCCATTCCGGATGGGCCCGATTGATCTGGCCGCCCATCATCACAATATGCAGCTTGGGAATAATATAAGGCGCCTTGGCAATCGCCAGCCCCACATTGGTCAGCGGTCCGATGGCCCCTATGGTCAGTTCCTCATGCTGCTCAGCCATCTGTACGATAAAATCACAGGCAGGGGGTAAGGGACTTCCGGCAATTTCCCCGAAATCCCTGGAACTGTTGGGAATTCTGTTTTCATCCCACCAGCCGATCAGCGGCTTCTCCGCCCCGGTACAGACAGGGATATCCTCCCTGCCGTACACCCGCAGCATATTTCTGGTCACATTGGCCCGCCACTGATTGGCCAGATATACATTGGTGATACCCACGATCTCCAGCTCGGGGCTGTTTAAAGCCAGCCCCAGAGCCAACGCATCGTCCACATCCCCGCCAATATCCGTGTCAATCAACAGTTTGCTTTTTTTCTGTTCCATGTATTCACCTCTCAGCCGTCAAAACCATTTCATACCTGTCATAGGGCAGGATTTCCGCCTCAAACAGGCCCGAAGGATTCCGGGTGGATTCCAGCAGATTCATCAATGTGTTTACCACTCCCAGCGTGATCTCATTCTCACCGGGCTTTACATACGCACTGATATCCGCAGTGTATGGATTCCACAGACAGGTTTTTACTTCCTGTCCGTTGACCCTGATCACAAGCACATCCCTGCCTATTTTGGCCTTCAGCATCAGTCTGCGCCGGGTCTGCTCCCGGGTCAGATTCACCCTGCAGGTATAGAAACCAGTGCCCGAATAATAGGGCAGCTTTTTGTCGGTCCAATCTCCCGCTTCCATAACGGCGGGCATGGCAGATATGACTTCCGTTCCTTCTCTCTGCTCCACCCCAAAGCTGCCAATGAGTTTCAGCAGGTCGATCATGCCGTCGCTCTTTCCGGTAACGGTGAGTTTTACCGTGATCCAGTTGGTTCCCGGGGTAAAATAATGCTTCATGGGAACCGTGAGAATCTCTGCGTCCAGATAGGATCTCTCCGGCGTCTCCGTCACCTGTCTGCCGTTTACATACAGTACATATCCGGCCCCCTTAAAGCCGTCGATCATCAGCTTCAAATCCTCCGGCACAAAATCCGCTTCCACAGAGGTCACATACCACAGGTCCACAGGATAGACCTCCTCATCCCGTTCCACGGGAAGCTGCATTTCCCAGGCGCCCAT
Organism: Lachnospiraceae bacterium; assembly: GCA_011959105.1. GTDB lineage: Bacteria > Bacillota > Clostridia > Lachnospirales > Lachnospiraceae > Acetatifactor. Next base: position 22,893 of record BLLU01000033.1, on the reverse strand, counting down.
CCGCATATCCAGCCAGTTTTCGTAATCGGCTCTGCCCTGGGTAATGGCGGTCTCATCGTCTCCCTCCTCCACATACTTCATTTTCCATCGGTCTGTGTTCAGGGAGTTGGGCTTGTCCATGGCAAAGTCAAAGGTATTCCCCAGGCTGATTTCCGGAAGCGGCTCACGGGCTTCCACTTCATAGGTCTGCTCCCGGCCGTCTCTGTCCAGGGTGATACTGCCATTCTCCGTAAGCCGTCCCCACCCGCTCACGCGTACCTGTCCGCTCTCCAGAACTTCCGTCTGCTCCACATGGATGTCCGAAGCGCTGACATGGGTTTTTAAGGTCTCCCGGGCAAAAGAAAGCATCCTGGATCCAAAGGGCTCCATATGAACGGACAGATATGTTTTTCCGTCCCGAATGCCGTATACTTCCGCCGTCCGGATGTCTCCCGTCTCCAGATCCCAGATTTCCGGGGTGTGTACCCCTTCCCAGGTCACGGTAATGTCCGCGCCCTGCTCCACAGGGTTAATCAGGAAGAACAGATCCTGTCCGTCCTTGACCCGGTGCAGATAGAATACCTCTTCACTGTCAATCTCGATCTCCGGCGTAATGCAGCAGCGCATGGTCCGATTCAGCATCTCCAGTCCGCCGCAGCCGTCGTTGGCCTTGTAGCCCTGTCCCGACACAAAGACCGTTTTGCCCTCTCCCACCTGTCTTTCCGTCAGGGTCTGGCCTGTTTCCCGGCTCTTGAGGAAATCGGCCCGGAGTTTTTCGGGATCCACACCGAACAGCGCCTGAATCCTTTGGCATAGATCCGAAGCCTCTCCCTCGATCACCCGGCAGGGGAGCAGAGCCTCTCCTCCCAGGCGGCCTCCCGCCCGGACAAATTCTTCCAGCCTGGCAAGTGTTTTGGCTTTGATATGGGTGCAGGGAGGAAGCATCAGCATCTCATATTTTTCTCCCTGGATACAGATTTTTCCATCCTCAATCCGGCACTGGTCACAGAGTACATCCTCATCCAGATAGTCATAATCTATATGCAGACGGAGCAGTCTGTCCGTCATATAGTTGAACTCTTTCTCGATGGTGTCTCCGATCTTATCTTTTTTCTGAGGCGTATAATTGGCCCATATGGAATTCATGGGATAAAGGATTGCCACCTTCGCCACATGGTCTCCCCCGGACAGCGCATAGCCCAGTCTCGTCATATAGTCATTGAACAGCCCGTACTGTTCCCACCAGGTAAACTGGCAGAACATGGAAGGCGGCCAATCCCGCTTGCGCTCCCCTTCAATGGTGTAATGGAAGCCGTGGGGAATAAACTGATTGACGCCCAGCACATACTCCCAGTCCGCGATCCACTTCATGCGCTCCATGGTGCAGTCCCAGTAGGAGCCTCCCATGGACTCGGATACCAGACGCACACTGCCGTTCTGATGGGCGGCGGAACTGGCGATCTTCAGTGCCACATGCTCGTTTTCCATCTCCCGGGTGCCGATCCTGGGATACAGATGATCCACTCCCGTCATGTCAAAATTGCGGAGGTGTTTGAACAGATTTCCATCTACCCGGGCATGAAGCCTCAGCGATTCCTCATAAAGAAGATGTCCTGTGAAAATCACATCATTGTCCTCACACCAGTCTGCAATCTGTTTAAAATAGGACTTTTCATACTGGTCCGTCAAAGTGCTCCAGAAATCGTATCTGACCTGTTCCGTATCGCCTCCGCAGTCAAAGAACAGCTTGGGCAGATTTTTTTTCAGGTCATATCCATTGTGTTCCCGGAAAATCTTAAACATCTTTCGTGTCCAGGGAATCACAAAATTGTCCCTGCCCACCTCAAAATAGTCCATGGCCGGCTCGTCTGTGAAAAAGCCTTTTACATCCTTGGAAAAACTCTCTCCCAGACTGGCCTTATAGCGTTCATGGGTATACTCCAGAAACTTTTTTGTGGTCTCCGGATTCAGCACATCCGCGTACCAGGTACTCTTCCGCTCAATGAAATAGAACAGCTTCCAGGGCCCTTTGGGTGCTTCCCAGGTAATGACCTTGTCAAAAGAAAGGGTGGGCATCAGATCCACTACCTCATAATTTCCCTTCTCCATGTCCTCCAGCTTAATGGCGCAGGCGTAGACCGGCTCCGATTGCTCCAGATCATTATAGCGGGAGTCCGTTCCTTCCATAAAAGTGAAAAACTGTCCCGGCAGATCCCCTTCCACCAGTTCCAGATACACATTGGTCAGTTCGGGATGATCCTTCATAATGGTTTGTCCGCAGGTACCGCTGGGCCAGTTATACTCGTCATAGACCCATATCTGCAGACCCATCTCCTGGGCTTTCTCAATGGTAAATTTCACCCGGTCCAGCCAGTTTTCATCCATATATCCCAATTCTTCGCGGATGCCGAAGCGGGCATGGATATACAGTCCCGGGCATCCTTTTTCCTTATATTCTTTCAGCTGGTACTCGATTTCCTCATATTTCATTTCCCCGTTCCAGAACCAAAAGGGCATAATGCCGAATTCTTTGCTGGGGGTTCGAAATTTATCCCGGTCCAGCGGCTCCCCGCTCACTAATTTATTATATTCCATAGGCTTTCTATTCTTCCTTTCCTTGTGTTTTCCCAAAGCATATCTGTCAGCACCGGATTTCCACAACGGCATACAGCGGCAGCTTTTCCAGTTTTACCGTGAGCCTGCCCTGCGCCGCCCGGGCCTGACAGGGGATTTCCTTTCCGTCCAGATCCATACACCGGACGGAGGTTGCCTCTGAAGGGATCCTGGCTTCCAGGCGCACATGCTCTATGGGCTGTACCCGATCTTCTTTCCTGTCGTAACGGTAGTTCAGCAGATGGATGGTATTCACCCCATGGTTTCTGTGGCAATGCACTCCCACAAAATTCTGAAGGCTCACATCCTCCACTCTTACCTTCACCTGAGCGATCCGGTCATTTAATTCCTCAAACACCTGCCCAAACAATTCCATGGCTTCCCCTCGGGACGCCGGATTGTCACATATGATGACATTTTTCTTTTCCGCCATCTGCCGCGCCCAGCCCGGACAGTTTTCCGCCGTTTTTCCAAACATCAGCAGCCTGCCCCCGCGGTCTATGTATTTCTCCAACTCTTCCCTCTGGTTGGCGGTGAGGAAATCGCATTCCGGCAGAACAATCAGTTCATACTGCTGCCATTGGCTCACATCCACCCGGTCAGGACGCAGATCCTCATCCCCAAACATTCTCACATCATAGATGACCTGCCGGTCGCTCATCAGATGAATTACCTCCCAGAAGGGCAGTCTGGATGCTCCCTCGCTCTCCATGTCAAGGGATTTGTAGAACAGAATACTCTCGTCCTCCACAAGGGCATTTGCGCCGCCGCTTTTGGTGACCTCTCTCCAGTAATAGCTGGGGAAGGAATATGCCACCATAATCATGGCGGAACTGTCCTTGCTGTAATATTCCTCATGTTCCGCCAGGAATCCCTGTACCTGGGCCGTCACGGATGCGGGTGGATAAAAGGCATTTTTAATGGTATTGCCCATCCATCCTCCATAGGGCACGCTCATGTTGCAGCCGTACACGGAAGCCTCCAGCAAAAACAGCCTGTACAGATCATACCCCTGTCCTGCTTCCAGCATTTCCAACAGCTGGGGCACGATTCCGCCGTAAGGGTTCTCCGCCACAATCACCGGCTTTGTATTGGAGTATCCGCTGATATATCTGTACCAATGGGGCTGCCGAAACAGCGTCTTTTCCATCTCTGTGATAATCACATCCACCTTGTCTTCAAAGGGATAATATACGGGCATACAGTTAAAGAAATTACCCGACACCAGAATCTCTTTGTTCTGGGTGCGTCTGGCATATTCCCTGGCATGATCCGCCAATTCCGTGAAATGTTTTTTCACCGCCCGCATCTGGAACTCATAATAATCCCGGAACATGGGGGATTCCTCCGGACTGGCATATCCCTTTTCCAGAATATATTCTTGATAGTCAAAACTTTCCAGGTCGATGTGCTCGTAGACCGGAGACAGGCTCCCCGCCGCCTTTCTTTTTTGCAGATACGCCCTGAACTGTTTTCTGCAGTCTTTACAGAAGCACCCCCCGGCCCCCATGGAAGTAATGGGCAGTTCCGCTTCGTCCAGCTGGATGCCGGCCACACCGGCGTCGATCTGCAGTTCCATGATTTTTTTCAGATACTCTCTCCACACCGGATTGTTCCGGCAGGTCTGGTAACAGGTTTTGGAATGGCCCACCACCTCCACCCACTGGGCATGCACCGGCTCTCCCCGGAAAGTTCTGGCGGCAACCTCTTCCTGCAGATCGGTCACTCTCTCTCCGTCACTGTTGAAGATTCCCTGGGGATAATAGTCCTTCAGGCTGGTTCTGAACAGTCCGTCAAATTTTCCCGAGGCAAACTCGTTCAATCCATAGGTATCCGCGGCCTCCCCCTCCCGGATCACATTAAACTGTTTCATGCTCCTTCCGTCTTCCGACACCGTAACGGGAAATTCCCAGCCCTGGACCTCAAAAACAATTCCCATGGTCTTGATGCCCCGCTTATTGCACTCTGCAATGAACTCCGCATCGTTCATATATCCGTAAAAGCGGAGTCTGGGATCCACCTCCCCAAAGGCCTCGTTTTCCAGATAGGGGAGAGAAATGGAACCTCCCCCCATCACGGACCATACCAGGATAGTGCCTTTATATTTCTCCAGATCCTCCACCATACGCATGCTGCGAAACGGCAGGCTGGGATGATAGCAGTGATTGTCACGATACCATCCGTCAAAATAAATACCTCTTTCCATGCTTCCTCTCCCTGTCCTTTACTTTATTTATACATCAGATCGATCTGGGCCTGAATCACCGGGTCCATGGTGGAATTAATCGTGGATGCGGGCACGCCTTCACTCATGTAGTTTACGATCTCCGATACTATTTTCTGAATATCGTCCAGACCCTTGTCATAGGCATAAACGGTCTTTACATCCTCTCCATAGATCATGTCATAGTTCTCCTGACCGATCCGATTTGCCTCTTTCTGATCTCCCACCACTTTCTGCAGTTCGTTCACAATGCGCATAAAGGCCACCGCGCCCTGGGGATTTTTGGCGCCGGAAGGCACTGCCATAGCCTGGGGATAAACCACCTTGTTTTTCCCGGAGTAATCGTCTCCCACCGGGAAGGGAACCATCCCCGTGTCAAAAGGCAGATCCACCGGATATTCCTTGCCGCAGATCATCCCCATCAATCCATTATCAAACCAGCCCCACATATTGTCTTCCCGGTTCCACAAAAGGCTGTCCCGAATCTCGATCAGGTAATTCAGCGTATTCTGAACGGGTGCGGAGCCCAGATTGGAACTCACCGTGCCCGAGGCCGTGTCCACATTTAAAAGGCTGCCGCCGTTCGCCCACATAAACCATAATATAGATTCCTCATGGGAACCGTAACCCATCTGGGAAGTCTCTCCGTCCGTGGTCTTTGTCAGCTGTCTGCAGGCATCCCGGAATGTGGACCAGTTCCAGTTGCCCTCCAGGAACAGTTGGTCCGGAGATTTCATCCCCTCCAGATCAAACAGATCCTTGTTGAACATAATGTAGCGGGTATAGGGCTTCAGAGGAATGGCGTATACGGAATCCTTCCAGGAGAACAACTCCTTGTCCACATCGTAATAACTATAATCCGCGTCCGTTGTAAACGCATCCAGGGGTGTGACCACGCCGGATAAAATCACACTGTACATGGTCTCGTCATATACCTCAAACAGATCCGGCGCATCGCCGGAATGCTGCTGGGCCGTCACCGTGGCCAGCATATCCCCCCAGGCGGCATAAATCACATTTACCTTGCCCCCGTATTTTTCCTCGAAATAGGGAATCGCCTCCAGAATAGGGTCATACACATTCTCATTTTTGGATGTGTCGTAGGCATACTGATCCCGGTTATACCAATAGACAATGCTGATATCCGGATTGTCCAATGTCTCCGGCAGCCCCTCCACATGGTCCAGGAAGCCCTGCTGACCGCTTTCGCCGCTCTGGGACTCCTGGCCGCCGGAGCTCTGTGTGTTCTCCCTGTCCTGACTGCTCTGGCCGCTTTGGGATACCTGCTGGCTGTCATTTCCGCAGCCCGCCAGGCCCACGCACATAGATGCCGTCAATAATAACCCCCATACTTTTTTCATGTTTCTTTTCATTGCCCTTTCCTCCTCCTTATTTTGCAGCTGCTCCCTGTTTTGCAGCCATATTTTACATTCCCGTTAAACCGGAGTTTTCAATACCCTCTGAAAACTTTTTCTGCAATATCACATACAGAATCACCAGCGGTACAATGGCGATGAGACAGGCCGCCTGAATCTGGGTGTTGGCCGTCTGAATGCTGCCGATTCCCACTCCCGTATTGTGAAGATTCTCCAGATTGGCCTTGAACGCCGCCATGGCTGTGGCCATGGTGTCTCTCACCCGGATAAACATGGAAGGCGTATAATAATCGTTCCAGTTCCATACCACAGACAGCAGCGTTACGGAAATCACAATGTTCTGTGCCGTGGGGACTATGATCTTCAGGAAGGTTCTAAATGCGCCGCAGCCGTCGATAGCCGCAGCCTCCTGCAGTTCTTTTGGGATCCCGGTGAAAAACTGCATATAGATAAAGATAAAAATACCACTTTTCAGCCCCACCGCCAGAAGGGAAGGCAGCAGCGTCACCCACACGGTACCGATCAGATTGGGCCGAAGGGAAGCGCCCGTCAGCTTCTCCAATCCCTCCAGAATCCCCAGAAAATCAAAGTAACGATAACTGGAATACAGAGAGGTGCAGATGGTCTGGGGAGGTACGATAATGGTCAGAATCACGCAGGCTGTAACCAGCTTTTTCCCCCTGAAATCAAATCTGGCCAGACCGTATCCCACCATCATACACACCGCGGTGGACAATAGAGCCGGAATTATTTCCATGAGCAGCGTATTCCACAGCACCTGGCCTATGTCCATCACCAGGCCTACAATCCGGAAATTTTCCAGCGTCAGGCTCTTGGGCAGCCAGATCACCGACGGATCCCAATACTGCTCCACCGGTTTGAAGGCATTGCTGACCATGTATAAAACAGGATACAGCACCACATAGCCCAGACCGATCATAAACAGTTGTCTGCACAAGGCCCACAGAACCCGGGACGGCTTTTTAACCTGTATCCTGTGCCGCAGCTCTCTTTTGAATTCCTCCTTTTTCCCGGAGGTGAGCATCTTCAGCAGGCTCTCCTGCCCGCCTGTTTTCCTTTTCTTCATGGTCCGCCTCCTAATTTTCAATCCGATTGGCTTTCCTGCCAAGCAGCAGATACGCCAGCAGCAAAAAGAACGCGATTACGGCAAAATACATCCACGCCATGGCGGCGCTTGTTCCAAACTGCATGGTCTTTCCGAACCCGATTCTCTGAATGGCCGCAATCATCACATTTCCACCCTCACCGGTACCATAGGCAGTGCAGGAATCCACAATGATATAGACAATGTTCAAAAAGATAACCGGGGAAACCTTCGGGATCGTAACCTTCCAGAAAATTTCCCAGCTTCCGGCTCCCTCGATCCTGGCCGCCTCGTAAAAATTTTCCGGTATTTTCTGCAGACCCGATATAAAAAGCAGAATGGGCACACCGCAGTTGGCGGCCATGGCATAAATACTGTCCACCACGCCGATCATCATCCCCAAAACTTCCTTGCTGACGCCTCCCTTGAGCAGCAGCTGCGCCAGCGCCGTGGCTCCCGGCATATAGGCATTGCCGATGCCGTTGAGGGCCGTGGAACCCACCGCATTGCTCACCATGGAGTAAACCACTCCGCTGGTCAGGATAATGGGCATGAAGAAAATCGCCCGGTACAGGGTCCTTCCCCGGAATTTTTGCACCAATATCACCGCCACAAACAGACTGAGTACGGTGCAGATGCAAACCTGCAGCAGCATATTTTGGACCACTGTCAGAAGATTGGTCAGAAACGAACTGTCCTGCAGAATCAGATACTTAAAATTATCCAGGCCCACATAGCTTGTCTCCAATCCTCCCGCTCCCATTATCACATTATTCAGCGAGTACCAGAAGCTCTCCACAAAGGGCTGCAGGAAAAAGATCAGGAAGCCGATTATCCAGGGCAATACAAACAGATACCCGGCTCTCTGCTGTCTGCGGATCAGTCCGGAGGCGCCTGCCCTCTTCTTTTTTTCTACCATCCGTATCCACTCCCTTCCCCTTCATCGACCGTCCCCTGGGTCAAAATCACGCCGTCGCATACCGCCGTATACCCCTTTCCCCGGACCAAAAATCCGTCGGCTGTCACATCGCTTTCTCCGTAATTGACATAGAGCACCGTCTTGTTTTCGTAACTTACCTTCCTAACCCCGGTCTCCAAAATTTCATGTCCGATGATTACACTGTCCTGTACCCGGGACAGCACCTGGTTCAACTGTGCGTGCTGAGACGCCATATACCCTTCCCAATTTGTAAAATCTGCGGAATACAGATGGTCCATGGAGGAACCGATCAACTCATCCGTATTCTCCCCCACCAGGGAATACAGGGGATATGCTCCATACTCCATGTATTTCAGAGTCATTTCCTCCGGACTGCCGCATAAGTTCACCGCATCCAGAGAGTAGGACACATAACCATGCAGCACCATCTGATAAAAGGGAATGCTTACATCCTCAATATCATAGCCGCTGGATGCCCCCGGCGTCCGCAGAATATGTCCGGCCCATGCCGCCGCATAGCCGTTTGCCCCGGTGAGCATCAAATCTTCCATTGCCTGGGCCGCCTGGCTGACGGTGTCCCGGAGCACCTCCGTCACCTGATTCCGCCCCATACCGCCGGTTCCCAGTTCCGAATAGCACTTCTCTCCTATGGCGTCCAGGGCCAGATTCTGATAGCCTGCCTTTTGCATATTATCCACCAGCAGATTATAAAATTTGTTTATGGATGCCGGTCTCAGCAGATTCCAGGGTTTATATCTGCTGTCCGTCTCCGTGGATTCCAGCAAAAAACGGTATTGGTTCTGGGCTGTGTTCACTGCCGACTGTAAAAAGTCTTCCACCTTACTCACCCCGTTTCCGGGCCGATAAATATTCAGCAGGTCAGCCGACAGGTACAATCCCCCGCCCGCCTCCTCCAGACGCAGCTGCAGCGCCAGCAATTCTTTTCTGCTGCCCACCCGGGGTTCCGCCTTGGCAGAAGTGGGAATCTTCCTCCAATAGCTGTCCTTCATCCAATAGTTATATTTGATCACTACGGAATCCACTCCCCGGGCAGACAGGGCATCCAGCATTTCGTTCACTTTCTTTACAGACGTGAGAGAAATCTTCCTGTCCATGGGAATTCCCAGAAAGGATTTATTTTTTATCATATAGCCGTAGAGATCCAGGTAAAGGGGAATCTGATCTCCGCCTATGATCCGCCGCTCCAGTCCCTCGTGCCGTTCCAGATAACTTCTGTAGAAAGAAGCCATATCCCCGTAATCCGATTTGCCCCGGTCCAGAAAATAAAAGCTGATTTCATAATCCTCCCAGGTCTCCAGTTGTTTTTCTCCCACGCCTACCGCCTTGTCCGTGCCGTCCTTCTGGATCTGCCGCACAGTGCCCACCGTACGATATTTATAGGAGCCCCAGACCGTATTGAAGGAAGTGTATTTTCCTGCCACATTGGCCTTGACGGCGGCCCTGCCGTCTCCCCCGGTGATTACCGCCAGAAATCCCAGATCATTCTGATGCACTCCAAAAACAGGCAGATATTGCGCCTGGGCCTGGGTCTGGCGGGAAGGCACTGCGGAGGCAGGACCCGTGTTCTTATCATTTGTTCCGTCATCGAAGCCATACAGTTCCTTGGAATAGGTATTTGCCGCAAGCCGGTTATTGTTGTAATAGATCAGTGCTCCGCTGCCGTCCGGCACCAGCATATAACCTTCCTGATCCTTTCCTCCCGCTCCGAAAAAGGGCAGTACATCAATGGAAAGAATCTGGTTTGTTCCGTACTCGGCCACAGCGTCCGTAAGCACCTGCGCCACAAATCGGTCCTCTTCCACCGCATATCGCAGCGGAATCCGGAATTCCTCATTGGGAAAGTCAAACAGAAAAATCACCGAGCCATCCGCTTCCAGACGGTAAGACAATCCGTCCTTTGCCACGCTGGACATATATCCCCCACAGGTCATATTCACGTTCTGACCGGTGCTGTACTCCACTGTCAGCACCGAGAGCAGTGCATTTTTATGAAATCCGCCTGCCAGTGTATCCTCCCGCTTTTCCGCCGGATTGGTATACCAGGTATGACCCTGGATCTTATCCTCCACCGCCGCCTCACCGCTGCTCAGATTGGCATACAGGACGAAGCGTTCATTTTCATGAATCCGGGTCAGTGTATCCGATTCCGAAGCCGGCAGAAAGCCTTCCGACAGGTTCCGCACTGTCTGGCGCGGGGGCTGCTCCGAAGCCTGCCTTCCGCAGCCAGAAAGCCCCGCCCCCAAAAGCAGCAGGCAGATTAACAACCATAATTTTTTCATATTTACCCCCATTTTCCCGAAGTCTTGGACTCCGCAGTCTCCGCGTTCGTAATCCCCGAATTCGCAGTCTCCGACTTCCTGGTCTCCCGCTTCCCGGAATCTTTGATTCCGTCTACAGGCGAAATGCGATCTCGTTGTATATGGTGTATAAAAAAGCATATATCTGCTGTACCAGACTGTAACCCAGAAGCAGTAAAAACAACAGGATCACAATCCCCGCCGCTGTAAGCACCAGATTTAAAAATACCTTTACCGCCGTAAGCTGATGTACATAATACTCGCCGATCAGCAGGATCAATCCGCTCCAGAGCAGCCCCACCACGCGTAGAGCCGTCAGAAAAGCCTTCATCTCCAGATTGGTGAAATTTGAAGCAAAAATATAAATCAAATCACACACCGTGTAGGGCACCAGCGTATAACAAAGCATGACGAACACCTGCCGGGATTTTCCCTCAGTGAACATCAGGGAACTAACCGCCCAATTTGACACATAACAGATGGCAAACCCGCCCATACTGATGAGGAAAATAGAAGGAACGGAAATCTCCTCCGGGTTGGCGGTATTAAAGATAAATCCCATGAGCGCTTCGTCAAACACTCTCACCAGAAAAAAGGCCGTCAGAATCAGCACACAAAAGAGCATACTTCCCGCATTATTCCATTTTATCTGGTCAAAACCGTTCACCGGGTGGAACATGGTATATCTGCACTGTTTTGCGCCTTCCTTCAGACCGTTCATGCCGCCGCCCCCTTTCTTAAGTTTATCCGTACTCTATATTTTTTCCACAAAACCACTGCTGCCGTCAGTACCGCCACACAGAATACGATGGCTCCAAAGGCATTTCTGATCTTGATCAGAGACGCTTCTTTATAAGCCAGGGAATATCCCTCCTTGTCTCCGGCCAGCCGATAATAATACATGGCGGTGTCATAGTCTTCCATTTGATAGTAAGCCTTTCCCAATCCGATGTAGGCCGCCAGATAATTGGCGTTGCGCCGGACCACTTCCTTCCAGGGCTCTATGCTCTCCTCATAAAGTCCTTCATTGTATAGCCTTACCGCATTGTGCACCAGCCTGCCGAATTCCGTGATCTCCAGTTCCGTAATGGTATTTTTGTCCCCGTCCAATACATACAGCCTGCTTTGAACCTGAATCAGGGACACAGGTCTCCGAAACAGACCCGCCCGGTCGCCCTGTCCTCCCATCATAAAAAGTGGCTTTCCGTTCTCGTTAAGCTGATCAATGGAACCATACTTGGTGTCCAGCAGAGTGACAATTCCATACTCGTCTGCCGCAACATCTATGTACGACATCCTTCCGTTCACCTTATATGGCAAAGCATTGATTCCCACCGGATTGACCCGGGATACCAGATCCATTCCCTTTTCACCGATGACCGTGCCATATATATAGCCCTGGGGATCCATAAAGATATTACTGTATTCAAGGGGTACAAAGGCCTGCATGGTAGCCGCTGCCTCATCGCTTAAAAGTTTTTGCCATGCCTTTTTCAAATGGTCCTTCCATGTCATGGACACGTTACGTGCGCCGAAAAACTTGATAAAACTGCCGTCCGATTCCAGATAAACCATCCCCTGGTATACGCCCTTGGACAGCACATATATGCGTCCCCTGTCATCCACCGCGATCTTACTGGGCCGATAGTCAAAGTTCACTGGAATAAGCGTCGTCTCTGGAGAGCCGAAAATCTGCCGGATTTTTCCCAGAGCATCGCAGACCACCACTTCCTGGTTGCCCGATTCAGCAATATACATGGTGCCGTCATCCTGTACAAAGATTCCCTGGGGATTGGAAAGCACATATTCGCTCCCGTCGGGGCGGGTCAATCTGTCATACTGTCCCACCAACTCCATTTCTTCATTCAGCACCAGAATCCTGGCGTTTCCTGCGTCCACCACATATATCATATTGCGGGCGGCATTATAAAACAGGTCCGCGCCATTATTAAAATCTCCGCAGCCGATTTGGGAGCCGCTGATACTGCGCACCGGCACATAGCCATTTGGCGAAGGCACCGCATTGCCCCACACATCCAGCGTAAAGGTCTCGTAAGGTGCCTCCGATGCCAGCACCGTCCGGGGAAACAGCAGCGACAGCAACATCCCCCACAGCAACAGGACCGATACTTTTTTTCCCATGTTCATAGACATCCCCCCCTTATCCCTTGATCCCGGTACAGGACATGGTCTCCATTACGGAAGACTGTGAAATAATAAACACCACCACCGGCGGTATCATAATGATCAATGCCACCGCGGCGCCCGCCCCTGCCCTGGCGATTCCCGCTTTGGATATGGACTGCATCACCGCCGTCAGGGTTTTTAAAGCCTCGTCATAAATATACTGGGACTCTCCCGTATTCCACAGATCCTTGAAGGTAAAAATAGTCAGTGTCATCCACGCCGGTCTCACCAAAGGCATGACCAGCCGCCAGAAACAGATAAATTCATTGGCGCCGTCCACTCTGGCCGCCTCCAACATCTCGTTGGGAACCGTTACCATAAACTGCCGCATCAGGAACACGCCAAAACTCCCTGCCAGAATCGGAAATACCAGCGAATAATAGCTGTTGATCAGCCCCATTTTGCTGATAATAATGTACAGCGGCGTCCTGGTAACTTCAGGCCGGAACAATATGGCAAGAACCACGATCTGATAATAAATGCCTATATATCGGCTTTTATTTTTGGCCAGCGGATAGGCCGCCATGGATGCGATTATTATGTACAGGACCGTTCCCGCCACAGCGATAAACAGGCTGTTGAAAAGGGATCTCTCAAAAGGGATCCAGGTGCTCTGCGCTATCTCCACCAGGTCGCTGAAATTATTCCAGGTTGGATGTCTTACAAAAAACTGCGGCGGATACGCAAGAATCTCGCTCAAAGGCTTAAACGCCGTGGATACCACATAGACCACGGGCAGCAGCATAAAAATGCCGATCAGCGCCAAAAATGCAAATATCAGAAATGTCCCGAACCAGGAACGGCTGAGTACCTTCTTTTTTGACTCCCGGATGCTTTTGGGCTGCAGCCAAAACAAAAAATCGGCCACCGCTCTCAGCGGTTTTTTCTTGGAATTCATTGTATTTTTCATATTGGCTTATCCCTCCTGCCATACGGACAACAGCTTGTTGACTGCCTTCCACATGAGCAGCATCATCGCGAACAAAAACACTGCCACCGCGCAGGCATATCCCATTTCAAACCTGACCTGACCGAAATCCAGAATGTGGAGCACCAATGTATGAGTGGCATAATCCGTACTGGGAAAGCCCGTCAAATTCATACATTCATAGCCCACGGCAAAGGATGTGGATATCTGCATCACCGCGCCGAACAGCAGCTGAGGCACCATCTGAGGCAGCGTGATATACCACAGTTCCGCAAAACGGTTGGGAATGCCGTCAATGGCTGCCGCCTCAAAAAGTTCTCTGTCCATAGACTGGAGACCGGCCACAAAGGCCAAAAATCCCGTTCCCAGAGACAACCACAGAATTACCACAATCACTACTCCAAGCATGTACTTTGTATCCGACAGCCATTGCTGAGGATCACTTAAAATACCCAGTCGGATCAGAACATCATTCAGCAGACCATAGCTGTCCCCGGAGAAAATATAGACCCAGACGAAATACACATTTCCCGCCAGTGAGGGCAGATAAAAAACCAAAGTTAAAACCGTCCTCACAAACCGGTTAAATTCATTGATCAGCCAGGCCGTCAGGAAGCTGAGAATATAGCTGACAGGACCGGTAATCATGGCAAAAACCGCCGTGTTTTTCAGCGCTATAAAAAACACATCGTCGTCAAACAGCATCCTGATATAATTGTCAAATCCCACAAAAGCAGGGCTGTCAACCATATTGAAGTATGTAAAACTCAATCCCACCGCTGCCAGAATGGGCAATATGGTAAACAAGACGAACAGGATGGTAAACGGAGCCAGAAACACCAGGCTTGGACCCTGAAGTTTCAGCCATTTGTGAAACTTTCTCTTTTTAGACACGGATTGCGCGCCGCCGTTTTTCATTGACATTTTTGCACCCCCTGCCCGCCTAATAGTTAAATTCTTTCTGTTTGCGGGTCAGTTCCTTATTGATTTCAATATTGTACTTATACAGGGTTTCCCGGATATTTTTCTTGTTGTATACCACTCCGCGGAATGCAAAGGACAGGTTCCGCGCGATATAATAGCTTCCGGGAATCTGTTCCACCGCCACGGTGTTTTCCCACTGCTGCCGGATTACCTCTGCCTGTGCCGGCGTCCAGGGAATGCTCTCAAAGGCTTCTCTGTTAGCCGTCCGATATCTGGCTGCCGTACCCATATTCTGTTCCACGCAGATTCCGAATTCCGCCTGCGTCTCGGCTCCCACCCACCACTTCAGAAATTCATATGCTTCGTCGGGATACTTTGTATCCGCCAGGATCACGGCTCCGGTGGAGGAGGCAGTCACCACATTATTAATGCTTCCGTCCTCCTGCTCTATTCCCGGCATGGCGGCAATATCCCACAGGCCGTCCAGTTCCGGGGCCGCCGAATACAGGTAGTTCACCTGGCTGAAGGGTTCGATGGCCAGAGGCATCTCTCCGCTGCGGAAGCGGTTGAAAAAGTCAAATACCAATGACAGGCTGTATTTGGTATACAGATCTGTCCAGTCCCCGAAGGCCTGCAGCGCCTCCGCCGTGTGAAAAGTAGATCTGGTAAGGTCCTGATTATAAAAGCTTTTTCCCCGTTGGTAGAGATAGGTCTCAAACACACTCTGCATCTGGGGAACACCCACCATATAATTGGCATTGGATAAAAATACAATCTGCTCATAAAATTCCTCCCAGGTCCGGGGAGGCTCCAGTCCCAGCTGTTCGTAAATATCCGTGCGGTAAAACAGCACATTGAAACTCTGTGTCTCGGGAAGGGCATACAGGCCGCCCTTATACCAGAAGGGAATGGCGGCGCTTTCCATAAACTGCCCCAGTACCTCCTGATAATCGGCAAACCGGGTCAGATCCAGCAGCGCCCCCCGCATCCCCAGGTTCACCGGTGTCTCCGTAGAGGTAAACAGTGCCACATCCGGCCCTTCTCCCGCCAGCACCGCCTGA
Source organism: Lachnospiraceae bacterium (assembly GCA_011959105.1). Lineage (GTDB taxonomy): Bacteria > Bacillota > Clostridia > Lachnospirales > Lachnospiraceae > Acetatifactor. Next base: position 7,238 of record BLLU01000033.1, on the reverse strand, counting down.
ATCAGCATATCGGAACTGTTCACCAGGCTCACCTCCACATTCACCCCTGTCCGGGCCACAAAACTTTCATCAATAAGCCGTTTCAGAATGATGGCCTGATCCCGGCCCGATGTGGCCTCGGTAGTAGTGATGTCCCCGGTGCTGATCCATACCCGCAGCGTCTTGTCACCCTCTGTCTCCTTCACGCCCGCCACGGAAACAGTGTCCGCCACAAAGGAATTAAAAAACATTTTTGTCCTGTACGCAAACTGTTCCCAGCCGCCACCGCCCACTTCCGGCGTTTCCACATCGGGGGAATAAACGTAAAACTTATCCAGCGTAAGGGGCTGCGCCTGCATATCAATGGCCCAGGTAGCCACACTGCTGATATTACTGCGGAAATACTCTACCCGCCTGGAGATTTTATTGGGCTTCTCCTGCAGGGTCTCCAGCATTACCGCCATCTCCTTGAGCACCGATGCACTGGAGGCAGATACATATTCCATTTTGTCTATGGTCTCATAATATAATTCCAGTTGCTGCCTGCGCCTTTCCATCCGATCCAGCAGGCCGGGAATGTTATCCTGCAAATTGAAATCCCGATTGGCATCAATGGTCACTCTGGTATAATCCGCATTAAAACCCGTGAAGGAAATGATCTCTCTGTACATATCCTGCAGATCTTCCGCCACATTCCGTACACCCCGAAGCACCTCCGCCATTTCCTCGTCCATGCTCACCTGCAAACCAAGCACATGCCGGCCGGCGGTGAGATACAGCTTCGCGGGTTCTCCCATCCCGTCTTCCAGACTTTGTACATACCATTTTGTGCTATAGGGGAATTTGATCACCTCTGCCTCCTTAAAAGGCGATGCCCCATCTATGGTCAGACTTCTCACGGAATAGGAATTGGCCTTGTCCGACTGTTTTGCCTTAAAAGCCAGACAATAATACCCATCCCGGGGCACTTCAAATTCCCATGTAATTTCCTGCCCCATTTCCTTCCATGTGCTTTTCCCGATGGTATTGTAACGGGTTCTGGAGGGACTGGAGGGGGTCACATGCGCATTGGTTATATCATATGTGGCAAACAGCGCCACGTCATTTTTCAGATAACCGGCCTCTGCCTCATATTCTGCTAAATAACCGCTGCTGTCCGAGGCGCCCAGGGCCTCCCACCGGGCCAGTGTCTGCCCGTAATCCCTGGGTTCAGGCGCTCTCAGGAATGTGATCTTATCAATGGCAACGGCCTCCTGCTTCAGACGAAGCGTCAATGTATGCCTGCCTTCCGACAGGTAATACCAGACCGGTCCCACATAACCCCTCTGCGGATCCTGTGCCAATCTTGTCTGCCAGTCAAATTGTTCTATCAGATCCGGGCGCAGTTCATTTCCTCTGACATCCTTCTGAAAATCATGATCGGATATGCCGAAATAGGTCTCGTCCTGATATAATCTGCGAAAACTCACATTCTGCGCATTCTCATAGGGAAGTTCTCCGTCCAGCAGAATGTCAAACAAAATGTCACCGTTTTTCAGAGGAACGGCACAGTAAGTCAGGGCCAGATTGTAATACCCCGCCTGGGATGTTTCAAATTCCCAGGAAACACTTCCCTGAGGCGTATCCCAGTACAGGCAGCCCTCTCTTCCCATATATTCCGCCGCATAGGCATTGCTGTGATCCTCTTGCGAAAATAGTCCTCCCCGGATCTCTATGTATACATCTTCCGGAATCTCCGCCGCCCCATCATTCATTTCCAGATAATCCGCATAGGAAGGGATTCCGCTGCCTGCCGTTTCCCGCTGTTCCAACAGGACTTCTTCCTGCACGGCATCGGTTTGGGTCTTGCTTCTCACCTCTGCCAAGTCCTCCCGGGCACATCCGCTCAGGGAAGTTATCACCAGCGCCATACTGAGCAGTAATACTGTTGTCTGCCGTCTTTTCATGCCATACCTCTCTGTCCGCTTTCAGCGGTACAAACAACTGCCTAATTTTGTCTGAATAGCTATATATTGAGTAAACGTTTTACCTATTGCTAATTTTAAACATACATGCAAAAAAAGTCAATATATGTTCTGTGTTTTCGTCATATTGTATAATTGTCAACCCGATATTTGGTTATTTCTTCCGTATAAACAGGATAAAATTGCAATTATGCAGGAAACGTTTTCCATTAATTAGATGACCGCAGCCCCGTCAAGCACGGTCCTTAATTTCGCTGCCTGTCGTCTACCTTCGCGCCGCTTGCCGCCCGGGCAAGGCCCTCGCTGATGTCATAGCAACCCGAGAACTATGTAACTACAGATAAGGATGAACTACTCAATGAGGGATACACTAAATGTGCTAACTGTTGGTAACCCAAAAATAGAGCCACTTCTATCGGATCCTATAAAATATAAAGAAGAATAAATATGGGATCAGATATACAAAACTCCAGATAAGGCGAAACGGAAATATCTTTTTACTTTATACACATTTTTAAAATATGTATGAACCCAGATAAGGAGAAAACTTAAAATTGTGTTTAAGACAGCAGGCATAATAAGGTGGAGTGAATAATCTTATTTGGAGGAATTATAAAATGGCAAAATCATTTTTTGAGGAAATGGGCGGCAGATACGAAAAGCAGGGAGATTATCTAATTCCCTTTTTGGAATTATGTACCCATTGGGAAATAACTTATAAATATACATTGTAAAAGGTCAGATAAAGCTTTATAATTATATATAAATCGGTATTTTTAGAGAGGCAAATTATGGTAATTGACAATAAAAAAGTTATAATAAGAACAGAATATCAATCTGAATATGAAGAAGTGAACGAAATTATTTATGAGGCTTTTGCTGAACAGCACGGGATAGAAACTGGTAAATTTATGATGGAACATTTTATGAAAGAAAGGCAGAAAGAAACTTTTGTTCCCGAACTTTCTCTTGTCGCTGTATTAGATGATGGAACAATCATTGGGGAAATAGCGCTTCATGAAACAGACATTATTACAGAAACTGGCAAAAACACACAATTAACTCTATCACAAAGTGCTGTTTTACCAAAATATAGAATGTGGGGAATTATGAGAATGCTTGTTGAATATGCGTTAGATAAAGCCCAAAAAATGGGCTACGGAGCGGTGTTTCTTGGGGGAAACCCTAAACTTTATGCACGATATGGATTTGAACCGTCCAGTAAATATGGAATTTACCATGAAAACAGAAAAAAGTGGGGAGATGAAGGATTTATGGTTTGCATATTAAAATCCGGTACTCTTGATGGTGTAACAGGCACAACCTCGTATTATGGTGGATAATTTCCGGTTTATGCATTGGAAACGCTTTTCCGAAAAGGGAGTTATCTAATTCCATGTATAGCTTTACCAGCTGAAGAAGAACAGCTGATAGACACATGGGGACAGCGGCACTTGGACTATCTGAAACAGTACCGTAAGGTTACATACACCAATCTTCTCACAAGCGGCAGGCTGAATACATACCTTGCCGACATTGACAGGCAGGCGCAGGAACGCCTTGAACGGCTCATAGAGGACATGTAGCAGGCGCAGGGTATACGGAACAGCTAAAGGCTGAAAACGCCTTAGAATGGGTCGGGAAGATGAATAACATACGGGCTTGTGCGATGGAGATTGTGAACGAGGAAATCATTTACGCATAGGCAACATGGCGGCAGAGGGTTAAAGCTCTGTCGCTTTTCTTTATAATTTTAGCAATAGTCTTCTCAAAAACGGTCAACGGATATATAATATACTTGCATTAACCGTTGCGGTCAATAAGGAGAATGTATATGAATGACAAGTTTTTCAAACTTCCATTAGAAAAACAGCGGCGTATTATAAACGCTGCTTACAAAGTGTTTTCAGAAAACAGCTATAAAAAAGCCCCAATGTCGGAAATCGCAGACGAAAGCGGTATTTCAAAAGCATTGCTTTTTCACTATTTTACAAACAAAAAGGAATTATATATATACCTGTGGATGAACGCTATTGAGATGACAAGGAAAGCAGTTACAGAATACAAAACTTTGGAAACAGATGACTTTTTTGAAATGCTGAAAAGAAGCCTATTATCAAAGTGTTCGCTTATGCGTGATTATCCGCATTTATATGCTTTTTCGCTAAGAGCATATTATGAAACGGATCCAGAAATACACAAGTCCATTCAAGAAAACTTTAATGATGTTAGCAAGGCAAGTGAAATGATAGTGTTTGAGAAAATAGATATATCAAAATTTCGGAAAGATATTGATATAAAAACAATGTATGCTGAAATCTTTTACGCTGTCGATGGATATATGCTGAAAAAATATCGTTTAAATCGTATTATACCAGATGAAATTGAGAAAGAAATTATTATTTTAATTGATTTTTGGAAAAAGGTTTATACGCAGGAGGTGTGAACAAAATGCAGCATAAAACAATTTTGTCACAAGGCGGAACTGTACATTATTGGATTGCCAGAAATGACAATGTATCAGACTGTATTGTTTTTACGCATGGAGTAACCGCAGACCATACTATGTTTGAAAAGCAGATACCCTACTTTTCAGATAATTACACAATCATCTTATGGGATGTTCCTATGCATGGATTGTCGAAACCATATCAGAAATTCACTTATCAAGATACAGCAGAAATATTACATAGCATATTGCAGAAAGAGAACATTCAAAAAACATTTTTAGTGGGTATGTCTATGGGTGGCTATCCAAGTCAACATTTTGCTGCTTTGTATCCTGATATGGTAAAAGGATTTGTGGCGTTAGATACAACGCCATTGGGACTTAAATATTACTCAAAATCAGACTTGTGGTGGCTGAAGCAGGTTGTTCCTATGGCAAAATGCTTTACAACAAATCTTTTACGAAAGAGCATGGCATGGTCAGTATCAGAGAGCCGCTATTCCTATCAAAAAATGTTGTCTATGTTAAAGCCGCTGTCTAAAGCAGAAATTATCCAGCAAATGCGGATTGCATATGAATATTTTATTGTAGAAAATAAAGATGTTGATTTTTCGTTCCCCATATTGATATTGGTGGGTGAGAAAGACAGCACAGGCAAGGTTAAGGCATATTGCAAAGAATGGGCAAAGCAAACAGGTTATCCTTTGCATTTTATAAAACAGGCAAAGCATTTTGCCAATGGAGATAATCCAGAGCAAGTAAACAAGGAAATAGAAAAATTTATTATTGAAACTGTTCACAAAGAAAGGAAAAATTATGCTGTATTATGATGAATATGGAAGTAAGGAAAATCCGACTATCATGCTTCTGCATGGGGCGGGTGCGCTTGATACATTTTGTAGGCAGTATTGCTTTTCTGATAAATACCATCTTATTGTACCTCACTTAGCAGGTGCGGGAAAGGCGGCTACTGAGATTTATGAGCCAGAAAAGACCGTAGAGGAACTCTTTATGCTCATTAGATCCCTACATAAAAAGCGAATCGGCGTAATCGGTCATTCGCTTGGAGGTCAAATTGCAATAATGCTTGTCAGTAAGCAACCCGAATTATTTAAGTTTGCAGTGTTTTTAAGCGCATGGGTAAATCCCAAACCGAAAAAAATTCAGATGTACTGTTCTTTTGCTGGATTATCCGCAAAAATGCTACATTGGAGATGGTTGGTGCAGTTTCAAGGAAAATATTGGAATTACACAAAGAAACAAGCCGATAATATGGCTGAATATTCAAAACAGATTACTCCGCTGGTGTATCACTCATTCTTTTCCAATACATTAGATTTATCAAAGTTACCTGAATATCAAGCAGTAACGAAACCTATGTTGGCGATTTGTGGGAGTAAGGAAGTCAGAGATATGAAAACCTCTCTTACATTACTTGCTCAAAATCCAAGCTGTCAGATAATGACATTACAAGGAGCAAACCACAACTTCCCAATGCGTAATGCCAAGCAACTTAATCCAATGCTTGAAAAATTTATATTGGAGTGCTTATGAAACGAGAATCCGATTGGATACGCTGTCCTATCTGTGGCAGCAAAACCCGTGACAAAATTAGAGAAGATACCGTTCTGAAAAACTTTCCTCTCTACTGCCCGAAGTGCAAACGGGAAACTCTGATTGAAGTAAAGGATTTACAAGTAACCGTCATCAAAGAGCCAGACGCATAAGACGCAGAGCCGATGAATTATGAACTTATAATGAAGTCAAAATCAAGTGAAAACAGTAATTTAGGAGTGTGATGAAAATGTTTAATTTAAAGAAAACAACAATGAAGAAAAATTTATTTTTGGTTCTATCCATTATATCAGCGTTTATATTTATAGCAGGTGTAATGTGTACTATAATGGGTGACGATAGCCCAGTTAAGTTTATAGTTAATGAAAGCCCAGTAAAATTAATTGTTCCACCATCATTACTATTTTTTATAACATTCTCTTTATATAAAAATAGTAAAAAAGTTATAAAAGAAAATACAAAATAACTACCTAATCAACTGATGGTTGAATTGGGTGCAATCAACTGTTAGTTCGTTTCACAATTTGTTTTTAGCTTGTAAAATAACTGCCAGGAGGTGGAACATGGAACAAGAAATGATAGGAAAATTTATATCATCCTGTCGAAAAGAAAAAGGGCTTACGCAAATGCAGTTGGCTGAAAAATTAAATATTACCAATAGAGCAGTCTCAAAATGGGAAACAGGAAAAAGTATGCCAGATGTTTCGCTAATGCTTGATTTGTGCAGCATACTGGGCATAACTGTAAATGAACTGCTTAGCGGGGAAAGGATTATTATGGAGGATTATCAGAAAAGAGCGGAAGAAAACCTTATGGAATTACAGGCGAAAAAAGAAAAAGCACAAGGGGAATATAATTCTATATTGAAAATTTTGATTGTAACTTTCAGTTCATTTTTTGTGCTTAATATGGTTATGAATTATTTCTTTCCAGAAATAAACTTTAACAATCTGTTGGGTTTGCCATCAATAGCTATTGCCGCTATTCTTTTGGTCAAGTGGTTTTTTAAAAATTATGAGATAAAACCAAGATAAGAACGAATGATTTTATCGTATTGATATGAATCCCCTATTTGTCGGGTAGAACGATATATCATTACAGAGCCAGACGCATAAGACGCAGAGCCAATGAACAAGTGAGCACTCACAGTTTATCGGCTCTGTTTTATTTCATAAGGTTTTAAGGCAAACGCCCACCATATAAAAAAACGGTGTTATGGTGGGCGGTATTGCTATGCCCGAAAAGACTTAACAGACACTCTCCAGACCTGT
>BLLU01000032.1 GCA_011959105.1 Lachnospiraceae bacterium | reverse complement strand
GTGGAGCACCTCCTTGCCAAGGAGGGGGTCGCGGGTTCGATTCCCGTCTCGCGCTTTTTTGATACCCATGTGCAGGGGCAGGGTTGGCCCCGCTCCATGCAGGCAGCTGCCGTAAGGTCTAGGTGCCCCGCCGCTTGCGGCGGGGCTGTTTTATTGCCGGAATGCGGCAAATCGGGGTAAAGCCGGAACGGACCGAAGGGTTTGAAAGAAACGAGGAAAATCGAATGCGGACTTTGGGTAGAATTATCAGGAGATATATACAGATTGTTACTCTGGCGCTGGTGCTGGGCATATTGGTATTCATCGGGTGTATGGAGATTTCCAAGGAGCGGGAGCGGGCATATGAAAATGCCGTCAGTGCTTTTCACCAGATCGGGCAGACCCTGGAGCGGAACCAGGAGGAACTGCGGGACATCGGCGTGGAGTACAGCGAGACCTGCCTGTACAATGCGGAAGCAATCGCTTACATGATCCAGCACAATCTCCCGGCGCTGGAGAGCCTTGAGGAGTTGAAGCGGATGGCCGAATTTATGGAGGTGGATGAGATTCATATTTTTGACCGGGAGGGATGTATCTATGCAGGGACTCACCCGGAATACTATGGCTACACCTTTGACTCCGGGGAACAGATGCGTTTCTTCAAACCCATGCTGGAGGACCAATCCCTGAAGCTGGTGCAGGAAGTTACGCCGAACACGGCGGAGGGGAAGCTGATGCAGTACTCCGCTCTGTGGAGCGGGGACGGGCAGTTTATCGTCCAGGTGGGAAAAGCGCCGGTACGGCTGATGAAGGCCACGGAAAAAAACGAACTGTCTTATATTTTTGCCATGCTTAAGATTGATCCTGCGGCCATCTATTATGCCGTCGACATGGAGAGCGGAGAGATCGTGGGCTCCACGGACCTGGATAATGTGGGGAAAGACCTGACGGCAGTGGGGCTGGATCTGCGGGATGTCCGTTCCGGCGGTATGGGCTTTCACGCCAGGGTCAACGGCGTGCATTCCTACTGCGTATTTGAACAGATCGGAGCCAATTATGTGGGACGTGTCATGCCTGACCGGATCCTGTACCAGCGTCTTCCGGCCAACATGGTCTCCCTGGCCGTGGGCCTGCTGTTGATCACCTTCTTTCTATCCTCTGTCGTGACCTGGTGCATGAACCGATACGTGGTGGGAGGGATCCACAATGTGAATGAGAAACTGCGCCTCATCGCCGGGGGCGATCTGGAGGAAAGGGTGGACATCCGAACCAGTGTGGAACTTTCGGAACTGAGCAGTTATATTAATGAGATGATCGGAAGTCTGCTGGCCAACAATAAAAAGATGTCCTATGCCCTGGGCAAGACCAATATGTACATCGGTGTGTACGAATATGCCCGACAGGGCGGGGTCCGTTTCACGGAGCATATCCCCAGAATATTCGGACTGGAGGAGAGCGAGGCCAAAAGGCTGTCCGGCAGCGGCGGGCTGTTCCGGGAATTTCTGGGACAGATTTTCTGCCGCCCTCTGCAGGGGGAGGAAGGGGTGTTCCAACTGGATGAGCGCTATATAAAACTGGAGGAGATTCGGGAGGGCAACGAAACCTTCGGCATTGCCATTGATGTGACGGAGGAGATTGTCCGGCGCAGGAAGATCGAGGGAGAGCGGGATATGGACGCCCTGACCGGGCTGTACAATAGAAGAGGGCTGGATGCGAGGCTGGAGCGGCTTTTCGCGGAGCCGGAAAAACTGGGGCATTACGCCGTGGTTATGATTGATGCGGACGGCCTGAAGGGGATCAACGATACTTACGGGCATGACAAAGGGGATGAGTATCTACGGAAGATCGCAGACACCATTAATGCTTTTGACCCTGGCAACAGTCTTGCGGCCAGACAGGGCGGCGATGAGTTTGTGCTGTTTTTATACCGGTATGAGCAGAAGGAGGAACTGGTCGAGGCTCTCAGGCTGCTGGAGTTCATTCAGAGGCATTGCAAGGCCTGTCTGGAACCCGAACTGCGGGTCAGGCTGGAGTTCTCCCTGGGATATGTGATGGGTCGGGGGCAGGCGGATTACCGGGAACTGCTCAGGCAGGCTGACGAGCGCATGTATGAGAATAAAAGGGAGCGGAAGAAGTCGCGGGAATAACCCGGGGTCTGCTGTCCGCACCGAAACATTGCCAAAAATCGGAAAACAGGGTTGACAGGCAGGGATAAAAGGATTAGAATTCCTTGTAAACCGATAGGAATTATATAAAATAAAAAGGGAGGCACATTTTTATGGGAAAGAAGGCATATACTGAGAGAAATTTAAAATTTGAGACTCTGCAGCTTCATGTGGGACAGGAGCAGCCGGACCCGGCAACGGACGCCAGAGCAGTTCCCATTTACCAGACTTCCTCCTATGTGTTCCGGGACTGTGACCAGGCGGCGGCCAGGTTCGATCTCAGTGCTCCGGGCAATATTTACGGCAGGCTTACCAATCCCACGGCGGATGTGTTTGAGCGGCGGATGGCGGCCCTGGAAGGGGGCACGGCGGCGCTGGCAGTGGGTTCCGGCGCGGCTGCGGTCACATATACCATCCAGAACCTGGCCCAGGCGGGGGATCATGTGGTGGCGGCCAAAAACATCTACGGCGGCACCTACAATCTGCTGGCCCACACCCTGGCGGCCTATGGCGTGAGCACTACCTTCGTGAATCCTTTTGATTTTGAAGAGGTGGAGGCGGCTATCCGGGACAATACAAAACTGCTGTTTGCGGAGACCCTGGGCAATCCCAACTCCCAGGTGGCGGACATAGCCGGACTGGCCGAAATCGCCCATGCCCACGGAATTCCCCTGGCAGTGGACAATACCTTTGCAACGCCTTATCTGGTGCGTCCCATCGAGCACGGTGCGGACATCGTGGTGCATTCCGCCACCAAGTTCATCGGAGGGCACGGCACTACCCTGGGCGGGGTGATTGTGGAGGGCGGCCGGTTCGACTGGGAAGCCAGCGGCCGCTTTCCCTCTTTGACGGAGCCCAATCCCAGCTATCACGGCGTCTGCTTTGTCCGGGCGGCGGGGCCGGCGGCTTTCGTGACCAAAATCAGGGCCGTCCTGCTTCGGGATACCGGGGCCACACTTTCTCCCTTTCATGCTTTTATCTTTTTGCAGGGGCTGGAAAGCCTGTCTCTGCGGGTGGAGCGCCATGTGGAAAACGCTCTCAAGGTGGTGCGGTATCTGGCAGATCATCCCCAGGTGGAGAGAGTGCATCATCCCTCCATATCGGAAGATCTGGAGCAGCAGGCTCTGTATCGGAAATATTTTCCCCGGGGAGGGGGTTCCATATTCACTTTTGAAATCAGAGGGGATGCCCGCAGAGCCATGGACTTTATAGACAATCTGGAACTGTTCTCCCTGCTGGCCAATGTGGCGGATGCCAAGAGCCTGGTGATTCATCCCGCCTCCACCACCCATGCCCAGTTAAGCCCGGAGGAACAGGCGGATCAGGGCATACGCCCCAACACCATCCGGCTGTCTGTCGGCACGGAACATATCGACGATATCCTCCAAGATCTGGAGGAAGCCTTTAAAGCAGTGGAAAAATGTAATTTTTAAAAATTTTTTGAAAAATTTAAAAAATTCAGTTGCTTTTTTCCGAAGTTGTGCTATACTAGCCTCAAGGGGCATTAGCGCAGCTGGGAGCGCGTCACACTGGCAGTGTGAAGGCCACGGGTTCGAGTCCCGTATGCTCCATGACGGCAAAAGGCCGCAGATCAAAGATTTTCTAAGGAGAATCAAGGGTTTGCGGCATTTTTAGTCCCTCTTTGTTCACTGGAAAAGTAAGGAATATAAAGTACGGTTTTCGCAATTACATAATCATATTGGGAAACGGAAGGAGAAAAGGTATGAAAAGGTTATTGGCGTTTTTGCTGGCTGTTGTGCTGGTGATGGGCTCTGGCCTGACGGCTTATGCCACAGGAGCGGACGGCACGGTCTCGGGAGGGGACTACTGGGGTTCCGTGTCGGGGGACGAAGCTTTTGACAACCTGAATGACAAACTGGGCCAGAGGATCCAGGCAGGGCAGATCGGCCAGGTGGATGTATGCATCGGTGCGGCTCTGTTTATGGAGAGCCCAGTGACTTTCACGGTGGAACTGACTGATCCCTGGGGCCAGGCCCAGAGGGGAGAGATTGTTCTGGGTGCGGAGAGTGCTTCGGGGAAGGAGGCCCAGGAGGGCAGGGTGAGTTTCGGTCAGCTTGTGGAGGGCCAATATACCCTGAAAGTGACGGCAAAGGGATTTGCCACATATACCCAGACGATTTCCGTGCAAAACAGGGCGTACGCGGTCAATCTGATGACAGGGTTTCTGGGCGGAGTAAATTATGCCCAGGGGACAATGCACCCCGGCGTACTGCTGGTGGGCGATGTCAACGGGGACGGCAGGCTGGACGCGGCGGACAGGGCCGCCCTGGTGGACGCCATTGACAGAGGTGCTGGTGCTGCGGAACTTGTTACGGATTTAAACGGCGACGGCGTGGTGGATCTGGTAGATCTGGAATATTTCGCAAAGGGATACAATGATGCCAGGGATACCCAGGCGGGAGTGGAGCGGTTTGTTCCCGTGGATGTCATACAGCCAGCCCAGGGGGCCAATACCAAAGTGGAGGGTGATCTGCAGGGACTTCTGGAAAACAGGGGGAGCGTAACCCTGACGGCGCTGAAGCCGGACGGCAGCACGGCCGCCATCTCAAAGGATACCCCGGTTTCCCTGGATTTTTACTTTGCGGAGGCGGGAGAGGCGAATCTGGCCGACGGAATCATTATCGAGACGGGCGGGGACAATCCCATCAGCAACAGCGTTATCACAATCGCTTATACGGACGAATCCGGGGCGGAGCAGATCAAAGAGATCCCGGTGGACGATGGAATACATTATCTTCTGGTGGATTCCGCCATCAGGGCCGAGCGGGACGGCCAGGGCAATATCCGGCTGCATCTGGGTTCCCAGGTGGCCGTGAAAAAGGTGACGCTGACCATTACGGGGATGCGGAACAACAATAATCTTGCGGAGATCTCCAAGGTGGAGTTCGTCAACGGCATGGAAGAGAGGATTCCGGATCCCGAGATGGACAGACCGGAGAATCTGCGGGCAGAGGCGGGGAACAAGATTATCCGTCTTACATGGGACCGCAGTGTCAATATCACGGGCTACGAAGTGCTGATAAAGCAGGGGGAGAGCCAGGAGACCGTGATGGTCACGGGCAATGCTCTGGATATCACCTCCTTCGGCGGCAGGGAACTGGCCAATTATCTGGAATATCGGATCCGGGTGCAGTCGGTTAACGGAACCTGGCGCAGCGGATACGGCGATGAGGTGACGGCGGTGCCTCTGCCAAGCGGCAAGCCGGATAAACCGGACAATGTGTCGGCGAAGGGACAGTACCAGAGCGTGGCGGTGTCCTGGAAGAATATGAAAGATACCCTGACCTACAATCTGTATTATAAGGAGAGCGCTGCCGGGGAGTATCAGAAGATAGAGGGAATCAAGGAGAACAGTTATACCATCAGAAATCTTAAGGATCTGACGGAGTACACGGTATATGTGACAGGCGTAAACGAGTTCGGAGAGAGCGGCCCTTCCCTGTCTGCGGCGGCTACCACCACGGATGCCAATCCTGCAGTGATGCCCAAATATAATCTGATCAATGTGGGCAATCCGGGAGAGAAGGGTGCTCATATCATCAGCGCCACCATGGGCGCCGCCATGGAGAACAGTCCTCTGGATACGGAGCCCGGCACCGCGTGGGGCACGGTGGATCATGACGCGGCGTCTTACTATTTTGCCAACACCTGGGATATAGGCGGCTTTAATCCCATGGGCGCCAAACACGGGCTTATATATGAGTTTGACCAGGCATACAAACTGGATACGCTGGCTTTCCACGATATGACTTCCCAAGATACGGGATATGCCTATGCCAAGGTGCGTTACTGGAATGAGAATGGCGTCCAGACTGACGTGGCCGGTATCTCCATGCAGAGAAAGACGGACGCGGGAGGCAGGACTTACTATGTGATAAAGCTGCCCCAGGCGGTCAACGCCAAGAAGATCCAGTTTGGCATTGCCCGCGCCACGGCATCGGGAACCATCTCGATCTCTGAGGTGTATTTCTACTATTATGACACGCTGATGGAAGATATCATGTCCCTGTACCAGGACGATCTGCACACGGTGCTCAGGCCGGAAGTGACCCAGGCGGATATAGACGCCCTGCGGACCCGGATCAATACGGTGGACCCGGTGAGCGGCGAGTACCATCCCGACCGGGAACTGCTGGAGCGGGAATTGCAGACGGCGGAGGCCATCCTGCGGGATGTGAAGCTGAACGCCTCTGTGATGGTTCACAGCGGGATCACCACCAAGGATGTGGGCAGAGGGTTCGGCGGTCTGAACGCCTGGCAGCCTTTGGGTGTGGTGGCAGCGGCCCAGGAAGAGATTATGGTTTATGTGGGCCACAGCAGCAAGAAAACAGGAGAGGCAGCCAATCTCCAGCTGGTGTCCACACAGTATCATTCTGAAGCGGCGGGTGTGAGCACCGTGGTGGCCACATTGAAAGTGGGCCCCAACAAAATATCCGTTCCCAAGATCGGAAGTACCACCGGCATAGAGTCCGGCGGCGCGCTGTACGTCCAGTACACAGGTGATGGCAGAGACGGTCAGTACGCGGTGCGGGTCAGCGGCGGAACCCAGGTTCCACGCCTGGATCTGTACCAGGTGACGGAAGAGAGCGAGCGGCTTGCCAGAGCCAAAGCCTATGTGGAAGAACTGGAGAGCTTTGTGGGGCAGATGGAAGCCACCCACAGGGAGGTACATGAAAATTCCCAGAACAGCCAGGTGAAGTATGCTTACAGCGAAACCGACTGTATTCTGGGCGCGTCCGATATCCTGCTGGATACCATGATGATTTCGCTTCCCGCCAAGCAGATCCTGGGCGGCACAGGAAGCGGTACCGCGGAACAGAAGGCACAGAAAATCCTGGATTCCATGCAGGCCATGGAAGATATGATGTACCTGTTCTACCAGCATAAGGGACTTAACGCCTCCGCTCCGGAAGCGCTGAACCAGGTTCCCAAGGGCCATCTGAACATTCGTTATCAGAGGATGTTCTCGGGAGCGTTCATGTACGCCTCGGGCAATCACATCGGCATTGAGTGGGGTTCCGCGCCGGGAATGGTGAGCGCTGTACCCGTGACGGCCGACAGTGAGGGCAGATATGTGAGCGGATCCTATTTCGGCTGGGGCATTGCCCACGAGATCGGGCATTGCATCAACCAGGGAACTTATGCCATAGCGGAGATCACCAACAACTATTTCGCGGTGCTGGCCCAGGCCAGGGACAACAACGGAAGCGTCCGCTTCCAGTACGATAATGTATACAAAAAAGTGACTTCGGGGTCTAAGGGCATGGCCTCCAATGTGTTCACCCAGCTTGGCATGTACTGGCAGCTTCATCTGGCATATGACAGGGGCTACAATTACAGGACCTATGCGGATTATGCCCAGCAGCTTGACAATTTATTCTTTGCCAGAGTGGATACCTATGCGAGAAATGCGGCAAAGGCGCCCGCGCCGGGCAATATTGCACTGACTCTTGCGGGAGACCGGGATCAGGATCTGATGCGCCTTGCCTGTGCCGCGGCAGAGAAAAACATTCTGGAGTTCTTTGAACGGTGGGGGATGACTCCGGATCAGGAGACCCGCAGATACGCAGATCAATTCCCCGGGGAGACCAGGGCTATCTGCTACGCTAATGATGATGCGCGGGTATACAGCCTGCAGGGAGGAACCAGTTCCTTAAACGGCACAGTAGAAGCCGTGGGCGATACGGTCGCGTCCTCTGTGCATACGGGCAGACCCAATCAGGTGGACTTTGTTCTGAGTTCCAAGGGTATTCCCCAGGCGGATGTGCTGGGCTATGAAATTGTGAGATGTATGATCAACGGCGGGGAGACCGTGAAGGAGACGGTTGGATTCACAACGGACAGTTCCTTCAGTGATACGGTACCTTTCAATAACCGGGTGGTCTGGTACGAAGTGACAGTTATCGACAAGTACTTGAACCGTTCTGCGGCCAAGACCCTGGAACCCATTAAGATCGGGGACGACGGAAGTCTGGATAAGGAATTTTGGAACGTCAGCACGCAGAATCTGACGGCATCGGGGCAGACCCAGGGAGAGGGAACGGATGGTTCTCCCTGCGAGCCGGAAGCAGAGAATCCTGCTGACAAAATGATTGACAACGATACGGCAACCGTCTATACGGCCACGGCAGACGGTGACGCGGAGATCGTCATGGAGTTTAACAGGACCCTTACGGTTACGGGACTGAAATATACCGCCGTGAGCGGAATCCCCGGCGCGGCTTATGAAGTGCAGGCCCTCTGCGGAGGCAGCTGGACCAAAGTGGCCGGAGGAAATCTGGAGGCTTCCGGCACGGGAACGGTCTATTTCTCCAACGGTGCCCAGGAATATGTGAGCACCTATGCGGCCACTGCCGTGAAACTGATTTTGAAAGCCGTCGGCGGCAGCCAGTTGTCCATCGGGGAACTGGATGTGCTGGGAGCCACGGGGGACAATGTGGACTTCAGGCGGACAGACAGCGGTGAGGTGGTGATCGGCCGTTTGGCTTCGGCTTATCAGTACGGTGACAGGGATACGGACGTGATTCCGGAAGGATCTATCGTCTTCAGCGGCTCCTATAAGGGAAATCCTGCCTATAACGTGCTGATCCTGTATGACCAGGACGGCAATATTGTGGGCGGCACCAATGCCGCAGGAGATTTGCAGGCGCAGCAGATATTGCTGGCGGAAGTAGAGGAAGAAGGCGAGATCAAGAATGTGTGGAACGGCACATGGCTCTATTGGATCGAACCCGGACAGCAGACAGACCTTGCCGGACTGGCCAGGGTGCGGGCGGAAATGTACCGCGTCAATGATGCCCTGACAAATGAGGGGCAAAGGCTGGTCAGCGACTCCCTGTTTGAGAACATGCCGGCCACGCTGCCGGAGATCGAACTGGGGAAGTAATGTGAGCCGGTGCCTGAATCAATATAGATGTGCGGTGCCAACGCACAGATGGGAATAGATATGAGAAAATGTATATGTTTTATGATGATATCCGTCTCTCTGTTTGCCGCCTTGCTGTCCCTGCGGGTTCAGGCGGCAAGCGGTGACGGGCTGCGGCTGGACGAAGGGGGGACAGTCACGGTGGTCTCCCAGCATGCTGCGAAAGAGGGGATTTCTTCTCTCTGCTTCAGCCTTTCGGTGGAGTCGGCAAACGGCGCCAGTGTGGAGTTCCAGTTTGGAGATAGTAAGGCCAAAATACTGGACTATCGTTATGATGCAGCCGCCGGGAACCTGAAAGTTTATCTGGCGGGTACGGAAGCACTGTTTGCGGAGGGGACGGATGCCCTGACGGTGGGTAAGATCAAAGTGCTGGACGGAGGCGGCAATGAAGTGACCGCCACGGTCAGCGCCGTGGAAAATTCTTTGCAGTATGTGTACGGCACGGAAGTAAAGACCATGCCGGAGGTGGAACTCCCCGAGGCGGTGCAGATCGGGCCTGCTCCCGTGGAGCCCCCGCCCAGCCAGCCCGAGAATCCGTCAACCCCCGAGAACCCGTCCCCTCCCCAGAATCCGTCAACCCCTCAGACTCCCGCAGCGACCCAGGCGCCGGCGGTGCTCCCGCCTCAGCTGCCTGTGGTATTGCCTACCCCCCGGCCTGTGCAGCGTCCCAGAGCCACCGCGAGTCCCAGGCCCACGGAAGCACCTGCAGAGGATTCGGCAGAAAGCACCCAGCCGCCGGAAACGGAGTCCCAACCTTCGGAGGAAAGCGTATCGGATGTGTCTCCATCGGAGGAGAATCTTCCCACACCTTCTCCTTCGCCCGATGTGGAGGACGAGAACCAGGCAGACAAGGAAGAAAAGGAAGTTAATTTGTTTATGGTGATCGCGGTGATCGCGGTTCTGGTGGTGGTGGTGATCGAGGTAATGGCATTTGTGGTATTGAAAAAGCCGGGAAGATCCGGGCGCAGAAGAAGAGGTTAGCTTTAATACCTGAAAAAGGGCTGTTTTGCGACAGCCCTTTTTGTATGTATTTTTGGCAGGGATTATTTATGCATGGATTTTCTTACGCAGAAGTATCAGCGCCACCACATTGGGCAGTACCATTACGGCGTTGACCAGATCGGTACATTCCCACACAAGCTGCATGGGGATTACTGCTCCCACATAGACCATGACGATATACACCAGCTTGTAGTGAGGGATGGCGGCGGGACCCCACAGGTATTCGGCGGCCTTCTCTCCCATGTAGGACCAGCCGATCAGAGTGGTAAGGGCAAAAGCCGCCAGGGACAGGGCCAGAAATACCTCTCCGTCAAAGGGCAGGCCCCAGGCGGACAAAAGGGGCAGGGAGCGAAAGGCCGCCGCTGCCAGCCCGGTTTCGTTTATTCCGGTCAGGGAATCAGGATGCAGCAGCATATTGGCCACAATGACCAGTCCGGTCAAAAGACACATGACCACAGTGTCCCAGAATACGGCGGTCATGGATACATAAGCCTGGTAGGCGGGGGAAAACGCATCGGAGGAGGCGGCGCCGATGGCGGAAGTGCCGATACCTGCCTCGTTGGTGTACAGTCCCCTTGCAATGCCATAGCGGGCCGCCAGCAGCAGTCCCCCGCCAGCGGCACCGCCCAGGGCCGCCTGGGGGGATAAGGCATTTTCCAGGATGTACAGGCAGGTTGCACCCAGGGCGCTGCGAAAGCGCCAGAGCAAAGCCAGACATCCGGCTATGTAGAGCAGGCCCAGCACGGGCACCAGCCGCATACATACCCGGCTGATACTGCGTATGCCCCCGATCAGCACCAGGCCGGTGATCACGGCGGCGGCAATGCCCACCAGATGGGGGGAGAGTCCCCAGGTGAGGGAGGTGGTCTGGGTCAGGGAATTGGCCTGGGTGGTGCAGCCCACGCCGAAGGCTGCCACCACGATACACAGGGCGTAGAAGCCGGCCAGGGGCTTGCAACCCAGGCCGTCCCGTATGACATACATGGGGCCGCCGATGTGATGTCCTTCTGAATCCCGCCTGCGGTAAAGCACGCCCAGAAAGCACTCCGCATAGGCGGTGGCCATTCCCAGCACACCGGTGAGCCAGCACCACAGCACTGCGCCGGGTCCTCCCAGAGCTACCGCCGTGGACACGCCGATGATGTTGCCGGTGCCCAGGGTGGCTGCCAGTGTGGTGGCCAATGCGCCGAAGGGGGAAACCCGGTGGCGCGGACAGGCTTTTTCCTCTCCCCGGGGCGGCTGTTTCGAAGCGCGTTTCAGGGACTTTGAGACGGCGGAGAGAGGGTTGACGTCATCCTGTGGGGGAGCAGTGCCGGATTTGGGAGCAGGCTCCGGCTGCAGGGACATGCGGATGGCTCTGCCGATATGCCGTTGGGGAACATGGAGGCTTATGGTAAAGTACAGGTGGATGCCCAGAAGCAGGAGCAGCAGAGGGCCGTTCCACAGGAACTGGTTGATGGCGGACAATAGGTTCATGCAGAATCCTTTCGGGCGGCAGGCATGCCGTCCGTTTCTATCCTGGTTTTCTATAGTATATGGACATAAATCATCCCATATGACCCGACATGGAAAGGCCTTGAAGATTACCCCCGGTATTTGGGGATCTTCCTTCGTCTCCATACCCGGCTGGGCTGGGCCCGGAAGGTGGGGTAGCGCAGGAGCAGGGTTTTCAGGGCCTGCCAGTTGAAGGGAAACAGGGGCCAGAGATAGCTGTATCCCCCATAAGTGGGGGTGGTAAGGACGGATAGTGTCACCAGCGCCAGCCCCGCAAGAAAGCCCCATAGTCCTGCCAGTCCCGTAATCATAATGAGGAACAGCCGATAGAGCCGCAGTCCGTCGGCAAACTCGGTGCTGGCCAGGGACAGGGTGGCCAGCAGTGTCACCGCTGCGTAGAACAGCACTTCCATGGAAGCCCAGTTCAGTTCCACGGCGATATCCCCGATGATCAGTCCGCCCACGATGGACAGGGAGCCGGAGAAGCGGCTGGTGCTGTGGGCGGTTGAGTATTTGAATAAGTCCAGTATGAATTCCACTGCCAGCACATAAACAAACAGGGTCACAGGCCCGGCATCCGCGCTGTCCGCCAGATGATACCGGGCGGAAACATCCGGATAACGGGAGGTCAGCAGCAGATACAGGGGCATCATCAACAGGCTTACCAGAATACAGGCAAAACGTGCCAGCCGGAAATAGCTGCCTACCAGAGGGCTGCTGTAATAGTCGTCCGGGCTTTGGGTGAATTGGAACAGGGTGCTGGGCAGGATCAGTACCGTGGGAGAATTGTCCACGATGATCAGCACATGTCCCTCCATCAGATAGCTGCAGGCCACATCCGGCCTTTCTGTCAGATGCATGCTGGGCAGGGGATTGTACCAGCGTTTTTTTACCAGCAGTTCTTCCAGGCTCTTGGCACCCATGGTCAGACTGGAGACCTGGAGCCGGGCCAGGCTTTCCGCCGCCTGCTTCACCAGACCGGCATCCGCCAGGTCATCCACATAGGCCAGGGCCACGTCCGTCTTGCTGTCCGTGCCCACGGAGCACAGCCGGAAAGTGAGCCGGGGAGAGCGGATCCTGCGCCGGATCAGATTGGCGTTGAACAGCATGGTTTCCACGAAACCGTCCCGGGCTCCCCGTACCACCGGCTCCGCGTCCGGCTCGGAGATACCCCGGGCGGGATAGCTGCGCACATCCAGCACCAGAGCCTGGTCAAAGCCGTCCACCAACAGCAGCACCGGGCCGCTGAGGAGCTGCCGCAGCAGATTATCCCAGTCCTGCTCCAACTGCACCTGTGCATAGCCGATCCGGGCCTGCATATAAAGCTGCAGCTGTTCCACCACATTGTTCTCCATATACAGAGGATTCTGAAGATCGGAAAAAATGCGCTGCAGCACCTCTGTCTTGCACATGCCGTTGATGCCCAGCAGGCAGGCCCGGCTTTTTCCCAGCAATAATTCTCTTGTGATAATGTCAAAGCTGGTTCCGATGGGCAGCAGGGATTTGGCTGTCTCCATATTTTCCGTCAGGGATGTGGCAAGTTTCATGGCATGATCTCCTGTTTCATAATTTTTCTTTCATCAGTATGTGAAACCCGGGGAAAACTATACCCGGAAAGCGGCAAAACAGCGGTATCAGTTGGAGTGCAGCAACTCCTGGCTTGCATCTTTTGAGAGATTGTGAGATGATAGGTATGAGATTTACGTTTGAAGATGATTGCGGAAGGAAGGGATTGGCTGATATGGAAGAACTGCTGCAACAAATCGACAGGCTTCTGGAGGAAAATAAAGGGGCTCAGGCCCAGGCGCTGATGGAGGAGCGTTTGGGGGAGGCGCTGGCCGGGGGAGACCGGGGCGGGGCGGTGACGCTGCTGAACGAATTGATCGGCTTTTGCCGGGAGACCGGACAGGCGGAAAAATCCTATTATTATGGGGAGACGGTGTTGGAACTGCTTCAGGAAATGGGATTGGCGGGGACGCTGCCCTTTGCCACATCGGTGCTGAACATTGCCAGCGCCTATCGGGCCGGAGGACGGCTGGAGGACGCCATGACCTGTTACCGGGCGGTGGAACAGATTTACAGTCAGGTGCTGGACCCCGGGGACATGCTGGTGGCCAGCCTGTACAACAACAAGGCCCTGCTGTATCAGGAAACGGGGGAATTTGAGGCAGCGGCGGCATATCTGGAACAGGCATTGAAGATTGCGCTGCAGCATCCGGAACGCTATTATGAGCAGGCCAGCAGCTATGCCAATCTGGCCGCCACCTGTCTGCGACTGGGCAGAGAGGAACAGGCGGTGGACTGTTTTCAAAAGGCCATTGGCCTGTTCGAGGCTCATGGCGTCAGGGACGCTCATTACTGTGCGGCGCTGGCTTCCCTGGCCACCTATCTGTTTCAAAAAGAGGAGTACAAAGAGGCGGAAAACTGTTTTATCAGGGCCATGCAGGGAATAGAGGAAAGCCTGGGCAGGACGGAGGCCTATCACAGGCTTTGGGAGAATGCGGAGGCCTGCCGGAAGGCCCGGGAGGAGATGGAACAGGAGGAGCAGAAGAGGCAGGCCCAGGAGAAGCGGGAGCAGGAGAGCCAGGCCCAGGAGGAGCGGGAGCAGGAGAAACAGCTCCGGCAGCAGGCAGAGCAGCAGGTTTCCGGCATGGAACTGTGCAGGGCCTATTATGAGACTTATGGAAGGGCTATGATCCGTGAGAAGTTTCCGGCATATGAGGAGCAGATTGCCGTGGGACTTGTGGGGGAGGGCTCAGACTGCTTTGGCTATGACGATGAGGCTTCCCGGGACCATGATTGGGGGCCGAGTTTCCTGATGTGGGTATCGGACCGGGTTTATGAGGAAATCGGAGAGGCCCTGCAGGCGGCCTATGAGGAACTGCCCCGGACTTTTCTAGGTTATACGTACAGGACCTCCCGTCAGGGCATCGGGCGCAGAGGCGTACAGACCATCAGAAATTTTTACGGCAGACTGCTGGGCATGGAACATATGGAGGGAATCTATAAGGCCATGGAGACGGAGAATCCGGGTTTGATTCCCTTCCGGCAGATGGAGGAGGACGCCCTGGCGGCGGCGGTAAACGGCAGCGTGTTCCGGGATGACCAGGGTATTTTTACCCAAATCCGTACCCTGCTCAAAAAATGTTACCCCCAGCGCCTGCGGTATCTGCGGATCGCGGAGGCGGCGGCCCGCTTCTGTCAGTATGGCCAGTACAACAGCCGTCGTATGCTGGGCCGGGGAGACAGGCTGAGCAGCCGGATTCTGTTGGGCCGGGCCTCCCAGGAGGCTTTAAAGCTGGTCTACTATATGGCGGAGCAGTTCCCGCCTCATGACAAATGGCTGGCGGAGGGGGTACGCAGGCTGGAGGGGGGCATGTATCAAACCTTGCCGCCGCTGTTACTGAAGGCATTGGATAGCTCTGAGGAAGAGGCCTGCCGGATCATGGAGCAGGCAGGCGGGCTTTTGGCCCATGAATTGTACCGGGCGGGTTATATCAGCGATATTGACAGTTTTCTGGAGGAGCATGTGGCGGAATTGCTGTATAAATCCGGCATTGCGGACAAGAGTGTGGAGGAGTTGGCGGAGGATATCGCCCGCAGGGAATTTGAGGCCTTCGATGCGGTGAAAAATGAAGGGGGCCGGGCAAGCTGCCAGGACGACTGGTTTACTTTTTCCATTATGCGCAAGAGCCAGTACCTGACCTGGGACCACCAGATGCTGTTACAATATCTCTATGATTTCGACCGGGAACTGGAGCAGGGGCACAATCTGATCGAGGAAAAATACGGTCGGATGATGGAGAGTACGGCCCCGGAGCAGTATGAGGGGATGAAGGAACGTTTCCCGGAGATCGCGCCGGAGAAGAAGGAGATTATCGAGAGGATCGTGGCTCTGCAGGTGGCCTGGATGGAGGAATTTGCGGCGGAATATCCTTATCTGGCCGGCAATGCCCGGCGCATTCACAGCTATGAGGACAACGACTGGGATACCTCTTACGAGACTTATCTGCGGGGAGAGATCAGCACCTATTCCGACAAGATGTTGGAACTCTACGGCAGATATATCGCAGCCCGTGGAACGGCAGGCCAAAACCTTGCCCGGGAGATCATGACCAATTCGGTGCGTATGTATGGCTATGAAAATCTGGAGGATGCGGAAGAAGGGCAGCGCCGGGAGACGGAGCAAAGATGAGGTGTATGGGATCGGAAGCACGAAGGAGGGAAATATGATGGAAAATAGAATCAGCCTGCCGCCGGCAATCGAGGAACGGCTGGCAGGACGGGAACTGGTGGAGATCACGGAGAACCATGTAAGCGGAGATCTGGTATATGGGGTGGGGGACGAATATATTCTTAAGATATCGGAGCAGGTGGAGAGGCTTAAACGGGAGCAGATAATGAATGATTTTCTGACGGGCAGACTGCCGGTCTCCCAGACAGTGCTGTTTGAATCGGAGGCGGGAAAGGCCTTTTATCTGAAAACCATGCTGCAGGGAGAGAATCTGGCAAAGAGGAAATATCTGAGCGATCCCCAGGAACTGGTGAGGCTCCTGGCCCGGGCCATGGGGATGATCCACAGCGTCGATCCCGGTAGCTGCCCTGTAAAGAATCCGGATTCGGAAGGAGACTGCTTTATCCACGGGGATTTCTGCCTTCCCAATATACTGGTGAAAGACGGAAAAGTCAGCGGCTTTATAGACACGGAAGCGGCAGGCATCGGAGATCCCTGGATGGATTATGCATGGTGTATATGGTCTTTAGAGTATAATCTGGGAACCGACCAATATACCGGCCTTTTGCTGGATGCGCTGGGAATTGAATTTGACAGGGAAAAGTATGAAAGATATACTTCCCTGAACTGACCGATACTGCCTTCAGAACGCTAAGATATTGGAAAGCGCAAGGGACTCCCCAGGTCCTTAAAAAGCTATGACAGTAAAAGCTTACAGTCACAGGGAGGTAACCTCGGATTAGGCGGTATAGCCCCGATTACAAGGGCTGTACCGTCTTTTCTTGCGCCCTGTCCGTTCTGCCTTTATCGCGGCCCCAAAACAAAAATAATTCCTGTAGAATTCTTGACAATATGTAGATGATACTATAAAATTAAGCATATGCTTAGTTTTATGGGGGACCAGCTATGGATAAAGGAGATGAAAGAAAAAAACAACTCTTACGGGTTGCACTGGATGTTTTTATAGAAAAAGGTTACTACGGCACAAGTACACGCGAAATTGCAAGAAGAGCCGGTGTCAGTTCCGGTTTGTTATTTCATTATTTCAGCAATAAAGAAAGTATTTATCTTGAACTGGTAAAGATTGGTGTCGAAGAAATGAAAATAGATACAGAAATAGCAATGGAAGCACCTTGCGAATACCTTTTTCAAACAATGAGGAATGTATTTGAACAGCTGGAAAGCAATCCCTCATTTGGGAAGATGTTTGTGTTTATGGATAATGTTCAATATACAATAGTCAATGATAAGGAAATAGAGCTGCTTTTGAAATCAATAGATATTTGCAGGCAGTGGATTCCTGTCATATTAGAAGGGCAACGGCGCGGCGAGTTTCGGGCGGGTAATTCCCATTCATTATGTGTCGCTGTTTTTGGTGCTATACAGGGAATTGCACAGGAAAAGGTCAGAATCCCCAACACACCATTACCAAAGATAGACTGGCTTATGGATATGATAGTTAACAGTACCAAATAGCACAACGCAAATATTTTTAGGGGAGTAAAAATATTGAAAGTATTAAAGCAAGGTGAACAAAAATGGACAATGTGGTGATGCTATGAAAACAAAAAGATATGATGATTTGTTTGATAAATATATTCAACAAAATAAGATTTATGAAAGCGTAGTTCTAATTGAAAAAGGAACTGGGGAAACTATATTCTCAAAGGCTTGTGGGGGAAAAGATATAGATAGTCCAATAATAGCGGCAAGCATAACGAAAATGTTTACTGCTGCATGTATTTTTATTCTCATTCAACAAGGTTATATGACACTGGATGATAATTTGCTAAATTTTTATGAACCTGCTTATCTAAAGGGTTTGCATTTTTATAAAGGTAAAGATTATTCTTTTGATTTGAAAATATCAGATTTACTCTGCCAAACAAGCGGATTGGCAGATCTATATGAGGAGGGAAAAAACAGCATCAAAAAACAAGTTATAACTTCAGATACATTTGTAACCTTTGACAAAAATATTACTTTAACTAAAGAAAAAGAAGCTCATTTCCCACCCAATTACAAAAACAATGCCTACTATGCAGATATTAACTATAATATACTGGGCGATCTTATTGAAAAAGTCACAAAATGCTCATTAGAAAGGGTGTTTGAAAAATACATATTTTCAAAACTAAATATGGCTAAAACTTATCTGCCTGTCTCGGAAAAAGAATATATTCCCATGGTTTACTATGGGGATAAGCAGTTATATAGACCGCAATTCATAATGTGTAGTAAAGCAAGCGGCGGTTGTATTACCTCTACAAGAGATTTAATGATATTTATACAGGCGTTTTTTCATGGAGAACTTTTTGACAAAAAAATTCTCCAATCAAAACCGTATAGAAAATTACAACTATCTATGTGGCCTATCTATTACGGAAGCGGCTATATGAGAATAAAAATGGGCGGATTTTCCACTTCCTTTTTAGGGCAGGGTGATTTGATAGGTCATAGCGGATCAACAGGCTCATTTGCATTTTATTACCCTGACAAAGATTTATTTTTTGCTGGGGATTTTAATCAAATGAAATATCCTGCACTGCCTATAAGGTTTGTGATGCAACTTGCCATGTATGCTCCGTAAAAAACGAGGTGTTCACAGATGAATAATACAATGTCCGAAGTGCAGACAGGAAAGTTTGATTAATACAAAGGATTTACAGGTGATTTGGAAGTAAAGTTTCATAATTTAAATATATGAGGGGGATAAGAAAATGGATTTTCGTAAAACATTTGATAGAATACCAGAAAGATTTGATAAGTATAGACCAAGATATTGTAAAGAGTTATTCCAGGAACTGGAAATGGTATGCGGATTAAATTCGGATAAGAAAGTACTTGAAATCGGACCTGGAACGGGTCAGGCAACAGAGCCTATCTTAAAAACAGGGTGTGATTATACTGCAATTGAGCTTGGAGAAAATTTCACTTCTTTCATGAAAGATAAGTTTGGCTGTTATCAGAACTTTCATATTGTAAATGCAGATTTTGAGAAATGTAGTTTTAATGAAAATGTATATGATTTAGTATATTCGGCAGCTGCAATACAATGGATTCCTGAAGAAATAGCATTTACGAAAACATATAATATACTAAAGCCGGGAGGCCATCTTGCCATGTTTATGACTCGCTCTGATGAGGTAAGTGCAAACCCGTCTTTAAGAGATGAGATTGACAAAGTATATGATAAATACTTTCGTGTAAAGCAAAGATATAATTGCAAGATGAACTATGAAAATGTTCTTAATTATGGGTTTGAGAATTTGATATACAAAGAGTGGAAAAGTGTGCGGAAACTAAATGCAGATGAATATATTTCCTATATTAGTACTCATTGCGAACACATAACTTTAGATGAGCCATATAAATCCAATTTTTACGCAGGTATTAGAAAAGCGATCGTGACAGCAGGAAATGAGATTGTCATTGCAGATACGATACCAATATATTTAGTACAGAAGCCTCTGTAAATTCAAAGTTTGCCAGTGCTTATCACAAAAGACCTGTCACGTATGGGATATATCCCGTATGCGGAGCGTGAAGTTATTTATGGCACACATGAGCCGATTATTGAACGGAATCGCCGGAACACCATACAGAAGATTTCTTTTTATTACTGTACCATAAGGCAATGTAAACAGCGGTCAGGAAGAACCTTATTCCAATTATCCAACAGATGTAGGACGGATTTTGCGGACATTCAAAATAAAAAAGAATGTGGAGGTAACAGACAATGGCAAAGACGATTTTTGAGGAATTGGGTGGCAAATACGTGCGGCAAGGAGATTACTTAATACCGTGCTTGACCGTACCCGCCGCCGAAGAACAGTCCATAGGCATATGGGGACAGCGGCACTTGGATTATCTGAAACAGTACCAAAAGGTTACATATACCAATCTTCTCACAAGCGGCAAGTTGAACGCCTACCTTGCGGAGATTGATAAACAGGCACAGGAACGCTTTGAAAGGCTCATAGAGGGCATGAAACAAGCACAGGGCAGAACAGTTAAAGGCTGAAAATGCCTTAGAATGGACAGGGCGGCTCAACAACATAAGGGCGTGTGCGAGGGAGATTGTGAACGAGGAAATTATCTTCGTGTAGGCATACAAAGCGGCAGAGTGTAAAAGCTCTGTCGTTTTTATAAAATAGGAATACAGATGAAAAGATAATATACTTATTTTCAAACTCTATGTAGAGAGATAAAAAAGGAAAATGAAGAAATATTGAAAAATTCATGTAATCTCCATTTTTGAGTGCTAAAATTGAGAAGAATATATGTCTTGTGAGGTGTATAGTTATGAACGAGAAAGTATTAATTGTTGAGGATGATTTTGATATTCAGTCAATATTGAAAAACTATCTGGAAGATGCGGGATATCAGTTGGTTTTTGCCGCAGATGGTGTAGAGGGAATTGCACGGTTTAACGAAAAAATAAGTTTGGTGATTTTGGACATCATGCTTCCTAAAATTGACGGGTTTGGTGTTTGTGAAGTGATACGGAGCAAGTCAGATGTCCCAATCATTATGCTTACGGCATTGGCAGATGAAAAAAGCCAGTTAAAGGGATATGCAGGAAAAATTGACGATTATATTTCAAAGCCATTTTCGGCTAAAATATTGCTTTGTAAAATGGAAGCCATCTTGCGGCGCAGATGTGCTTCGGATGAAGGGGAGCAATTGATTTACAAAAATTTGAAAATGGATTTGACTGGTCATCATGTGTTTTGTGATGGAACGGAGGTTGTTTTGACACAAAAAGAATTTGAATTGCTGAAAATTATGCTTGAAAACAAGGGCAAGGTATTCACCCGCCAAATGCTGTTAGACAGGATATGGGGGATTGACGCTTATGTGGAGGAACGGATTGTGGACAGCCATCTGAAAAACCTAAGAAAGAAATTGAGCGGCAGTTATATCAAAACAATAAGGGGAGTGGGGTATCGGATTGATGTGGAAAAATAAATCAAGCCTTACAGTGAAAATATTTTTAATAACAATGGCTCTGTTGGTTGCAGCTTGCAGCATTTCCGTTTTGTGTATGGCAAAGTACATTCCAGAAACCTATGGCAGTCAATTATCTGAGCGTTTACAGAACGAAGCCCAAGAGTTAGTCCAAGAGTTAGGGGAATGTACCAGTCTTGAAGATTGTTATACATTAGTGGATTCTTTTTCGCTAGAAATGGATGCACGAGTTTCCATCAATGACCAAGATGGGTATTTAATTTATCCAGAAGCGGGTGGGAAGATAGATATGTCAAATGACACAGTTGCAGTTATGAAAGATGAAGATGAACACAGCCGGGCTGTAGAGGATGAACTATTATCAGGAATCATGTTTCCGTTCACAATAAAAAACACGGGTGAAGGGTATATTTTGGAAGTGCATGGAAAATCCTCACCAATAAATCAAGCAGCGTCCGCAATACAAGAAACACTGCCCACTATATTGATAGGGATTTTTATATTGTCTATTTTATGCTCTTTTTTTTATTCACATTATATAACAAATCCAATTATAGAAATAAGCAAAGTGTCAGAACGGATGGCAGAGCTTGATTTTAGCATGAAAAGTGATTTGAAAAGGAATGACGAGGTAGGCGTTTTGTCGGAAAGCCTAAACGCTCTTTCGGGGAATCTTGAAAAGACATTGCATGAGTTGGAAAGTGAGATTAGAAAAGAGAAGGAGCTTGAGAAAAAACAACGGAATTTCTTTGCGTCCGCATCCCATGACCTTAAAACGCCGATTGCTATTTTGATAGGGCATTTAAATGGGATTCTGGATGGCGTTGGAGATTATAAGAACGCAAAACCATATATAGAGCGTTCGATTGCAATAGCGGAACAGATGAATCAACTGGTACAATCCCTTCTGTTTATCGCTTATGTAGAAAATGGAACAGTTATGCCAGTGTTTGAAAAGTCAGATTTTGCAGAGCTGGTTCGGCGCAGCGTGGGGGAGATGTCCTGTTTGATTGAAGATAAAGGACAGCAGTTATCTGTTGATATCCCAGATAGGGCTATCTGTTGGTTTGACGGTGATATGATGGAGCGTGTAATAAAAAACCTTTTGGAAAATGCCATTAAATATTCGCCCGTTAAGGGGAGCATAGCAATATCTATGTCGCAAGACCGAAATGCAAACATAAAATTTGAAATAGAAAACACAGGCGTTACCATTCCAAATGCTTCACTGCCCCATCTATTTGAGCCATTTTACCGTGTTGACGCTTCACGAAGCAAAGAGAATGGCGGTAACGGATTAGGTATGTATATTATAAAGACATTATTAGAAAGCCATGACGCTTCCTATGGAATCTGCAATACGGATAGTGGGGTGAAATTTCAATTCTGCCTTACAGCGTCAAAAATCCACAGGAAATCCATATAAACTCCAACAAGAATCCAAATAGCCTTAGTAAAATGTAGTCGTTCCAATGGAGCGACTATTTTAATGAAAGCGAGGTAGCAAAATGTTCAAAGCAAAATGGTTGGGAGTGCTTGCTGTAACTGCCATTGTGGGAGGCAGCGTGGTAAGCGTGGCTGCGGCAAATGCCAAAAGTGTTGAAACTATCGTTGATACTGAATCAGATGGCGTAATGTCATACACGGATGACAACGGCAATATCTGGTGTAGTGAAAACAATGGGGAAACATGGATGTCTGCATCCGATTATGAGAAAGAGAACCCTGTTTCAGCTATTGAATGGTGGACTTACGACGAGTACAAGGCATGGGCAGAGCAGGAAAAAGCTGAAATGCAGAAAATGGCTGATGAAAAAGCTGTTGTGGAAACAAGCGAAGGCACTGTTGTGTGGACACAGGAAATGACGGATGAAATTGTTGCAGAGAACGAGCAGATTCTTGAAGATATTAAAAATGGTTTGCTTGTTTCTAAATCTGTAGACGGCGACAGTGAAGGAATGGCATCTTGCAATCCTAATGATATTGCAACAATTGGCGACTAAAGAAACATAACCATACCGTTGATTTGATGCAAAGACATTGTGCAGGAAATAAGCGCTGTTTCCAAATAAGTTATATGGATTTATATTCAGTGTTCCGTAAAAAGATAGCATCTTATTTTGCTGCATACCTGCCCGCTGAAGCATTATTGAGTGGGCAGGTAAAATTTATTTTTCTGTTAGAGAATTAAAAATATTTATATGTAACTAAAAAGATTCTTTTCATCCTGCCAAATAAAAAAAAACGGTGTTTTGGTGGGCGGTATTGCTATGCCCGAAAAGACTTAACAGACACTCTCCAGACCTGT
>BLLU01000031.1 GCA_011959105.1 Lachnospiraceae bacterium | reverse complement strand
CCATATTCACCTCGCAGCACTGCCTTGGTCTCCTTGGTAGCCATCTTGTATCTCTCGCCCATCAATACGTTGAACACAGCCTGGGTGCCCACAATCTGGGAAGAGGGCGTAACCAGAGGCGGCTCACCCAGATCCTTACGCACCTGGGGAATCTCACGCAGCACATCGTAGTATTTGTCCTCCGCGTTCTGCTCTTTCAACTGGCTCACCATGTTGGACAGCATGCCGCCGGGCACCTGGTACAGCAGAGTCTTGATATCCACGCCCATCACCTTGGGATTGAGCAGGCCGCTCTTTAAGCACTCATCCCTGTAGGGACGGAAGTAATCGGCGATCTCCGCCAGCAGATTCTGGTCAAATCCGGTGTCATAGGGCGTACCCCTGAAAGTCTCCACCATAACCTCGGTGGCAGGCTGGGAAGTGCCCATGGCCAGGGGACTCATGGCCGTATCAATCACATCTACGCCTGCTTCCACTGCCTTTAAGTAAGTCATGCCCGCCACACCGGAAGTATAATGGGTGTGCAGCTGGATGGGCAGCTTGGTATTCTCCTTCATGGCTGCAATCAACTCGGAAGCCTTATAGGGAACCAGCAGTCCCGCCATATCCTTGATACAGATGGAATCGGCACCCATCTCCTCGATCTTTTTGGCCATATCCGCCCAATACTCCAGCGTATAGGCATCGCCCAGAGTGTAGGACAGAGCAACCTGTGCATGGCCCCTGCCCTCCTGCTGCTTCATCCGGTTGGTGGCGTTAACCGCCTCCTGCAGATTGGGCAGATAGTTCAGACAGTCAAAGATACGGATGATATCAATGCCGTTGGCAATGGACTTCTGTACGAAAGCGTCCACCACATCGTCTGCATAGGGTCTGTAACCCAGGATGTTCTGACCGCGGAACAGCATCTGCAGCTTGGTTTTCTTAAAGCCGTCACGAAGTTTACGCAGTCTGTCCCAGGGATCTTCCTTCAGGAATCTCAGGGATGCGTCAAAGGTCGCGCCGCCCCAGCACTCCACAGAATGATAACCGACCTGATCCATCTTATCCACGATGGGCAGCATGAAATCAGTGGGCATCCTGGTAGCAATCAGAGACTGGTGAGCATCACGCAATATGGTTTCCGTTATTTTAATCGGTTTTTTAGCTTGTTCTGACATTTACGTCTCCTCCATTTTAGTTCCGCAACTGCCTGGACAGTCCCATTCCCGGTGAAAAAAATTCCGTCCTGAAGGCCGGTATTTTTTTCAGGCACTGTTCAGGCAGTTGCTGTTTTAGTTCCGCAGCTGCCCGAACATCAAATTCTGTTCAGGCGGCGGATTCTTTTTATCAGGCAAATCAAAATACTCCGAAGATGGCCATGAAGGTTCCGGCCGCCACGGCCGTGCCGATTACGCCTGCCACATTGGGACCCATGGCGTGCATCAGCAGGAAGTTGGTGGGATCAGCCTCCGCGCCTACCTTCTGAGATACACGGGCCGCCATAGGCACTGCGGACACACCGGCCGAACCGATCAGCGGGTTCACCTTGCCCTTGGTGGCAATACACATCAGCTTGCCAAAGAGCACGCCTGCCGCCGTACCAAAGGCAAAGGCGATCAGACCCAGTATAACGATCTTGATGGTATCCCAGTTCAGGAATGCTTCCGCGCTGGTGGTTGCGCCCACGGAAGTACCCAGCAGGATCACCACGATGTACATCAGAGCATTGGAAGCCGTATCTGTCAGCTGTCTCACCACACCGGACTCCCGGAACAGATTGCCCAGCATCAGCATGCCTACCAGAGGCGCCGTAGTGGGCAGGATCAGACACACCACGATGGTGACGACGATGGGGAACAGTATCTTCTCCAGCTTGGTCACGGGACGAAGCTGCGTCATCTTGATCTTGCGCTCCTTCTCCGTGGTCAGCAGCTTCATGATGGGCGGCTGGATAATGGGCACCAAAGACATGTAGGAATATGCCGCCACGGCGATGGGACCCATAATTGCCGTCTGTCCCAGCTTACTGGCCAGGAAGATGGAGGTGGGGCCGTCTGCACCGCCGATGATGGAGATGGCTGCGGCGGCAGCGTCATTAAAGCCCAAAAAGATAGCGCCAAAGTAAGCCATATAAATACCGAACTGCGCTGCCGCGCCCAGCAGGAAACTCTTGGGATTGGCAATCAGGGGACCAAAATCCGTGGACGCGCCCACGCCCATGAAAATCAGGGAGGGCAGGATCGCCCATTCGTCCAGTAAGTAAAAATAGTGCAGTAAGCCGCCGACGCCATTGGACGACTCCTCAATAGACAACATAATATCCGGATAGATATTCACCAGCAGCATACCGAAGGCAATGGGGGTGAGCAGCAGGGGCTCAAACCCTTTTCGGATAGCCAGGTAAAGAAATACACACGCAACCACAATCATGGCGTAATTGCCCCAGGTCAGGTTGAAAAACGCTGTCTGATGCACCAGATTGTTAAGCGTATTCGCTATATACTCCATGTGTTGACCTCCTGTTGTGATACATTCAGTTCACGTCTGAATGATTAGTTCATGGTAGCCAGTACCGCACCGGCCTCAACGTTGTCGCCAACAGCCACATCAATGCTGGCCACCGTGCCGGCCTGGGGCGCCACAACAGGAATCTCCATCTTCATGGCCTCCAGAATCACAACCGGGTCACCGGGCTTCACGGTCTGGCCAACCTTGGCCTCCACCTTGAACACCTTGCCCGCTGCGCCGGCCTCAATCTTCACACTGCCTGCACCGCCTGCCGCCTTGGGTGCTGCGGCCTTGGGTACGGCAGGAGCAGCCGCTGCCCGGGGAGCCGCCACAGAAGCGCCTGCAGACGCGCCCTCTTCCACTACTACATCATATACATTGCCATTTACGGTGATGGTATAATTTTTCATATTTTCTCCTTTCTACATACCACAGGCTTCCTGCGGTATCATACCGGTCTTTTTCCGAAAGCCCCGCTCCCGGCCCGGCCCATATACTGTTTTTGCTTTATGCTCTTCTGACCCTGCCTGCCCTGCGGATGCTTCTCACCACGAAGCCGTCCGCGGAAGCGGCACCCTCGCTGGCGGCAATCGCCGCGGCGATCACGGCCACCAGTTCCAGATCATCGGTCAGATCCGCTTCCTCAGGAGCGTTGATCGTCTCCACGGCAGCGCTTCCGCTCTCTGCCTGCGCTTCCGACGCCTTTTTCTTCGCAAGCCTGTCCTGGATCACCGGGATAAACTTGAACAGGGAAATGACGCCAATGATAATGATCAGAACCACGAACACGGTTCCCATACCGATCACTGTGTTCAGGGCTGCTGCGGTCATTCTCTCACCCAGATCATTTCCACAGGCCGTCAGACCAAGGGCGCAGGCTGTAGCGCAAATGATTGCTGAACGTTTCTTCATACTTACCTCATTCCTGCATGACACAGGCGGCGCCTGTATCACTGCGTTAATCAGTATCCGGATGTTCCGCTTCCCACTGCTACCTCCGGCGGCATATCATCGGTATCCCCCATGATATCGCGCCAATCGGTATCTGAGCGCGCAACATCCTATCTTACATCTACATGCATATCACCGGTTCTGCCTATGATATCGCATAGTTTCAGACAGTCCCATGCTTTTTGGCCGGACGCTCCTCGCTCTTGGTGCAAAGCATCTCGAAAGCACCGATGATATATTTCCTGGTATCGGCAACCTCC
Organism: Lachnospiraceae bacterium; assembly: GCA_011959105.1. Classification (GTDB taxonomy): domain Bacteria; phylum Bacillota; class Clostridia; order Lachnospirales; family Lachnospiraceae; genus Acetatifactor. Next base: position 64,392 of record BLLU01000031.1, on the reverse strand, counting down.
ACAATCTGGTCCACATAACCTCTGCGGGCTGCACCCTGCGCGCTGGTCTGCTGTGCCGCGTACTCTGCTGCCTTGGCTTCGATCACTTCCGCGCCCTGTCCGTCATACATAATCTTGGCGGCCAGCCTGGCATCCATGCTGCCGATCTCCGCAGTGGGCCAGGCCAGGGTCAGGTCCGCGCCGATGCCCTTGGAATTCATGGCTATATACGCCGTGCCGTAAGCCTTGCCCAGGATCAGGTTCACCTTGGGAACGGTTGCGTTGGCAAAAGCGTATGTAAGCTTTGCCGCGGCTCTGGCGATGCCTTTTTCGGAAGCCACAGTGGCCTCATACCCCTTGACATTGGTCAGGGACAGCACCGGGATATTGAAGCTGTCACAGAAGGAAATAAACTCCGCCGCCTTCTCACAGCCCTGAACGGTGAGCACCGGCTCCATTTTCTCAGCCAGCTTGCCCTCCCCGTCATAAACCTCACAGCGGTTGGCCACACATCCTACGGTGGCGCCGTTGAGTCGGATAAAGCCTGTCACCATATCCTTGGCATAAGCGGCTTTCACCTCCAGGAAATCCCGACCGTCCGCCAGCACCGACAGGGCAATGGCGGTGTCGCCTACGCAGCCTGCCAGTTCCGGAGTAGCCCTGTTCAGGTCATCCTCACAATCCTCTGCCGCCACCTCCTGGTTGTTGGAGGGCAGGAAGCCCACCAGCCTGCGGATGCCTGCCAGCACGGCGTCCTCGTCGCCGGTCACATCCACGATACCGCTCTCCTCTGCCTGGAACGCCGCGCCAGAGGAATCACATCTGGTGATCGCATTGCCCTCCAGGGCATTGGGCGCATTCACAAACAGTTTTGCCCCCTTCTCTTCCATAAAAGTGAAATCGGTCATGGTGGGGAACAGACCCAGTCCGCCGCCGCAGGTGCCAAAGACTGCCGTGATCTGGGGAATCACGCCGGAAGCCAGGGTTTGCTTCAGATAGATCTCGCCAAAGGCGTGCAGCGCGTCCGCAGCCTCCTGCAGCCGCAGTCCCGCCGAGTCGATCAGCCCGATCACGGGAGCCCCCGTCTTAATGGCCAGTTCATACAACCGGACAATCTTTTTCGCGTGCATCTCACCCACGGATCCGTTCAGCACGGACGCGTCCTGACTGTACACATAGACAAGGTTGCCGTCGATCACTCCATAGCCGGTCACAACACCGTCTGAAGGAGTCTCGCTCTGTTTCAGATTGAAGTCGGTGGCTCTGGCCGTAACCAGGGCGCCGATCTCAACGAAACTGTTTGCATCGAGTAAAGCTTCGATTCTTTGACTCGCTTTTGAAGTAGTACTCATGTTTCAGCCCTCCGTTTATATTGGTATGAATTATAACGAATTAACACGGGGCTTTCTGATAAAAAAACAAATGCCCCCATGATTAATTTCTCCCACAGTATAACACAAAAAAAGCAACTCGCCTAGCACGAATTGCATTTTTTTGTAATATTTTTCGTATTTTATTTTCCTACAGCAGAAAATACCGCATAATCTGTTGGAAGCACCATCTGTAGTCGATTTCCCGCACCGCCCTGGTGGTGACGATATGCTCTTCCCGATACACCTGGTCCTGAAATATGTATTGTATGGTGCCCACCTGTTTCCCGGCTTCCACAGGCGCCTGCAGCTGCCGTTCCATATGACATTCCACCCGGATCTCCTCTCCGTCCCGGAGAAGCAGCCCTTCGATCTCCTGATCCTCCCCGTCAGCCCCGGTCCCCTGATAGTCTCCTCCCGGCCCCCTCTCTAAGATGCGTACCGGCGCATAGGCCGTATCTCCGATCTCCAGGGTCTGCCCCCCCAGCACAGGCAGGGACTCCAGTTCCGACTCGTCATACGCCACTTCGTCCAGGGAATGGTAGGCAAAATCATTCAAACCAAAATTCATCAGTATCCTGGTATCGCTCCATTTGTATCCTTTGTTGTTGGGCCAGCCGCAGGCCAGGAGCGCCACCACCAGCGTCCTGCCGTCCCGTTCCAGGGCCCCCACATAACAGTACCCGGCCTGGTTGGTAAAGCCGGTCTTGCCGCTGATAGCGCCCTGCATCATCTGCAGGAAGGCATTGTGATTGGCACAGGAAAAGCTGCGGCCGTTATCAATGGAAAAACTGTGGGAGGGGGTCTGGGTGATCTCCAGAAACGCCTGACTCCTGGGAGAACGCCGGATGCAGTAACACATGATGGAGGCCAGGTCCCGGGCCGTGGTGGAATGGCGCTTCTCTACGGTTTCCCCGTTTTCCAGGGTCAGCACCTGGGTGGCATCCAATCCGTTGGGCGTGATAAACCAGGTATCCCCGCATCCCAATTCCGCCGCCTTGCGGTTCATCACCGCCGCGAATGCCTCCACCGCCTGCCGGCTCTCCTCCGGGGAATACTCCGACGGTGACTTTTCCCCCAGCTGCTCCGGCAGATATTTGCGGCCCAGATGCTCCGCTATGGCCACCGCCGCATCATTGTGGGATTCCAGCATCAGGCTGTAAAGCAGATCTTCCAGCAGATAGCGCTCCCCCTTCTGCACATACAGCTTTACTTTGGGCATGGAAGCGGCATAGGCAGAAATCTCCACCGTCTCCTGGGGGTCTGCCAGTTCCAGGGCCAGAATGCATGTCATAATCTTGGTGGTGCTGGCCATGGCCAGCACCTGTGCGCCGTTTTTGTCATACAACACCCTGCCGGAGTCCGCATCCATCAGCACCGCCGCCTGGGCATAAAGTTCCCCGGGCTCCGGTTCCTGAGCAAGACCCGGCGTCTGCCGCAGCAGCAAAAGCAGGCAGCACAGCACACATATGTATCTTCTCAGCCTTATTCTCATTTTGACTATTCAACCGCCACAGATTCTGTTATCCCAATATATGTGACGGCGGCCAGATATATGAAACGCCGATTCTCCGACAGGCGCCGCAGCCGTTCCCCGCAGATGCCGCCTGTCATATCTCCAGCTGCATCTGCGCCTCCGCTTCCGCCTGCTGTTTGAATTCCTCCATCTGCACCGTGGACAGTTCCGGCAGTTCCTCCAGGCTCCCCACGCCGAAACAGCGCAGGAACTGCTGGGTGGTCCCGAACAGCAGGGGCCTTCCCGGCGCGTCCAGCCGCCCCAGTTCCGTGACCAGGTCATACTCCAACAACTTGTTGATGGCATGGTCGCAGCTTACCCCTCTGATCCGTTCGATCTCCACCCGGGTGATGGGCTGCTTGTACGCTATGATGGACAGGGTCTCTATCACCGTATCCGTAAGTACCATTTTTCTGGGAGCCTTGGCGATCCTGATCAGATATTCATACATCTCCGCCTTGGTGCAGAGCTGCACTGCGCTGTCAAACCAGGTCATACCGATCCCCCGGCCTTCCTGCCTGTATTCCTGCTCCATCTCCCCCAGGATTTCCCGGGTGGTTTTCACATCCTCCCCTATGGCGTCTGCCAGGCGGCTGACCTCCACCGACTCCCCCATGGCAAAAAGGATTGCCTCTATCGCCGCTTTCGCCAAAGTATGTTCCATCCTGCCCTTTACCCTTCCTGCCCTATGCACTCACGCACATATTGGACTCTATCATAATGTCGTCAAAAATATTTTCCTGGGATATGGTGATTTTTCCCGTTTTCATCAGTTCCAGAATCACCAGAAAGGTGACGATGATCTGCATACGGCTGTCCTGCTGCTCCAGCAGTCTCCGGAAGCTGAACCGCCTGTGGCTTTGGGCGTAGGCTTCCACAAACAGGGAACGCTCGTCCATATCCACTTCGTCCTTCTCGATATTGCCGTAATTGCTGCGGATGGGATCGATCTTGTCCACCTGGCGCTTGAGCAGCGCCTTGAAAATCTCGTTAAGCCGGGCCAGATTCATATCCCCGATCAATTCCCCATAGTCCACGGGCTGCCGGTAAGCCGCCACTTCCTTCGGAAGATGCTGCCCCCGGTAAAAATTCTTCTCCGCGTCCACCTGCCTGTCCCGCAATTCGTAGGACATGAATTTAAACATTTTGTATTCCAGGAGTTTCTGTACCAGCTCCGCCCTGGGGTCCTCTTCCTCCCCGTCCTCATTCACCTCTTTGGGCAGCAGCATACGGCACTTGATATCAATCAGGGTAGCCGCCATGACCAGGAACTCGCTCATCACATTCATGTCCTCGGTCTCCATCTGTCTGATATAATCCATATACTGCTGCGTGATCTCCACGATCGGTATATCATAGATATCCACCTTGTTCTTGTCAATCAGGTGCAGCAGCAGGTCCAGCGGCCCCTCAAACACCTCCAGTTTCACCGGTATCGCCATGTCCTTATCCTTTCCCTGGCTCTTCCTTTGCGCTTCGCAGACCATTGTACCTGTTTTTCCTGCTGTAATCAAGCAGAACTATTGTTCTGCAAAATCAATCACAATCAGTTCTCCGGGATTAAAGAGGCGGAAGGGGATGGTGTGGATTCCCAGGCCCCGGCTCAGAATCATGGTGCAGCCCTCCTCCCGGAAGACGCCGCCGTCATATTTGGGAAAGAAACGCACATTGGGGGACAAAAGGCCCTTCCCCCAGAAAGGGATGCGGATGATGCCGCCATGCACATGGCCGGACAGCACCAGATCCGCCCCCCATTGGGCATATCGGGAAAAATAATCCGGATTGTGAGCCAGAAGAACGGTGTAGGTCTCCGGCCGGGGACAGCCCAGAAGATCCGGCAGATAATCCGGCTTCATCTCCGGCACGGTAAATCGTTTATAATAGTATTTGTCTATCTCCGATCCATAAATGGTAAGATTGACTCCCGGCAGCTGCACATGACAGTTCACCAGAGGCTCAATCCCCAATTCCGCAAGAGCCTTTCCATAACGCTCCGCCGCATCCCCGTAGGTCCCCGGATACAGCTTGATCCGATGTTCATGATTGCCGTTGGCGTAGTACACCGAATATTTCTCCTTCAGAGCACGCAGCAGTTCCACCGCCCCCTCCAGCTTTTCACCGGGCTTACCGTTGATCATGTCGCCGCCCACCAGCACAGCGTCCGGCTGGGCATCCTCGATGGCTTTGAGCAGTTCCGCATTGTTCTTTCCAAACTGTCTGTTGTGCAGATCCGACAAAAATACCACCCGGATGCGCCCCCCGATGCGCCGGTCCCGAACTTGGTGACGCACCACCACAAAGCGGTTGCTGTCATATATCATGACCCACAGAATCACTATAAAAAGCAATATCAGTACAAATAACAGCATATCCAGCATATCTTTCTCCGTCCGTAATTTGGTTTTCTGGTAGTTTACCACATCCGTCCCGTTTATAAAAGGAATTCCCGGAATATTTTGTGCAGATAGTCACTGTACGCCGCTTTGGCCACCGTCTCTCCGTACAATATGGGGACCACCCCCAGTTCCACACCGTCCAATATGTATTTGGCCACCCCTGCCTGTCTGCCCTGTTCCACGGGAGCCTGCACCGATTCCGGCAGTTCCATGACTTTCTCCACCCTGTTCAAATCCCGGCCCTGGGTATCCAGATAACGAAATTCCCCTGCATACGCCAGCGGCACCTGTTCCGCCACACCCCGTTCCACTGCCAGGGACGGCAGCGGGTCCGTGTTGGGATCCACGTACATGGCGCTGATATTGAAACCGTAAGTGAGCAGCGTCTGGGCGTCCTTGAACCGTCCTTTGGGATCCGGCGCCCCCATGACCACCGCAATCATGTCAATGCCGTCTTTGCGGGCCGTGGCCGCCAGACAGAATTTTGCCTTTTCCGTGGAACCGGTCTTAAGGCCGGTGGCATAGGGATACTGCTTAAGCAGCTTGTTGGTACTGCTCAGGGTAAAATTGGTAGTCCCCTGGCGGGTTTCGTGTGTGATGTCCTCCATCCAGATCTGGGTATAGTTGTAGACCTGGGGATATTTGGTGATCAGTTCCCGGCTCATCAGAGCCACATCCCTGGCCGTGGTGTAGTGTCCGTCCGAATTGGTCAGTCCGCAGCAATCCTCAAAATGAGTGTCCGTCATGCCAAGCTGTCCGGCTTTATCATTCATCAGCGCCACAAAAGCCTCTTCCGAACCGGCAATATGCTCCGCCACAGCCACGGAGGCATCGTTCCCGGAAGCCACGGCGATACATTTGATCATGGTGTCCAGAGTCTGTGTCTCCCCCTGGGCCAGGAAAACCTGGGAGCCTCCCATGGAACTGGCATACTCGCTGGTGATCACATTGTCTTCCAGGCTGATTTTGCCCAGTTCGATCTGTTCGAAAGTGAGCAGCAATGTCATGATCTTGGTGATACTGGCCGGACATCTGCGCTCCGTGGCGTTCAGTTCAAAAAGCACCTGGCCTGTGGACGCCTCCATCAGAATCGCCGACGGAGCGGAAACCTCCACTTGGGCCTGGGCCGGCAGTCCGCCATAAACAAATTGCAGCAGCGTCATCCACAATCCCATGACAAACGCCGCCCAGCGCCTTCCCGCCTGTCTTCCGCGCCCCGGGCCCTTTTTATGTAATCCGATTCGTAACCTTGTGTTTTCGGGCTTTTCTTTCATCCCCTGCACCTTCCCTGTTCTATTCTACCACTAATATATGGAGCAGGAAGGAGGCATATGCACATTCCCCATAAAAACAGGGGCTGCGGCCCAATGGCCGCACCCCCTGTCTATCCGCCGCATCCGGCTTTAATTCCATCTTGCCCTGAATTTATCCACTTTCTCCGCCAGCTTCTCACGCTGCTGTGACAGGTCCACATGGAAAGCATGCAGCAGCTGGACAATATAGTCCACCGTCACCAGCAGCATAATCCCCCAGATCAGCTTGGTGCCAACATGCATGGGAACCCTGTCAATCAACTCCAGAATCCAGCCGTGCAGAAACACAACGATCCCCAGACCGTAAAAGCCCCAGGCCACCGTACTCTCCAGGCAGATAATACCCTTGTAATTAAAAGGCTTCTCATTGTAGTCCCACCACAGTTCGCCGAATATCCGAATCATCATCTTTCCCACCAGAAATTCAAAGGTGGTGGCAGACAAAGCCGCCACAATATAAAGCACTATGTAATTAAATTTCAGCGGACGCAGAAGCAGATAACCGATCACCGCTCCAAATCCGTAGATGGGGCAGAAGGGCCCCTTTGCAAATCCTCTGTTTGTCAGCTTCTTATTGCAGAATGACATATAAATGGATTCCACCAGCCATCCCAGCATACTGTACACAATAAAAGCCGCTGTCAAATGGTATACATCCATCCCGAAAAATTCTTTTGTCCACATGGTACATCCCTCCTAACGTGCCGTAGACCTCCTGCCTCATAATCGCTGGAAAGTAAAAGTCCTTGGACTGCGCCAAGGACCTCATGTCATTAGTTATATTTACGCTTTCTTGCCGCTTCGGACTTTTTCTTACGCTTTACGCTCGGCTTCTCGTAGTGCTCTCTCTTACGAATCTCCTGCTGGATTCCAGCCTTCGCACAACTTCTTTTAAAGCGACGCAATGCGCTGTCCAAAGTCTCGTTCTCTTTTACGATTACGTTTGACATGATTACACCTGACCTCCCTTCAGTCCCTTGCAAGCATCTTGACTGACTGGGTTAATATGTACATTGGAAACCCATATGTACATGACTCATTATATCACAAAAGTCGGATACGTCAACTGTTTTTTTGAAACTTTTTTATTTTATTTCCATTGGACGGCTGTTGAGGGCAGAATATCATCCGTATAAACACCGCTGATCCCCTCCTCCGTCATTCTCCGGCGGGCTTCCTCTTCATCGTCCACCGTATGAACATATACTTTTATACCGCTGTCTCTCAGATCGTTCTGTTTCTGCCCGTCCCACCAGGAAGAAGGCATCACCAGCACTGGTATCTCCTTCCGCTCCATGAACTCCAATATCTCCCCCCGGTCAGGATATCCGATATAGTACAATGTCCATAACAGATTTTCAAAAGGATAAACCGCTGTCACTTCGTCGTACATCTCCTTATAATAGATCTGTACAATCACCCGGGAAAGTACCTTCTCATACCCGTTTTCCAGGGCAGTGTCCACAAAGAGACGGAACTGTTTCTCCACCTCCGGGGAATATTTTGTATCCGTTACCATGTAAATATTGGGATGACTCTCCATAATGGCAAACCAGTCTTTCAGGGACAGCGGCGTATACATCCCATAGATGGGCGTATCCAGGAACTCCCGGGCCGTGACCGCGCCCCGTTCCTCCTGGGTCCATCCAAAGGCTTCCGCCTGCCCCAGATCCCCGTTCCAGTCATGCCGCAGAACCATTACCCCATCCGAAGTAATCTGGATATCCGCCTCAAATACGCGCTGTCCCCGGCTGTAGTTGTACTGAAAAGCCTCCAGCGAATTGGTCATATGATATCCCTCCCGGGTCCTCCCCAGCGCATGACATATTGTGGAATGCTTTTCATGCCAGGGGATGGCCTGACTGCGGCGGATCAGTGAACACATGATCACCGCCAGAAACAGATATGCCGCCGCTATTCCGAATATAATCTTTCCTTTCATTGCAGCACAGCCTCCACTTCCTCAAATATTTCCCGCTGATACTCCTCCACATACAGCTGGTTATATTGGAACATGCGATACCTGCGGATCTGGTCCGTGTCCCATATATCCGCTATGTCCGTGAGTTTTCCGTCCCTGTCCAGGCAGCCCCGTTTTGTCAGAACCGGATATTCCTCATGCAGTCCCATAAGGTATTGATAAAAAGAAGGAAGCTGAAGACCTGCGCATTCCACGAGAACCGCCGGCAGGAAGTTGGCACTCATATCCCCGTATTCTTTCCATTGTACATCATAATTGGCCCATATAACATAGGGAACCATATATTTCCGCAGATTGCGTTCCCGGTCGGTCAGTTCCTGTCCTTCAAACATAATATTATAAAAATCTTCATCCCAGACGGGCTGATGATCCCCAAACATGCAGATGATTACAGGCTCTTCCACATTCGCGAAATAACTCACAAACTCCTCAAAAGCATCGTCCGTTATTTTTAACAGATTTATATAATTCTGCAATTCCGTAATATCTCCCATATTTTCTCCGGGGGTGTTCCCCGCTCTCACAATATCTATATCCGCAGGCACATCCCCCTGATAACTTCCATGGTTCTGTATGGTTACATTAAACAAAAAAACGGAACTTCCTTGTTCCTTTCTTCATATCTGTAAATTATCTCTTTAAAATTACAGGCATCGGAAATATATTCTCGCATATATTCATAGGGGACTGCCCAGTTCCCCTGATGAATAAAGGTATCAAAGCCAAAATGTGTATATACTCTGTTTCTTCCCCACGCTCCGTCTCCATTAGGATGGACAGCCATCGTCTCATAACCCTGATTTTCCAGAACCCTGGCCAGGGAAGACATATCATGGCGCACCTGGTTCTGATAAGGAATCACGGCAGGAGAAAGCAGAGAGAGGGACCCCCCTGTAAGAACTTCAAATTCCGTATTAGCCGTAAGTCCCCCCAATATGGATACATACAGATTCCCTCTCACGGCATTTTGCGTCAGACTGTTCGCAAAGGGCATATACTCCTCTGTAGTATCCAGTTCTCCCAGCACCCGCAGATCACTCCAGCCCTCGTTCATAACCATGATAATATTTGGCTTCTGTCCCGTTCCCTGTAAACTTTCATAGTCCCCCACCACTGCCTCCGCGATTGCCTGCAGGGCTTTTTCGGAATACCCGCCGGGAACATCCACCTTGCTGTCCTTCAGCAGCAGGAAATAACTCAGGCAGGCCCCGTTCAGGTTCCGGGTATCGCCCACATTCCAGTAATGTACCATAAATTCCTTTCCCAGAGGATTCGGTGTATTCATCACCGTATAGTACCATCCCCCCACGAAAAGCACCGCCATCACCGACACAAGGATATGCACCCACTTACCCATGCGGATTCCAATCCGAAATCCCCAGAAGATGAAAAACAAAAAATATATCAGCGTGTACAACGCCTCCGGCGACAGGCTGAAGTTATAGCTTCCCATAACAGACATGGCCGTACCCACGGCCCCCAGATCACTGGGCATCAGAAAATCTCCTCTGAATTTCCATATATAATATTCCGCCAGAAAAAGAATCAGAAAGAAGGAACTTCCCGCTCCCAGCGCCGCCGCACTGCTCTGGGTAAAAAGAAAAACCAGCAGGTAGGCGCATAAAATAAACAACACCGTCAGCAACTCCGCCCCGTCCACAATCCGGCTCATATCCTGCATGGGCAGTTCCATGCGCAAAAAAATTTTTGACGGGACATAGTACAGATACAAAGCCAGCATGGGAATGGAGATCCAATTGGGCAGTTTGGGAAGCAGCAATATAATACCGCTCAGTACGCTGAGCCCCAGACAAATCACCAGCCTTTTTGTGATTCCATCCCACGCAAAGCCTGTAAGCACAAGCATGAAAATCGTTACCATAGCCGAACAGATTATCTTTGCCGGCTTTTTTCTCAAACTTCTGAATTCCTCCCTGATCCTCTCCGTCATTTGCACCCTGTCTCCTTTTACTTTTTATCTCTGGGATTTCTCATCCGCAGTATGAACCAGGCACTAGTATATCATCTTTAAGCAAAGTTGACAATGCTTTAAGCATAGTTTTCTTGCCCTAAAGCAGAATATAACACAATACAATGAGATAAGGAGGTATTTGCTCATGGTATACGGATTAGGAAAAAGATTGCAGGAACAAAGATTATTAAAGAATCTGTCACAAAAAGAAGTAGCTGGTTCCGTGGGAGTATCAGCCTCTATTATCTCCAACTATGAGAGCAGTGAGCGCACTCCCAGCGTGGAGATTCTTATGGCTCTGGCCCGGCTGTACTGCTGTTCTACGGATTATCTGCTGGGTTTTGACAAGGAGGAACGGGATAAAAGCCTGGATGTGTCAATGCTGAATGACGAACAGCGAAAACTTCTGCAGCATTTTCTTTTGAGCATTAAGCATAAATAGTCGTTTCCTCAATGCCCTAAAATGAAGCAGATAAAAAGAGCAGGAATCCGCCATGGATTTTCCTGCTCTTTTTACATGTCCTAACTAAGCTGGCTCTCCAGCACTTTGGCGGCCTCCGCCAAAGCCTCCGGGATTCCTGCCGGGTTCTTGCCGCCGGCCTGGGCCATGCCCGGACGGCCGCCGCCGCCGCCGCCCACCAGGGGAGCGATGCCTTTGATCAGGTTGCCCGCATGAGCGCCCGCCTTCTGTGCTTCGTTGGTGGCCATGGTAATCATATTCACCTTGCCTTCCAGATCGGAGATCAGCACCACCACGCCCTCTCCCAGCTTGTCTTTGAGTTGGTCGCCCAGATCACGCAGACCGTTCATGTCCACACCTTCCACACTGGCGGAAAGCAGCTTCACGCCACTTACCTCCTGTACCTGGTTCATCACATCACCCAAAGCATCCTTGGCCGCCTTGCTCTTCAGGGATTCCAATTCCCCGTGCAGAGCCTTCAGCTCTCCCATCAGATGTCCGCACTTCTCCACCAGATTACCGGGAGTGGTTTTCAATGTCCTGGCCGCTTCCTGGATGATATTTTCCAGATTCTTATAATACGCCAGCACGCCTTTTCCCGTCAGTGCCTCGATGCGCCGCACCCCTGCCGCCACGCCGTTCTCGGACAGAATCTTGAAGCTGCCGATATTTCCCGTGTTGGCCACATGGGTACCGCCGCAGAGTTCCACGGAGAAATCCCCCATCCGGACCACCCGGACCTTTTCGCCGTACTTTTCTCCAAACAAGGCCATGGCTCCGGTCTTTCTGGCCTCCTCGATGTCCATCACCCGGGTATCCACCGGGATGTTCTCTTCGATCTTTTCATTTACCATGGCCTCTACCCGGGCCAGTTCTTCCGCTGTCATAGCCGCAAAATGGGTAAAGTCAAACCGCAGCCTCTCCCCGTCCACATAGGAACCGGACTGCTCCACATGGGTTCCCAGCACTTCCCGCAGAGCCTTCTGCAGCAGATGGGTGGCGCTGTGGTTTTTGCAGGTATCGCTTCTGCGTCCCGATTCCACCGTGAGAGTGGCCATATCTCCCAACTTGATCATACCGCCTGTCACCATGCCGATGTGACCTACCTTGCCGCCCATCAGCTTTACGGTATCCTTCACCTCAAAGCTGCCGTCCGCCGTGGTAATCACGCCGGTGTCCCCGTTCTGGCCTCCCATGGTGGCGTAGAAGGGGGTCTCCTCCACGATGATGGTGCCCGTCTGGCCGTCGGTCAAAGCCTCCACCAGTTCTGTCTCGGTGGTAAGCACCGTTACCCGGGAATTGTGCTGCAGTCTGTCATAGCCCACGAACTCTGTGGTGACAGAAGGATCAATGGACTCGTACACCGTCACGTCCGCCCCCATATAATTGGTGACCTTTCGGGCCTTCTGCGCCATTTCCTTCTGCTGCCGCATACACACATCGAAACCGGCTTCGTCGATGGAAAATCCTTTCTCCGCCAGGATTTCCTGGGTCAGGTCCACAGGGAAGCCATAGGTATCATAAAGTTTAAACACATTTTCCCCGGACAGTTCCGTCACGCCCGCCGCTTTCATCTCTTCCTCCATCTCCGCCAGGATGCTCAGCCCCAGGTCGATGGTCTTGTCAAATTTGTCCTCCTCCTGGGTCAGCACCGTGAGGATGAGTTCGCTCTTCTCCTCCAGTTCCGGGTAGCCGTCCCGGCATTCACCAATCACCGTCCGGCTCAGATCCGCCAGGAATTTGCCGGTGATCCCCAGCAGCCTGCCGTGTCGGGCCGCCCGGCGGATCAGGCGGCGCAGCACATACCCCCGGCCTTCGTTGGAGGGCAGGATGCCGTCACTGATCATGAAGGTGGCGGAACGAATGTGGTCGGTGATCAGCCGCACGGACACATCCACAGCCTCCTCCGTTTGGTAAGTCACCCCGGCAATCCGGCAGATTCGATCCCGAATGGCTTTCATGGTGTCTATGTCAAAAACGGAGTTCACATCCTGCACCACCACGGCCAGACGCTCCAGACCCATGCCGGTGTCAATATTTTTCTGGGAAAGTTCCTGATAATGGCCCTTTCCGTCGCTCTCAAACTGAGTGAATACATTGTTCCAGACTTCCATAAAGCGGTCGCAGTCGCAGCCCACTTTGCAGTCGGGTCTGCCGCAGCCATACTTCTCTCCCCGATCGTAATAGATCTCCGAGCAGGGGCCGCAGGGACCTGCGCCGTGCTCCCAGAAATTATCGCAGTCGCCGTTCTCGTCCCGGTAAAAGCGGGTGATCTTCTCTGCCGGAATACCGATCTCCTTGTTCCAGATTTCGAAAGCCTCCTCGTCCTCCCCATAAATGGAGGGGTAGAGCCTGTCGGGGTCCATGCCGATGGTCTTTGTGAGAAATTCCCAGCTCCAGGCAATGGCTTCCTGCTTAAAGTAATCCCCGAAGGAAAAATTCCCCAGCATCTCAAAGAATGTCAGATGGCGGGCCGTTTTGCCCACGTTCTCAATATCTGTGGTGCGCATACACTTCTGACAGGTGGTCACGCGCCTGCTGGGAGGGATCTCCTGGCCTGTAAAGTAAGGCTTTAAGGGTGCCATGCCGGCGCCGATCAACAGCAGACTCTTGTCCGTGTGGGGCGGCACCAGGGAAAAACTCTTCATTTTCAAATGCTCTTTGCTCTCAAAAAAGTCGAGATACATTCTGCGTAACTCATTTACACCATATGCCTTCATGATGTTTTCCTCCAGACTCTTCTATTATCTCCATATCTTCAAAAGATTCATAATCTACGTTATTATAGATATAATCCCAGAACTTGTCAACCTTATTTCTGCCGTTCTCCGGTTCCGCAGCCATTACAAATCCTCGTCTTCGTCCAGGAAATCCGACAGTTCCCGGCGGGTATCCGCAATCTCCTGGTGGTCGCCGCCCTTCAGGGCCGCCTCAAAGCGATTGATATAATGATCCAGATTCCTGCGCTTGTCGCCAAGAGATTCCTCGTACATGCGCTCCGCCCGCAGCAGCACCAGACGGTTCTCTTCCTGATCCCTGGGCTGGATCTTCAGGTAGGCCAGTTCCTCCATGCGGCGGGCAATCTCCTCGTCCGTCATGGTGTTATCCACTCCCTTGATGATCATTTTCTGGCTCAGGCCCGTGGACACCACTTTTACCTCCACCTCCAGCAGGGAGTTGATATCATAAGTGTAGGTCACGTCCACGGACTCCTGCCCCTTGGGGGCCTTGGGCAGGTCGATGGTCATTTCCCCCAGATACAGATTGTTCCGGGCAAAGCGGCTCTCCCCCTGAAGCACCCGGACCCTGACTTTGTCCTGATTGTCCCGGACGGTGTACATACGCTCCGTGTGACTGGCAGGAATCACGGTATTGCGCTCAATGATCGGACAGAAACGCCCGTCCTCGAATTTCCCCTCCTCGTACTCCACCACCACTTCCGTGCCCAGGGTAAAAGAGCACACATCCGTCAGAATGACTTCCTTCACCTCTTCCCGACGCTCCTTCATGGCGGCCTGCACCGCGGCTCCCAGCGCCACCGCCTCGTCCGGGTTCATATTGGTGTCTGGGAATTTGCGGAACAGCCGGATCAGGAAATCCCGAATCACGGACAACCTGGTAGCGCCGCCGATCAACAGAATTTCGTCGATATCCCCCAGCTTCAGGCCCGCGTCGGACAGGCTCTTTTTCACTGGCTCCCGGATCTTGTTCAAAAGTTCCTCGCAGGCGTCCTCATATTCCTTATATTTAATCTCCGTCTCCAGTTCCTTTTCGTCGATCAGGCATTTCATTACAACGCGGTCGCTGCCGCTGACAGCACATTTGGCCTTCTCCGCCTGCTTGTACAGCCGCACCTGCTCCTTCTCGGACAGACTGCTCATGGCCAGCTTCTGCTTCTGCATAAACAGCTTGCTCATCACCTCCGTGAAATCCTCGCCGCCCAGATAATTGTCCCCGGCCACGGCGCGTACCTCCAGGATATTGTGATACAATTCCAATATGGACACATCGAAAGTGCCTCCTCCCAGGTCAAACACCAGAAATTTGGTATCCCGGGTCTTGTCGTACAGGCCGTAGGCCACCGCCGCCGCCGTGGGCTCCGAGATCATGCGCTCCACCTTCAGCCCGGCCAATTCCCCGGCCCGCTTGGTAGCTTTCCGGCGCTTGTCGTCAAAATACGCGGGAACGCTGATCACCGCTTCCGTGACCTCCTCCCCCAGATAGGTCTCCGCATCCTCCTTCAGGGAACGCAGTACAAAGCTGGAAAGTTCCTCCGGTCTGTACATATGGCCGCTTAAGTTATACTGCCTCTCCGTGCCCATGCTGCGCTTAAAAGCGCCCACCACCGTGTCCGGGTACAGGCTCATGCGTTCCCGGGCGGTCTCTCCCACATAGACATTGCCTTCCTCGTCCACGCTGACCACCGAAGGGGTCAGGTTTCTGCCCAGCCGGTTGGGGATGATCTTCGGACCTTCCTCCGAAAAATAAGCGATCAAGCTGTTGGTTGTTCCCAAATCAATTCCTACTATCATATATTTCCTCTTTCTAATTTAGTTCCGCATTTGCCCTTCCTGCGCACTCTCCCGGTGCTGCCTGCCCGGCCCCCTTCGGTGTCCCCACAGGCAGCAGTGCGCACTTCGGGCATATGCTGTATTAGTTCCGCATTTGCCCTTCCTGCACATGTTGTTTTAGTTCCGCATTTGCCCGCTACTCTTCAAAGCACATATGCTTTATGGCCAGCATGTATTCGTCCTGGGGCTGGATCTCCAGATTGCGGGATAAGCGCTCCCGGGCCTCCTTGGTCTGCCCTCTGCGGAGCATCATCAGGAGCCGCACACCCTCCATCTCCTTGCAGATGGCATATGTACAGAAATTGCAGCACTCACATTTGTCCTCCCGGTCCAGCAGTTCCTGCAGTTTCTCCTCCGGCTCCGTATAATAGGCAGCCAGGAACTCCAGCTGCAGATGTCCTTTTTCCTGTTCATAATACTCGTTTTTCCGGGCGAACTGCTCTTGCCGCAGCCAGTCTTTCAGCTTTTCGCCATACTTTTTTCCCAGTTTTTCCTCCCCGCACAGGATAAAGGCAAAAACGGCGTCGCATAGGGTTCCCTCGGCCTTGTTCAGATCCGGCTGATAGTCCAGCGCATTGACAAAAGCCTTCACTGCCTTGTCTTTTTCACCATAAATCAATTCCGTCCAGCCCAGGCTCACATAATAATCGCTGAATCCGGCATTGCCTTTTTTCCTGCCAAACAGCTTTCCCAAGGCGCTCTCTTCAATACCCAGCCCGGCAGCCCATTGTTTCAGCACATTTCTGGCCTCCTGGGGCTGTCCTGTCACCTGATACAGATCCGCCAGCTTTTCATACAGCCCCATGGGGTCTTTGGCATAGGCACTCTCAAATATCTTTACCGCCATATCATATCTGCCGTTGCGGATATATCCCGTGGCAATCTTGCCCAGTCTGTAGACACTGGTATTCAATTTCCTGCTGTCCGCATACTTCACGTACTGCTCCAGATATTCCAGGGCTTTCTCATAATCTGCCACACGCAGATACAAATCGGCCATATCCATGGATGCACCGGGCTGCAGATCCCCATCCGTATCAAACAGCACGGCCTTGCGCAGGCAGATGATGGCCTGCTCATAATCCCCCTGATGTTTATATACCTGGCTCATACCGTTCAGGGCGTAAATCTGCTGGGGCACATAAGCCAGCACCTGTTCATAGTCCGCCACCGCTTCTTTATAATGATGAGCCGCCTTGTGGAAAATTCCCCTCTCCACCAGCAGATAGGCCCCCGGCGCATGGTAAAGATATTCCGTCAACTGCGTGAGCCCCGGCTCATAGAAGGAGAGGTCTCCGTTTTCCACATGCTCCAGAAAAATACTTCGGAATTTCTCCACCTTTTTCTGCATCAGTTCGGCGCTGACCTTATGGTCTTTCTGATAGGCATAGGCCTCCAGATAAGGGCTCTCAATGCCTTTTTCCCTGGCCTCAGTCAGCAGTTCTTCCAATTCCCTGGTGTAGTCCAGATCCAGATATACCTTGGCCATGTCCACATAGGGTCTGGCATAGTCGGGAAAGAACTGGATCAGCTGGCGGCCCGTCTGTATCACGCCGGAAGCATCCCATTGTCTGCGGTAAGCCTCCAGCGCCGTGGCCAGAGCCGCATAAACCCTGTACTCCTGCACCAGGCGTTTCACCAGATCCAGGCATTTCTCGTACTCTTCCATATCCAGATAGGTCTGGGCACGTTCCATCAGCACACCGATGTCATGAGGGTTGACGGCCTCCATGGCGTCCGCCTCCTCCAGAGCCTTTTCATAGTAGGACGAATCCAGATACCCCAGGGCGCGGTAGCATTGCATACAGATGGCATGGGACTGGCGCAGCCTGTCCTGATCCTTCTCCAGGGCTTCGCCCTCCTCCGTGGGAATTCTCTTCTCCAGGGCCTGCCGCCACCGTTTGGCGTAGCTGACGGATTTCTCATATTCCGCCGCCTCCCGGTAGAGTTTGGTCATCAGGCCCAGGTACTCCTCCAGACGCCCTTCGGGAACGCGTTCCTCCAGCTCCTTCACCCGCCGGATTCCCAGGGAAAAACGTTCGTCCTGCAGATAACACCAGCCCAGTTCCAGTATGTCTCCCGGACTGTCATAGAGACTTGCATTTCTCTCCAATTCCTTTTCCAGGCCGGCGTTGATCTCCTTAAGCAGCTGATGGAAATTGTCATCATAACCGGAGGACAGCACCTCTTCCGCGCATTTCTTTGCCTTCTGATCCTCCCCCCTGTCGTGATACCATTGGGACAGGCGCAGATTGGCCGTATAATGCTTGTCATTCCGTTCCTTGATTCCCTGGAAACACCGGGCAGCCTCCTCCGTCTGCCCCTGGTCCCACAATAGCTGGGCCAGGTTGAACTCTATCAATTCATCCCCCGGGAACTTTCGCTGCAGTTCCCTCATGCAGTTCACGGCCTCTTCCTGCCGGCCGTCGGCCTGATAATAGTGAGCCCGGCACACTTCCATGCAGGGATGCCAGATCCCCATACGTCCGCTCTCTTCCAAAAGCTGGGCCGCGTACTCCAGTTTTTTCTCCTGCAGCGCCCCCCAGCAATTATCATAACACTGCAGAAAACTGTCGTAGTCCCCGTCCTGGGGCCCCTCAAACTGGGAAAATTCCACATCTTCCCCCCGGGTCACCCGACTCACCAGATAGTCGATGAAATCTGCCGGAAACTTTTCTTTCAGACGGGTCTGGTTCTTACAGATCTCCAGCTTTTCCTCCAACAGATTCCAAATCCCGGTGGGCAGTTTATAATGCTGCATCAAAAAAACCAGCAGTTTTTCCTGACATTCCGCCTCCCCGTCCAGAGACTGGTAAATCTCCTGGGAAAACATCTCCCGCCACGCTTCCAGATCCTGTCTGCCCTCCAGAGTGCTGTAGAGCCCGGCCGCCTGGGCCACCCAGCGGCCGGTTTCCGTGGTATCCTCCTGTTCCGGCTCCTCCTCCCCCTGGGGTTGCCGCGCCAGGGCAAGGGCCTCCTCATAGGCCTGGCGCAGGCGCTTGAATCCCTCCGGATTGTCCTCTGGATTGGTCACTGCCAGCTTCTCCCGATAAGCCGCCCTGATCTCCTGCTCCCCAAAGTTTTCCCCTATTCCCAATACACTGAAAATCTCTGCCTTTTCCATCAATTCACACACCTCTAAATTGTATAATGCATCTGCCTTCAAAATTTATTCCGTATCAAAACAGGCCGCCACTGGGCGGAGCATCGCCTGAATCAAACGACACCTGTCCCCGGGGCAGCCCTATCCTTTTATCCTAAAACATGAACTTATCCGCAAAATAGGCGTCCAGTTCCGCAATGGGCACTCTCTCCTGCTCCATGGAATCGCGGAAGCGGACGGTAACACAGTTGTCCGTCTCGGAATCGAAATCATAAGTCACGCAGAAAGGCGTGCCGATCTCGTCCTGTCGACGATAGCGCTTACCGATGTTGCCCCTGTCGTCATACTCACAGTTATACCGCCTGGACAGCTGTCCGTAAATCTTTTCCGCGCCCTCCGCCAGTTTCTTGGACAGAGGCAGCACGCCGATCTTCACCGGAGCCAGAGCAGGGTGGAAACGCAGCACCGTGCGCATGTCCCCGTCCCCCAGATCTTCCTCGTCATAGGCCGAACACAGGAAAGCCAGAACCACCCGGTCCGCGCCCAGAGAGGGTTCCACCACATAGGGCACATATTTCTCTTTCTTCTCATCGTCAAAGTAGGACATATCCTCGCCGGAAGTGTTCTGATGCTGGGTCAGATCATAATCCGTCCTGTCCGCTATGCCCCAGAGTTCTCCCCAGCCAAAGGGGAACAGGAACTCGATATCCGTGGTGCCCTTGCTGTAGAAGCACAACTCCTCCGGACTGTGGTCACGCAGCCGCATCTCATCCTCCTTGATGCCCAGGGACTGGAGCCAGTCGCGGCAGAAGCCCCTCCAATACTGAAACCACTCCAGATCCGTACCGGGCGCACAGAAGAACTCCAGTTCCATCTGCTCAAACTCCCTGGTGCGGAAAGTAAAATTACCGGGGGTGATTTCGTTTCGGAAGGCCTTGCCGATCTGCCCGATGCCGAAGGGAATCTTCTTTCTGGAAGTCCTCTGCACATTCTTAAAGTTCACAAAGATGCCCTGAGCGGTTTCCGGCCGCAGATATACCGTATTTTTGGCGTCCTCGGTCACGCCCTGGAAAGTCTTGAACATCAGGTTAAACTGGCGGATGTCCGTAAAATTATGTTTGCCGCAGCCGGGGCAGGGAATCTGATGCTCCTCCACAAATTCTTTCATCCGCTCCTGGATCCAGGCATCCACGCTCTCCTCCAGGGTGATACCCTTCTCCTCACAGAAATCCTCGATCAGCTTATCCGCGCGAAAACGCTCATGACATTCCCGGCAGTCCATCAGGGGATCGGAAAAGCCGCCCAAATGTCCGCTGGCCTCCCAGGTTCTGGGATTCATCAGAATGGCGCAGTCCACGCCCACATTGTAAGGGTTCTCCTGCACAAACTTCTGCCACCATGCCCTCTTCACATTGTTTTTGAGTTCCACGCCCAGATTGCCGTAATCCCAGGTGTTGGCCAGGCCGCCGTAGATCTCTGAACCCGGGTATACAAAGCCTCTTGATTTTGCCAGCGCCACAATCTTCTCCATCGTCTTTTCCATAAGTATTCTCCTCCTGCTTTAAATTCCGCATATTCCCTTGATTTATTCTATTTTATCACCACGTATTTCAGACCTTCTCCCTCGGTGCCGTCCACATACCCTGCCTCGGTGAGTTTCACATTGCCGCTGGTATACAGCACCTTGGAAGGACACCGAATCTGCAGAGCTTCCTCAAACACCAGCACGCGCTTGTCACCGATCTTCGCAAGCTGCTCTGAGGTGAGAGGCGTTCCCTTCTTCATATCCTGCAGCGCCCCTTCCAGGTCATATCCTTCCGCCAGAGCTTCCTGCACCGTTCCGTAGAACAGCCTGCAGGGCTGTTGGTCCACCTGTGCCCGATAATCCTCATAGACCCGACTGTCGGCAAAACGCAGCGCCACCATGGCCTGCTCTTTACTTCCCTCCAGGGCGCTCACCTGCTCCACTGCCACGGCGCCGCCGTCTCCGGCCCCTCCGCCCAGATAGTCCTGCACTTCCCGGCGGATCATGCTTTCCAACTCGTCCAACAGGTAATCTTCCCCGTCAAACGCCTCCACCTGGCATCGGGTGAAGCTGCCGTCCGCCGCCAGCACTACAGTGGAGGTACTGATGGGCTCCTGCGTCGGCGTCTCGCTGCATCCCGCCAGGGCCAACATACACATCCCCGCTGCTGCCAGCGCCGCAATCCCTCTTTTCCTGCTCCTCATATAAGCCCGGTCCTTTCACACAATCCGATAAAGTATCTTTTATATTATAGCCGACTTGTCCCCGTTTTTCAACAGAGACTTTTCAGAATTTCGGGGCTTCCTTTTTTCTCCCCCCAAAAAATTATCAACGAAGCCGCGTTGACAAATTCATGGGCTTAATGATAGGATGTAAATAAGATTGTTTTTTTGTACATTTTGCAGGAGGTTATTATGAAAAAACGGATGAAAAAAATTGTAAGGAACTCTTTGTGCGCCGCCGTTTCCGCAATGCTTGTCCTGGGGAATTGTGCAGTCTCCACCGCATACGCCGCCCAGGAAGAACTGCCTGTTACGGTATCGGTTGAACCCACCGACAGCGTTTCGGCGGAATTGCTTTCTCCGATGGAATTACCCCGGATTCCGGGATTGACCGATGAGGAGCTGCGGAATTACTATGGAAATTCCGTTTTTATCGGCGATTCCATTATGCTGGGGTTTCGGAATTACAGCGCGAAGCAGAAAACCTTTGTCCATGATATCCAGTTTCTGGCAGTGGGAAGTTATGGGGCAAATAACGCCATGAAGCCCGTGAAAGGCAGCAATGTGCATCCCACATATAAAGGGAAAAAATATCAGCTGTGGGATGCCATTCCCCTTACCGGCAGAACCCGCGCTTTCATCCTGCTTGGAATGAATGATCTCGCCGTGCTGGGGCTGGAAGGCGCCCGGGACAAATACAAAGAACTGATCGACAAGATTCTGGAGACATCGCCGGATCTGGAGATTCATATCATCAGCGTGACTTATACCCTGGAGGGAGAAGGAAAAAAAGTACTTAACAACACAAATATTGCGGAATACAATACGCTTCTGTTGGAAATGGCACTGGATAACGGCTGGGGATACATAGATTTATGTACGCCCATCTCCGACGGTAAAGGAAATCTTGCCGAGAACTGCTGCAGCGATGGTTTTGTCCATCTCACAAAGGCCGCCTACACCCTGTGGGAATCCTCACTGATTAATTACGCAAATGCCATATATCTGGCACAGGCAGCGGCAGAAGCGGCTGCGGAGATTACAGCAGAGTAAATCGCGAAAGAGGTTGAAATCCATATGTACATTATGAAAACTATAAAAATTATGGCTGCATTAACCGCAGCCGCCCTTCTCTGCACAGGCTGTGGGGAGGAAAGCGCTCCGGCGGTCAATGCACCCTCGGACACGGTCTCAGACACAACGGAGTTCACGGACCAGCCTGCGGCTTCTTCTCAGGAGGAAGCCATGCCCAAATCCGTCAGCGAAATTTATGAGGAAATCGGCCAAACCGTCTCTCTAAAATCCCCCCAGTGCATGGACGGGGAATTTATCTCAAATTACTATGGCATCGACACCGCCGTGCTGGAGGAATATGTTTTCTCCATGTCGGAGGACGCGGCACAGGCCGAGACAATCATTCTTATGAAGGTGAAAAATACTGAGGACCTGGAGGGATTTGCCGAATGTCTTCAGACCATAGTTGACGAAAAGAAAAACGAGATGGAAAATTACATCCCCGAACAATTTGCCATCGTAGAAAAAAGCAAAGTTCAGACAAAGGATCCGTATATATGGCTGATCATATCTGAAAACGCGGACGAGATTACAGATGTAATCGAAAACGGTCTGTTTTAGGGAGGACTGCCATGGTATTCAGTTGTATCCCCTTCCTGTTTTTCTTCCTTCCGCTTTGCTTGATTTTGTATTATCTGGTCCCATTTTCATGGAAAAATGGGACTTTGCTTATTTTCAGCCTGATTTTCTATGCCTGGGGGGAACCGCTGTATATTGTTCTGATGCTTTTTTCCACCATGCTTGATTACACAAACGGGCGGCTTATGGAACGTTTTGGCACCACCAGATGCAGAAGGATCCTTTTCCTGTGCGGCAGTGTCTGTATTAACCTGTCGATCCTTGCCTTTTTCAAATATGCAGGCTTAGCCGTCTCCGCAGTAAACGCTGTCTGCGGCACAGCATTTGCCGTTCCGCAGATACATCTTCCGGTGGGCATCAGCTTTTATACCTTTCAGACCATGAGTTATATCATTGATCTGTACCGGGGAAAAGTGAAGGCGGAACGCAGTTATATTACATATCTCACCTATGTATCCATGTTTTGAATGTAAAATTAATCTTAACAGGAGATTGAGAAGGTTTGGTCCAATTCAAAATAAGTAAGACCTGAGTAGGAAAAACTCACGCCGGGCAACGTCTAGGGAAACTTTTCCTTCTCTCTACTTCTGAGAAAGGTTGGTTTTATGTGTAGGGATGTAACTATTGACTATGTGTATATGCAGCGTGCAGTTTGTGCTGAGTCCTGGAACCTGGGCTTGTGGACATATCAGCCCGGCCTTATGGCAAAAGCGGAACAAGATTATAGATCTTTTCTGTATTTTCTTTTTCATTCCGGGAATATCGGCCAGCAGGAGTATGATGCATTGTTGACTGATTGGCATAAAGAATGTGCCAATGTTTTGGAGGTGTTTAATAATGGCAGCTGAAAAAAGCGGTTTGATTGTTATTGGTATCCGCAGGGCGCGGAGTAAGAAATCTGATGCTGTATGGACAACCTATCACTGTAAGAAGGAATTTTCGGACTATGAACTGGAAAATTCTGATGAGATTACCGGAAAGGCCGTTGAGGTGGTTATGACTTCTGCGGACTTCTCTATCGAGATCGGTGATGAAGTACAGTTCTTCTATGGGAAAGCCATTGGAGACTATCAGCCTGTGGTTGATTTTAAGATGATTCGCAAGGCTGATTCTAAGCAGCCGGCAAAGTAGTATGATCTGCCTGTCTGGGCATTTCATAGATGCTGGGAGAGCCCTACACTCTCCCGGCGCCTTTCTCAAGATGTAGAATGCATTTACATAAGCCCATTAGGAAAAGGTCTAGCTAACCGATTCCAGAAAGGAGAAAAGCATGATCTCTGTGTTAAGTGCTACCCCGTTGATTGATGTTAGCATTGTGAACGAATTAGTGGCTCTGGTTCGTTCTGTGATGGGGTTGTTTTCTGACTTCCCCCTCAATGTGTTGCTGATCGCCAGCTTATGCTTTGTGGCTTTTGGTTTGTTTGGTCGGGCCAAGTCTGCTGCGATGTAGCGTGAGTTGTTGAGAGCCAGGAGTTTTGTTCTTGGCTCTTTTATTTTGTAGGAGGGGTAATGAGCGAAGAATTAATCGGTGGCTATCTGGTCACATACTACAGAAGAGATTTTACTGGTTCTCTATGTGATCGTATTACTGTAATCTGTTCCCGGGATCGTCTGGTATATTTGTTGAATAACAGTTTTTCTTATTTTGTATCAACCTCGCAATATATCAACGTCCAGGAGTATTTGCAAAATCATGATAATCAGCCGGAAATTTGGCTATAGGAAGGAGGACTGTTTGAAGATGGTAAATAGGATGGTTTTAATTTTAGTTTGTTTTGCTTCTATTTTTGGACTATGTATGTTTCAAGTTCAAGCAGCTGATGTAGATGCTAATAATAAGGTTGTATCTGTACATCTATATGCTTTATTTACATCGGATAAAGGTAATGAATTCCCTTTTGAAGAAACAATTGTTCTTGAAGGAGAAGATTTTAGAATTTATTCTTTTCGTCAAACTGATGCGGTAAATGGAACTTTTTCTAGTGGATGTTACGCTTTTTCGCCGAAACCTTTTTACGTTGAGAAAAATGGCATACGGTCTTTTTTTAATACTCCGTTTGAAGTTGATGGTAATGTGATTTACTATTGCTCTATTGGCGGTTGGGCCTCTGGTGCGAAAGATGAAGAATGGACTAATTTATCGGGATTTCAAAATTTAAATTATTGTCCTGGATCTCCATCTGATAATGCAAAAAAAATAGCGGAGGAAATGGCCAGGGCGGGCTACTATGACTATGATGATTCTAAATGGGTTACAGACAAAGAACCTAGTTATGATCCAGGTAAATTACACTTTAGTAGTTCTTTAGGATATCTACAAAAAGTACAATATAGGAACCTTACTCCTACAGATGTATTTCCGTATCAAATTTATAGTCAAATAACATGGGATACTTCAAATGAAAATTTTAAAAATGCATATGTACAATTTGCTGCGGATGTTACTTATAAAATCGGTGCAAAAACTTTTTCTGAGTCCATGTTAATATTTAATTCTTATTCCATTCCTTATTCTAAAGGGGAATACACTTTTTTAATGTCAGATGTTTCTAGAGGATTTGCTGAAGGTTCTAACGCTACTGTAAAAAAAGTGGATTACTATTATGTTCGACTTGTCAAGTACGATAAGGATAGCTTCTCTTTTTTGTATGGAGGTTGGACTCGGATTGACACCACTAATTTTACTGTTGATACCATAGCATATGATGAAGAGAACCAAGATTATTATGTTGATACCGACTCTGATACTTCATATTCTGATCAAATGGGAATAGATGGTAACTATGGAGGTGCAACTTGGGGGGACTTAGCTTCTGCTTCTGCTGATTCTTTTAAATGGTTTTTTTCTATGCTAAAAGATTTATTTAGTATGATGGGTTCTTTTCCAAGTATGCTAAAAACTGTTTTTAGTTTTTTGCCAAGTGCCTATATAAATTGTTTATCACTTCTTTTAATGGCGTGCATTATTATGCGAATTTTGGGGAGGTAATTTTTATGGATATTCTTTCTTCTATTTTTCACGCATGTTATTCAATTTTGCGCACGCATATTACTCTATTTGGTTATTCTATATCTTTGTGGAATGTAATTATGTATTCTATGGTAGGTTCAGTTATATTATACATTTTTTTTAAGTTATCTGATTAAGTAAGTCAAGAATTCCTTTATATTTTCTATATGGTTTATTATGAAATATATTAGATATATTAGTATTCCTAGTTCTATTGCTATAAAAAAAAGTAAGCAGTTTGTAATTGAATGTTGTAAATTGTTTTTCATTTTTTATCCCTCTTTCTGTGCAATGATGCTATCAGCATACCATAAAGAGAAAAATTTTACAAGAAAGGAATGATGAAATGACTAATCAAGAAATGAAATTAATCCTGGAAGATCTGCTGCGTTATGTCCCTGTGGGCAATCGGGAACTGTATGAAGCTATCCGAAACTTGATCCAACTTCTGAACAAGCAGCCGGTGTTAAAACATGTTGGCATGATTGAACGCTGTTTGTTTTGCGGCCAGGTGATTCCAAGCAGAAAGGTGGAAGTAAACAATGACAAATAGAAAACCGTTGAATTCTATCGGTGTTTGGGCTAATGAGGGGGAGGAAAATTAATGTATGAAGAATATAAACAAAATATCACGACAGATAATGAAGATTCTGGATCTATTCCTGGTGTTTCTGCAGACCTTTCTGATGATCATTGGAATGGTACTTTTACTGTATCCTCGGGAGACGCTGGATCGGATGCAGGAGGTTTTGACGGATTCGACTATGACAAATTCGCTGAAAGTCTTTCCGTTGTTATGTCTGGTTCTGTCTCTGGCCCGGATTCTGATGATATTATATCCCTGGTGCAGGAAGAAGTTCTTGAAAATTTGCAGGCATTAAATACGTCTGTCCAGGCGCTTTCTACTGTGGTCTCCCTGGTCTTTGCTTATCTGCTCCTGGACTGGACAAGCCGGAAACTGTTAGCTGTTGTTAACCGTTTTACTGGAAGGAGGAAATAATCATGTTGTATTTATTTAATGCGTTATTTGTGATTTTTCTTATTCTTACTTTTTTATTTGTTATTGGTTTTTTACTTATGGAGGATATCTATTATTTAGGATGTGTGTTTATCTGCTTTGTGTGTACCTTTATTTTTCTTCATTGTTCCTGGTATCTTACCAGCGATTTTTACCCTACAAATGATTTGTCTGGATACATAGATAATGAGGTGCGCTCATTTCTAGGCGTTAATTCAAATGCTATTGATACTACAGATATTAATGAAGCTGTTTGTAACTGCTGTGACTGCCATTAAGGAAGGAGGAAAACATAATGCAGGGATTGGTTGAATTTATCACTGGCGGAGCGGAGGTATTCACTCCGGCCGTCCTGATCGGCTACATGGCCTTTGTAGAAATCCTGGCCTGTATCGGTTCCATTGCTGATAACGTGCTTAATGTTGGGAGGTAGGTTATGATCATAAATTTGCTGTATCCACTTATTTTCTGTTTTTGGGTTTTTTGGACCATTTTCTTTTGCTTTATTTTTAGGGATAGTCCTGTTTATCTGGCCTTTGCCTTTATCGTATTTTGTTTTCTTTTGATCGTTGGGGGGTGTCTTTTTGTATGCTTTATATAGTCATTTTTGCGGCTGCTGTCCTGTTCTACTTGTCCGTGACGGTGCGGGTTATAGCTGGCAATCCTTTAAAGGTGTTGTACAATGCCTCCAGGGATATCTATAAGTGGCTCAGATATTTTAGGTGGCGTGAAGGTAAGATGGGGAACCTTATAGCCTTTGTCGGCCTGTTTGGCAAAGGAAAAACCCTGTCCGCCGTCCACTTTATTGTGACAAAATATCGGAAATACAATAACCGCCGTATATATGATTTTGCCCGCCGGAAATGGGTTACGCAGAAAGTCCACGTCATATCTAACGTGAACCTCTCTGGGATTCCCTATGAACATTTCTCCGGCCTTGTTCAAGTGATTCAGGCGGCACAGCAGTATAAGGTTTTGGATCAGGAAAACGATACGCTTACATTGATCTATATTTTGGGGGATGAATTTTCCGTGCAGCTTAATAGCCGGAAGTTTAAGGAAAATATTGATCCTCTTTTCCTTAATACGCTGCTCACCTGCCGTCACCACCATATCAGCCTGGTCTATACAAGTCAGCGTTTTAATCATGTGGACGCCCTGCTCCGCCAGGTGACTTCTTACGTGGTGTCCTGCAACAAAGTCTGGCGTTGTATGGTGCATAGGCAGTATGATGCCTATCAGCTGGAAAATGCTACGGATCCTTTGCTTATAAAACCGATCCGCCGCTTTGGCTGGTTTATTGAGAATAAAGATTATAACGCCTATGATACGCTGGCCTGTGTGGATAACCTCTCTAAGTCCTGTCAGGAAGGGGACATGCTCTCGGAAGATGAGATTTTGGCGTTGCAGTGTAACAACGGTGTCCAAATGGAAGGAGTTGTTGATACATCTCGTAAGTACAGGCGTAAGATCAGGAAGGAGAGGAAATAGCCATGAAGATTCTGGACGCAAGCGCCAGCGTCCCTTTACGGTAGGTTAGGCGGTGGTAGCCTAGCTGGGAAAGGCGTGCCGCAAGCGATAGCGGGCACGCCCCCAGCGGCCAGGCCCGCCGCCGTGGGTGCCTGCCGTCAAGGGTGCGAAGTTCCCTTGGGCTAGTATTACCCCAAGGGAACTTCTGTACCATGTACCATAGAACTGTTTTTTATTGATTTTATCATGTTTTTTATGGTACAGATATTTTTATAACTTTTGTACTATTAATAACTTCTGTACCAGGAAAAGGTGCTTTATGTCTGAAAACGTTGCGAAAAAGAAAAGGAAAATGCCTCAAAGATCCCGAAAATGGCTTCTAACTGTTAATAATCCTGTGGATCATGGATTTACGCATGATGTGATCAAAGACACTCTCCAGCTGATCGAAGGGTTGGATTATTGGTGCATGTGTGATGAAATCGGCGGTGAAACAAGTTGTTATCATACTCATTTTTTTATCATGCGTAAAAATTCTGCTATGCGGTTTACGCATGTGAAAAAACTTTTCCCTTCGGCTCATATTGACCCCGGCTTTGGTACGGCCCAGGAAAACCGGGATTATATTCGCAAAGAGGGGAAATGGGTTGGAACTGAAAAAGAACTGACCAATCTGCCGGAAACTTTTGAGGAATTTGGAGATTGTCCCCAGGAGGAACAAGGGAAGCGGAATGATCTGAATGAACTTTATGAAATGATTAAGGAAGGGTTGTCTAACTATGAAATTCTTGAAGAGAATCCTCACTATATGGAAAAACTGGATCGCATTGATGCTGTCCGGGAGATGCTTAAGGAAGAAAAATTCAAAGATATGCAGCGTGATGTTGTTGTAGAATATTGGTTCGGCGCTCCTGGAACTGGAAAAACATCTGGTGTATATGCCTTGTATCCACGCCTGTCAGATGTTTACAGGATTTATGATCCCCGTTTTCCCTGGGATACCTATCGGGGCCAGGATGTGGTTGTTTTTGATGATTTTCATTCCGCCATGTTCCTGCTTCCTATCATGCTTAACTGGATCACTGGATATCCTACTACGCTCCGTTCCCGGTATCGGCAAAAGATAGCCTGCTTTACAAAAGTATACATACTGAGTAATGTGCCTCTGGAGCAGCAGTACCAAAGTTATCAGCGGGATGATCCTGACACCTGGAGAGGATTTTTGAGACGTATACACAAAGTCAGATATTTTGATAGTAGTGGAAAGGTTATAGATTATGCGTCAGTAGAGGATTACCTGCATCACCGCCAGGAGACTAATATAAAAGAAACAAACGAGTATTTTAAGCAGAACTTCCGGCCACGGCAGCAATCTCTGAGAATGGATGTGGATGAAGATGGATTTATAAAGCTGTCTGCCGAAGATATGCAGCAGATCGAAGATATGTTTAATGATGGAGGTTGACACATGCAGAATAAAGTAGATACATATACACACGAAAAACAACTGGTGATTAAGTATGGGGATCATCGTTTAATTCGCCCGGAACGTGAGGAGGCCAAAGGATCATTTAAATATATCCTGGAGGATATGGATGATATACGTA
Organism: Lachnospiraceae bacterium; assembly: GCA_011959105.1. Lineage (GTDB taxonomy): Bacteria > Bacillota > Clostridia > Lachnospirales > Lachnospiraceae > Acetatifactor. The sequence continues at coordinate 34,726 of BLLU01000031.1, read as the reverse complement.
AAAGTTTTATTCGTCTGGGATTTCATCTTGCGGAAATGAAACGAATGAGATATTATGAGGACTTCGGATATCAAACATTGGAGGACTTTGCCGCCGTTAATCTGGGGATGGATAAATCTAATGTTTATCGCTATATACGGGTGTATGAGAATTTTGCCGCTCCTGTTGAACGTTCATTTGATGGCACTTTATGTTTTGTACCTTCGAAGTTTGTCCTGGGAGACAGATGGAAAGATTATTCTTATTCCCAGTTAGCAGAAATGTGCAACATGTCGCCAGATGAGCGTATGGTCTGCAAACCAGATATGACAGTTAAACAACTTAGGGAGTTAAAAAAGGCTTTGACGCATTCTATGCATGCTGTAGATATGAAAAATATTGCACAACGCATTTCTGAGGGTGCTACAGCAGCGGAGTTAAAAGATGAATTTAAAAGTATGTCTGAAGCCACAGGCAGCACTGAAAAATTAGTGGCGATGCCGCCACAAAAGGGGAAAAAAGATAGAAGTAAAGAGTTTTCATATGAGTATTGTGCTGGCCTCCATGGCGCTGCTCGTGCCGCATATGTAAAAAGCCGTAAATCAGTCGGTAATGCAGAAATAGTTATTTATGACTTTGAGGGACGTATGGTTGATTTTCTTTTTGATCCACCAGCTTTCAACACTATGCTGGAGGTGCTTTATTCTGGAAATGGTCGCTATGTATTTCGGTTGCAATGTGATTGGGATTCTTTTCAGTGCCGTCTTAATCCAAGCCTGGATCAGCCGGACACATTAGCCAGTAACCCATAGCTGGCCTAAGTCAAGCCTGGATTAGCCGGATAGATCAGCCAATAACCTATAGCTGGTCTAAGTCAAGCCTGGATCAGCCGGACACATCGGCCAGTAACCCATAGCTGGCCTAAGCCAAGCCTGGATTAGCCGGATGGGACAGCAAATAGCCCCAACTGCCACAAGTTAAGTTTTGTGTAGCTGGGGCTGTTATTAATTTTGTATAATAGCAAGATAACCGCAACGGTCATTATGATAGCCGTTCTTTTTCAGGTCTGACTTGATCCAATCTTCATGATAGTTTGTTCGGTCACTTGTCTGGTGGTAGTGCTGCCACAATACCCCGTACATGTTTAGGGCGTTTCTAAGCCCTGTGATCTGCACTTCTCCATAATTGTGATCAATAATGTATGTCCTGTTCTCTTCCATGGTTTTATTCCTCCTCTACTTTCCGTGATTTAGGGTTGTATTGTACTATTAAGCAATCTCCCCTCTTGTCCGTTATTTGGGCCGTGTTTCCGTCCATGCTGACAGCAAATTCAGACATTATAAACCCGTTGTTCTCCATCCACTTCTTGACAGCGTACTCCGCTATTGTTTTGCATCCGCTCATCTGTCAGCCCTCCAGTCTCGTATAGTGACGCTTGCCGTCCTGATCAAACCAATATTCATCCCCGTTCTCGTCATAGTAGTACTTAGTTCTTCTTTTCCACGCCGGGATGGATTCGTTCATCCTGACACTGATGCTTTCCTCAATTTCTCTGGCTTTGCCCAGATCCCCGTTTATTATTGCTTTTAAAATCTCCATCTTTGCTTTTTCTGTCATCCTGTTCTCCTCTCTGGCCCGGCGGCCCCTAAAAATGATCCTGGTTTCTGCTCTGAGTGGGTGCTTTGTAATTGAGTTTTTTGTCTGGTGGTGCTGTTTTTTTCCTCCTTTCTCTATGGGTGGATCCCGTATGTCTGTCGTCGTGGTTTGCTTGGAATCTGCTTATCAGGAGATGCCAGAAAATCAAGGGTAAAATCAGAAAATTTTTATACAAAGTGTTCATAAAAAATTTCTGATTTTAGTCAAAAAGTTTTTTATACGAAGTGTTTATAAAAAAGTTTTTGCGGCCCTTGATTTTATGGTATCGGATGATATGCTGATGAAAAGCATAACACGCCGATAGACATACAGGAGACACACAGAGAGGGAGGAGGAAAAAACAGTGCCGCTAGACAAAAAACGTGCCCTGCCGGAAATGTAAAATAAGAATCTGTATCTCCTGCAAGCTGTTTGTATGTGGAAAATACATGTAGTGAAATCTTTTTGGAAGAGTAAAAATATCAGATGCGCTTACTTGCTCGTGCCCCCTTTAGGGGGTGAGGGAATATTTATATTATTTGCTCCCTTAAAGCAAATAATATAAATATGAGCGAAGTGAAACCAGAGTGCCTGGAACTTGCCGCAAGCTGCTCTTCTTACAAACAGAACATGTGAACCGATGGAATACTAATCCTCGGAAGCCAGCAAGCGGTAGCGCGCAGAGTCAGCCAGTACAGCAGGCGACCAGGCGCGGGCTTAAAGGCAGCGTTCATATTCTCCCCGTCGAACGGGGCAGGGGGTCGAAAATAGAAATTGGTGGAACAATTTCTTGTGATATATGCCTGTTCGTTGAAGAGATAATGTATTACATAGTTCCAGGAATAAAGTTTGGCTTCCTGCAAGCTAAAGGGGATCGGACTATGAATATATTTGTCAAGGGCAGGCCAGCGGCCTGTTCATATACCCTTGATAAATATATTTATGGTCTGATACCCTCTGCCTGTAAGGAGGTATCAGAAATGGGAAAGAGATTTACAGAACGGGATCGACACAAACTTGAATTTGCTCTTAAAGCCAAAATGCCTGTAAAAGAAATATCTAAACAACTGGGATTTTCAAAAGTTGCTATTTATGCAGAAATTAAAAAAGGCACAGTAAAACAGCTGGGAAGAGGGCTAAAAGAACAATATGTATACTTAGCGGATGCTGGCCAACGGATGCACGATGAACGTAAAAAACATTGTGGAGCAAAAAAGAAATATCTGCCGGATGCTCCTTTGCTTCAGGAGATCACAAGCCTTATTTTGAATTGCCGATACAGTCCAGAGGCGGCAATTTTAAAACTGCGCACTGCCGCTGTCTGTACTAAAACAATTTATAACTATGTCCATGCCGGCTATCTTCCAGGTGTGGATGAAAATAAGCTGCCTTATTGTGTGCGGAAAAAGAAACAGAAGAAAAAGATCGGGAAAAGGAAATATATATCTAACCATAAGTCCATAGAGGAGCGCCCAAAAGAAATACTACAGCGTAACACATACGGCCATTGGGAAATGGATACCGTCTACAGTAGTAAGGATGATCTGTCTTGTCTTTTGGTTCTTTCTGAACGCATGAGCCGGAATGAAATTGTGATTCAGATTCCAGATCGGACATGTGGAAGTGTGATTAAAGGCTTAAACCGCTTGGAACGGAAACTGGGAGCACCCACCTTCCGGGATCAATTCAGGACAATAACCTGTGACAACGGTATGGAGTTCGCAGACTCAAATGCCATAGAGAAGTCCTGCCTGAATAAGGGGAAACGCACTACGCTATATTATTGCCACCCTTATTCATCTGCAGAGCGTGGAACAAATGAAAACCAGAATAAACTTATTCGCCGCTGGATTCCAAAAGGGGACGATATAGGGCTATACAGTCCCGAAGAAATAAAAATGATTGAATCATGGATGAATGACTATCCCCGGAAGATGTTTGGTGGTTTATCTGCAAACGAGTTCAAAAGGCTTTATGCAAAAGGTATAGTAAAAATGCACAAGAAAACAGTGGTCAAGGCTGTAGATTTAACCCCGTTTTCTTGTGCAGATTTACTAATTTTTGCATAGAGTTAAGTTTTTACTTGCAATTTACAACCTATGTATCCATGTTTCCCCAGTTGGTGGCAGGGCCCATTGTGCGTTTTTCCGACATACAGCAGCAGCTTCACAGCCGTAAAATCACTTTCGAGGCCTTTGAACAGGGACTTTTGCGCTTCATGACAGGGCTGTTCAAAAAAGTGCTGATCGCCAATCAGGCCGGAGCCTTATGGGAAGAAATACATATCCTGGGCGCGGCAGATACCAGCGTTGCCACAGCATGGCTGGGCGCGCTCTGCTTTACCCTGCAGCTCTATTTTGACTTCAGCGCTTACAGCGATATGGCCATAGGAATGGGAAAAATGCTGGGATTCAGCTACGGCGAGAATTTCCGTTATCCCCTGACCGCCGTCTCCGTGACGGATTTCTGGCGTCGGTGGCATATCTCGCTCTCCACATGGTTTCGCGACTATGTGTACATTCCGCTGGGCGGAAACCGAAAAGGAATTCCCCGGCATCTGCTAAACATTGCCGTGGTGTGGTTTCTCACAGGATTGTGGCACGGGGCTTCATGGAATTTTGTTTTATGGGGTATTTACTACGGCTTTCTGCTTATGCTTGAGAAATATGTATGGGGAAAAGCCCTGGGAAAACTGCCCCGGATCTTTCAACATGCCTGCACATTTCTGATCGTCGTGTTCGGATTTGTGATCTTTGCCATAACCGACATGAGAGAACTGGGCGGCTATATCGGCCTGCTCTTCTCTTTTAAGGCAAAGGCCCTGATGGATACGCGTTTTCTCTGGTATCTGGGCAATTATGGCATAGTGCTCCTCTTTGCCTGTGTTCTGGCCTGCCCCATATATCCATGGATCTGCCGGAAAACATCGGCTCTCAGCGGGAAAAAAGGCTTTGTTTTGTCCGCGTTTATCGGAATTGTTGTTCTTTTGCTGTTTATACTGTCAACGGCATACATGGTCAGCGACACCTATAATCCGTTTTTGTACTTTCGGTTTTAAAGGCCAAATATGCCGCCATATTTTATGATAAAAGGCAGGTTACTCTATGATAACGAATCGCATAATCAGAAGGACTGTGGTATGTCTGCTCTGCATGGGCATACTATCCCTGGCAGTGTTTTTTCTTCTCAGTCCAAAGAAAAATTTTTCGGAAAATGAAAACAGATATCTCACAAAACTTCCCGCACTGTCCCTGGAGACGGTACTGAACGGGGAATATACGGACTCACTCAACGACTGGCTTGCCGATCACTTTCCCCAGAGGGATTTCTTTGTGGGCTTAAAAACCGGTGTGGAGATCGCCGGGGGCAGAAAATGCATAAATCAGATCTATGTGGGCAGGGACGATTATCTCATAGAGCCCTATGACAGACCGCAAAACACAGAACGCATCACAGATACGCTTGTTCGGTTTTATGACAAAATCGATCGGACTAAAGTCCGGGTAAACCTGATGCTGGTTCCCACCGCAGTCACCATTTACAATGATAAACTCCCTGCATACGCCCCCTTATCCGATCAGTTGGAAACGGCTTATGCCCTCTATGATGCCACTGAAATCCCTGCCATAGACTGTACAGAACGTCTTCTGGAGGCTGGGTCCGAAGGACAGTTATTCTATCGCACGGACCACCACTGGACCACCTATGGCGCTTACCAGGGATATCTGGCCTACTGCGACGCAAAAGGGCTTGTTCCCGTACCGCTTCAATCCCTGACGGCCCAAACCGTCACCGAAGACTTTGCGGGCACTCTGTATTCAAAGATCAACGATTACAGTCACAAAAAAGACAGCATCATCGTCTATACCAATCCGGATGATATACTCACCGTCACCTATGTGGACACAGGGGAGGTGACAGACAGTTTATACAATTTTGACTATGTGAAGGAGAAGGATAAATATTCCCTTTTTCTCAACAATATCCATCCTCTGATCGAGATTGAGAACACGGCGGCCACCTCACAGGATGAGCTTATGCTGATCAAAGACAGCTATGCCAATTCTATGGTGCCTTTTCTCGTCCATCATTACAGAAAAATTTATGTATTTGATACCCGGTATTACAGGGACGGTCCTTCCTCTTTCCTGTCCGACCACGAAGCAATAACGGATCTGCTGCTGTTGTATAATCTGAATACCCTGGACGGTGACACCGGTATTCGGGGAATCTATTAAGTTCTGTCTCTCAACAGAGACTTTGCAGAATCTCCAGGCTTTTGAACTCATGGGAGAGGATTTTTCCGCAGTACCACCGGGCCTCCTCCTGTAGCTGTGCCAGTACCTGGGGCGTCACCGTGAAAGTGTAAAGTTTCTCCACACTGCTGGAAACAATATACTCTAAGGCGTAAACCGTAGACGCTTCCAGTTCTCTGTCCTGCCGTATGCCGGGAAACTCCCCATTGACGGCGATACTCTTGATTTCATAAATACAGCGCACCAGTTCATTGGGGATGGAAGGGGCGCACAGGGCCCGCAGGGACTGATAGAGAAGTTTCAGCATCTGCCTCTCATCGTTGTTCTCCCGGGTATAATAGTCCGCCAGTTCCGCGAAATACATACCGTAGTAAGCGCCTATATAATCCCTTCGAAGGGGTTCAAAATAATTCTGAATCTCCACGTCCGCCACATTGTAGGAGGTCTTTCCCTCGTACAGCTTAAACGCACCAAAGGAAAAAGGATTGGCGGCGCTGCTTAAGCGGTTTCCCGGCTTGCGGGAACCCTTCACAAACGCCGCAATCTTTCCTCTTTCCTTTGTGAGCAAACAGATACGCCTATCATATTCACCGATAGGCGTCTGTTTCAGTATCATTCCTGTCACTATGATAAAATCCTGCATGTGGATCTGCTCCTGACTTTCCGCTTCCCGCCATTGCTTCCTGCGTGCCCCCGCCCCAGGAATACCGCAGATAATCCTCCACCCTGCCGGTGTTCTCAAACTTCTGCCAGTACCCTGCTCTGCTGCTCTCTGCCGTCTCTCGCATCAACTCTTCCCCCATATCCGGTATCTTGCGACGCCGTATCTATCGCTGCTGTAAATAGGGTCTGCATTTTTGATTTTTCTATGCGCCGGTCAGAGTTTATGAAGCATAAACGCTACTGGATATCTCTGGGGTTATAGCCAAAATTTTTCATCAGAAAATCGCTGTCCCGCCAGTCCTTCTTCACCTTGACCCAGAGCTGCAGATTTACATGCTGCTCCAACAGGTCCTCGATGTCCGGTCTGGCCGCCGACCCGATCCGTTTTAACATACTGCCGCCCTTGCCGATGATGATTCCCTTGTGGGAATCCCGCTCGCACACAATGGTGGCCTCAATGTCGCAGAGATCCTTGCGATATTGCAGCTTCTCGATACTGACGGCGATGCCATGGGGAATTTCTTCCTCCAGCAGCCGCAGGGCTTTCTCCCGGATCAGTTCCGCCACAATCTGCCGCATGGGCTGGTCGGTGACGGTATCCTCGTCATAAAACGCCGGACCGTAGGGCAGATATTTCATGATGCAGGATACCAATGTGTCCGTGTTGTCCCCCTTCAGGGCCGACACCGGCACAATCTCCTGAAAGTCCATCTGCTTCCGATAATTGTCTATATAAGGCAGTATTTCTTCCCTTTTCACGGTATCCGCCTTGTTGATCACCAGGATCACGGGAGTCCGCGTCTTTTGCAGTTGTTCCATAATGTGACGTTCCCCCGCCCCGATAAAATTGCTGGGTTCCACCAGCCAAAGGATCACGTCCACCTCGGACAGGGTGCGCTCCGCCACATTTACCATATAATCCCCCAGCTTATTCTTAGCCTTGTGAATGCCGGGGGTGTCCACAAACACAATCTGTCCCTCCTCCGAGGTATATACTGTCTGAATCCGATTGCGGGTGGTCTGAGGCTTATCGCTGGTTATGGCAATCTTCTGGCCGATGAGCCGATTCATCAATGTGGATTTCCCCACATTGGGGCGGCCGATCAATGTCACAAAGCCTGACTTATACGCCGGGTTTTCACCTGTGGGCTTCTCATTTTTCTCCATTCGTATCTCCGTTTCCCGGGAGGGTATTCCCCGCCGCCTGCGCTCTCTTCTTTTCAGCCTTTTCCCGGCTGCGTTTCATATACCATCTGACCCATAAGACAAACAGAGTGACCGCCAGGGCCCACAGCACCAAGGTAGGAATATGTACCAGCAGCCAGACCAGAATCTCCAGTGCTCCGTCGCCGATGCCTTTCAGATCCTCCAGGAAGCCGCCGCTGATCCTCTCCCACAATGTCTCCTCATGCACCGGCGTCAGTTCCTGTACCTCGCTCACATCCAAATACACGGTGCTGTAGTCCACCTTATTGTCATATGTCCGCAGCTGGGCCTCCATACTCTCGATCTGGTACCGCACATTGGACAGGCGCTCCTCAATGGTGATAATGTCTTCTATGCTCTCCGCCTGTTCCATCAGCTCCAGCAATCGGTCATGTTCCGCCTGCAGAGTCTTCTTATGGCTGGCCATGTCCACATATTCCAGCGTCACATCCTGCACATTCTCTGAGCGCCTGGTCACATTGCTGATCTCGGACACTTCATTCAAAAATCCGTTTAGCTGGGCCGCCGGAATCCGGGCGGTCATGCTGGCACTGCGGTTGGAGCGGTAGCTGCTGTAAACGCTGCCATTGTAAGTTTCCATGCGCTCAATATAGCCCCCCAGATCCGTTACCCGCTGCTCCAGGGTGCCCATAACCGCGTCGAACTCCCGGGTCTCCACAGACAGGTTCACCGTTCGGATCAGCTTGCGGCTGCTGTCCTGCCCGGCGTTATGCTGCTCCTGGGAAGAGCCTTCACCGGCGTCATAGTTCTTACCCTCTTCCATGTTGGTATATCCCGGGTCCATGCCCAGGAAATCCCCCACAGACTCCTGGAACATACTATCCGTATTAGAGCCGGCATTCCACTGCTCAACCCGGGGCGACGCACTGTCGGCGGCTCCGCTGCCAACGCCGCCGCAGGCTGTCAGCACCAGGGCCAAAGCCAGAGCAAACAGGCCCCCTATCCGCTTTGCCTTTTTCATTTAATTCCCCCCTCTCAACCCTGTAGCGGCTCAGAAAAGATTCTCCGCTGTCAGGAACATCTCCTTCTCTTCCTTTATTTTCTGGGCATTGCCCACCACGCACAAAAAGTCGTCCTGCATGAATGCCCGGATATAGGCGGCCAGTTCCCGGATGTCCTCCTGGGTAGCCCCCAGAAGCTGGGCCCTCTCCTGATCCAGCATCTCCTGGCTGATGCCGCAGAGATATGCGCTCAGAGAGAACAGTCCATAGGCGGCCGGATTCATGGGGGTATCCATCTCGCTGACAGCCCCGATGATATACTGGGTCATGACGCGCTCATCGGCAGTAAATTTCTCCACCGTCTCCGCCGCCTTTTCATAAATATCCACCGTGTTCTTCAGATTGGGATCCCGGTAGGAAGAAAAGCCGCTCTCCCCGGATCTACCAAAGCTGCAGCTACAGCCATAAGCCCCTCCCTTAACCCGGATGTTGACCCACAGGTAATCATACCGCATCATCATCTGCAGGAAGCGCAGCGTTCCCTTGTAAGGCAGCCCCTTCTTTTTGAAATTGCCCGCCCGGCACACATACAATACCTGCCCGGCAGTCATGAAACCTTCCTGCTTCCTCTGGGGAACGGGACGATAGCTGCCGGTGTCCGCCGAACCTTCATACAGCTTCCCCGCAAACCGGGATGTCTCCTCTTCCAGCTTCTCCCATCCTTCCTGGGTGCCCACATAATCCAACAGCAGATTCTCCCGGCGGAAAATGATGGCTGCCAATTCCTCCAGCGCCTGCATCAGCGCTTCCTTTTCCTCCTCAAAATGGGACTGGATCCGGGTCAGCAGACGGAAAAAGGGAATACCGGTTAGAGTCTCCCTGACGGCGCCGGACACACTGCCATAGGCCAGAGCCCGGTTTAACGCCGTGCGGTCTCCCCTGGACGCCATCTGGGACTGCATCTGGGACTGCCCTTCGGACACAATTTCCAGCAGACGCTTTTCGTCTCTGAAATCGGAAGTCATGGCAATCTCCCGCAAAAGTTCCATGGCTTTGGGTATATTGTCGTACAGCACCTTTGCCTTCAGTTCCAGGGTGGCCCTGAACATATCTATGTTCTCCACATTGCTGTATAGATTGTTGCCGGAACCGATGCCGCCGGTGTTCAGATCAATTTCATTGGACAACTGAGCGTAGCTGTAATGTTCCGTATTCAGCAGCCCCAGACAGGCGTTCAGCACACCCACATAGGGATACAGGCGCTCCGGCACCCTGTCCAGAGAAAAGATCATACGGATATAAGCGATGCCGTTGGTGAACAGATTGTGGCGCAGCGCCGGGATATCTCCGGCGCGGGTCTCCTCATTCACCAGCTTCCTGGCCTCTCTGCCGATGTCCTCTCTGGCCAGCATGGGAATCCTGGCCAGATCCTCCTGTTTGTCCTCCTGCTCCTGATAAGCCTTCAAAGCCTGCTGCCCGTCCACGATCTCCGCAAGCTGTTCCGGGCTCATGCCGGCCTTGCGCTTTGCCAGTTTCGCCCTGAGTGCTTCCTCCTGTTCCTGAGCCATGCCTTTTTTGGGCTTTAACACCACCACGGATTTGTGGGGATTATCAATGAGATAGGTTTGTACCAGCCCCTCAAAGTAGCCCTCCCCGGCCTTTTCCCGCAGACCGGCATAGATATCGTTGGCTTCCACATGAATAAAGGGTTTGTCATCGGCATATAGCCAGCTATCCAGCATCTGCAGTCCGTACATCAGTCCCTTGGGGTAGCTGCCGAAATCCGCCTCCCGATATCGGAACTCAAAATGATTGATGCCCGCCAGCAGGGCTTTCCGGTCAAAGCCCTCTTTGACAATCCGCCCCATTTCCCTGTTCACCAATTCCACAAACTCCTGCTCCTTTGACACATCCGTGTCGCTGGCCATGATGGAAAAGAAAGGCTGCTGTATGCCGTTGTCATACTCACTGTACACATCCTTCCCCATGGAATGGTCCAGCAGGACCTGCTTCAGGGGCGCTCCCGGCGCGCTGCAAAGCGCATAGTCCAGAATCTGGAAAGCCACATACAACTCCCTGTCCAGGCAGTCCCCGGCGGTCATGTTGTAACTCAGATAGCCACACTCCTCCTCTCTGGCCTCATCGCTGACGGGATACTCCCGCACCACTCTGCGCAGCGCGGGAAATGGCTCCTGCTCCCGAATGCGGCTGTCAATCTCCAGCTTCTCAAAAGCGGACAGATACTTTTCATCCAGAAACATAAGTTTCTCCGCCATATCCATATCACCGTACAGATAAATATAAGAATTGGACGGATGGTAATACTGCCGGTGGAACTCCAGGAATTCTTCGTAGGAAAGTTCCGGGATCACCGCCGGATCCCCCCCGGAAATCCTGCCATAGGTGGTGTCCGGGTACAGGGATTTCATTTTCTCTCGAAACAGCACATCTTCCGGGGAGGAAAACGCTCCCTTCATCTCATTGTACACCACGCCGTTAATGGTCAGCTCTCCCTCCGGGCCGTCCAGTTCATAATGCCAGCCTTCCTGGCGGAAAATCTTGTCCGTGTCGTAAATTCTGGGATAGAATACCGCATCCAGATATACATGCATCAGGTTCTGGAAATCCTTGTCATTGCAGCTGGCTACAGGGTAAATGGTCTTGTCCGGATAGGTCATGGCATTCAGAAAAGTGTTCAGAGAACCTTTCACCAGTTCCACAAAAGGGTCCTTCACAGGGAACTCCCGGGAACCGCACAGCACGGAGTGCTCCAGGATATGGGCCACACCTGTGGAATCCTCCGGCGGCGTGCGGAAGCCGATATAGAACACCTTATTATTGTCATCGTTCTCCAGCAGTGCCACCCTGGCCCCGGTTTTTTTGTGCCGCAGCAGATAACTCATGGAATTTAAGTCCCTGATTTCCCGCTTCTCTATCACCTCGTAGCCTTTCACCTCTTCAATTCGCATTCTCATACCCTCCTGTAGAAAATTTTTACAACTGCCCCTCTGCAAAGTCCCTGTATCAGACCGTAAAAACCATCATGGCCAGTTTATTGATTATGATCTCCTGCACCACTATCCCCTGAGCCTGCTTCAGGGCCGGGGATATGGCCGCAAATTCTTCCAGATCCATTACCCGGGTCTCATATACTCTTTTTTTCTTTCCCCCGGAAAAAAAGCCCTTTTTCTCCACCAGTCTGACGCACTTTACCCTGGCTTTCAGCTGCCGATAGGTACGGTAGGCAAAGCTGTCCGCGTCCATATGGTAGAATTCGCTCTCCAAAGTGGTTTCAGGGTCCGCCTGGGGCAGGATATAGCGTTCTACGATGGCCCGGATTTTAAACGGCACCTCCTCGTTTCCCAGCAGTTCCCCGTAGGTGTATCTGGCGCCCAGATACAGATTGCCCGTATCTCCCATCACATATTTATAATCCTCGTAACTCTGCTTCTGTGATAACATCAGGCTTCCTCCAGATATTCGATCTGATGACCGGAAAGACGTACGGCATCCCGGATGACTTTTTCGGACAGCTTTGTCTCTCTGGCCAATTCCTCCACCGTCACCTTACGGCGCAGTTCCTCGGACAGGGAACGGGCCGCCTCCAGCACCCTGTTGATCCGCTCCGCCATCTTCCGGTCCGCTTTTTCCGCAGTCTGCTGCTCCTGTATCAGGTCCTCCATGGCGTCCATCATCATTCTGCCCAGCATTCCCTGGGCCTCGCCGGCATGCTCCAGCGCCCCCAGCATGGACACTCCCATGGCCAGCGCCAGATTGCCCTCCCCGATCAAATCCTCCAGGGGTACTCCCTGGCCGGTGTACAGCCTGGCCACCTCCACCACCTCCGGCAGATAAAGGGTTGCCAACCGGCTCTGGGCATCCGGGTCCCCTGCCATGGCGGAAAGCGTGACTGCCTCCCTTTCTCCCTCGCCGACCCCGGGCTGGCCCGCCAACTCGTCCAGATAATTTTGCAGATACGTTTTTTCCTCCCGGGTGAGGTAAGAATCCGGATCCACCGGCCCGCCTATGCCGATCCTGTGCTTTACCAGATAGTCATAGACCATCTGCAGCTGTTCCCCGGAGAGGCCCAGCGGCGCAAACGCCTCCCGTACCTCCTCCTCGCCGATCCAGCCTCCCTGGTCCGCAGCCTGGTTTTTCACCTGCTCCAGGGTCTGGGCAAACAAAGCTTCCTGGTTCATCCCGTCTCCGATCCGCCCGCTTCAGGCGGGCTGTGGGAACTCCCTCCCGGCCCACCTGAAGCAGGCACTGGCTTCCCCGTACTATATTAGACAAAATTTCCGCGGCATGGTTACAATTCTCTTGACATTTACTGCCGTTTCACATGTTCATGGGTAAATATATGATGCTGGCAGTACTCATAGCTGCCCTCGCATTTGGAGCAGAATCGGAATTCCAGCGTGGGATCGTCCACATCGGTACGCCCGCAGATGGCGCATTTGTGGCCGCTCATCTTCATATTCTTTTTCACTTCGTGCCGGAATTCCTGCCGCCTTTTGATTTCCCTGGGCGACATATTGATATGGCTTCTGCTGGTGAGCCAGAAAATCACGAAATTCAACAGGGAAGCCACAATCGCCGTCCTGTAGAAGATACCCGCCAGAGGACTTCCCACATTCTGGAACAAATCAAGCACCAGCATGGCTCCGTAGATAATTCCCAGCCACTTCATCTTCACGGGGATCACGAACATCAGCATCACCTGCACATCCGGGAAGGTGGCGGCAAAAGCCAGCAGTATGGACATGTTAATATAATAGGTACTGAACAATGTGCTGTAGAATTCACAGACTACCGCCGCATTGCCGGGAATCGCCATGGCTTCCCCCTGAAATATATAGCAGAGACCCAGGGCTGCAAAGCTTCCCAGTACCGTAAAAAACATGCCTGAAAACAGGTACACATTGTACCGATAAGCCCCCCAGGTACGCTCCAGGGTGGTTCCCACGGAGTAATAAAAGAACAGCATAATCACCGTGAATAAATTAAAGGAAGAAGGCGGCACAATGATCCAGGTCACAATCCTCCAGATCTCGCCGTGCAGGATCCTGTAGGGATTCAGGGTGAGAAAATCCAGAAAGCCGCCGCCCATCAACTGTATGATATATCCCACCGCATAGCACATGATCAGCATCAAGGATATATTTTTTATCGCGTATTTACCAAATTTTTTCTCAAATTTGCTCATGGGAACCTCCGGGGCCTATGCCCGCATTTTATAAATTATGCCGCGTTTTCGCGCATTTCATCACAGATTCCGCACCAGGCGGACTGCTTGCAGAATATTTAACTCATTGTAGCATCCGATATGGAAAAAGTAAACTGATTAAAAGCGATTTAATAATCATTTTACATATTATTCCCGTATGAGGTAATTTTTAGGTGCGTGTCATACTGAAAAATGCCAAAAACAATACGTCTTTACAAAAAATTAACATAAAATTTACAGGTTCTCCGGCTCGCAATCCGTTGCATTTTTACTTTTTCTGTCGTATAATGTCGGGGAATGCTTAAAATTAGGCATCCATTCATAGATTTAATAAGAACATGCAATACATTGAATTGATCCAGAAAGGATGTTTTTATCAATGAGTAAAACCTGTATGAACTGCAATGCCCCAGAGGGAACCTGTGACGCACGTTTAGAAGAAGCCATGCGTCTCCCCGCATACACTTTGGGTATTGACATAGGCTCCACCACGGTGAAGATTGCCCTGTTAGATAATGAACACAAAATTCTCTTTTCCGATTATGAGCGTCACTATGCCAATATCCGGGAAACGCTGTCCACCCTGCTGCAAAAGGCCTATGAAAAGCTGGGCAACGCCCTGCTGTATCCCATGATTACCGGCTCCGGAGGACTGACCCTGGCCAACCACCTGGGCGTGCCCTTCACCCAGGAGGTTATCGCTGTAGCCACCGCTCTGAAGGAACTGGCTCCCAAAACCGATGTGGCCATCGAGTTGGGCGGCGAGGACGCAAAAATCATCTACTTTGAGGGCGGCAACGTGGAGCAGCGCATGAACGGCATCTGCGCCGGTGGTACAGGCTCTTTTATCGACCAGATGGCCTCCCTGATCCAGACGGACGCCGCCGGCCTGAACGAATATGCCAAAAAGTACCAATCCCTGTATACCATCGCCGCCCGCTGCGGCGTGTTTGCCAAGACCGATATACAGCCCCTGATCAATGAGGGCGCTACCAAGGAAGATCTGGCGGCCTCCATCTTTCAGGCCGTGGTCAACCAGACCATCTCCGGCCTGGCCTGCGGTAAGCCCATCCGAGGACATGTGGCCTTTCTGGGCGGCCCCCTGCACTTTTTGTCGGAACTGAAAAAAGCCTTTATCCGAACGCTGAAGCTGGATGAAGAACACATCATGGACACGGACAACTCCCATCTCTTTGCCGCCATAGGCTCGGCCATGAACGCCAAAGCAGATGTCAGTTATTCCATGGAGGAAATGGTAGCAAAGCTATTCGGAGAGATCCAAATGGAGTTTGAGGTGGAGCGCATGGACCCCCTCTTTGCCGATCAGGAGGAATATGATGCCTTTAAGACCCGCCATGCCTGCCATAAGGTGGGCGCCGGAGACCTGGCCTCCTACCATGGCAGTGCTTTTCTGGGCATTGACGCCGGCTCCACCACCACCAAGATCGCCCTGGTAGGGGAGGACGGTTCCCTGCTGTACTCCTTTTACAGCGGCAATGACGGCAGTCCGTTAAAGACCGCCATCCGCTCCCTGAAAGAGATTTATGAACAACTGCCGGAAAATGTGCAGATCGTCCGTTCCTGCTCCACCGGGTATGGCGAGGCCCTGATGAAAGCCGCTTTCCTGCTGGACGACGGAGAAGTGGAAACCGTGGCCCACTACTACGCCGCCGCCTTTTTCAACCCCTCGGTGGACTGTATTCTGGACATCGGCGGCCAGGACATGAAATGCATCAAGATTAAGAACCAGACTGTGGACAGCGTACAGCTCAACGAGGCTTGCTCCTCTGGCTGCGGTTCTTTCATAGAGACTTTTGCCAAATCCTTGAATTACAGTGTCCAGGACTTTGCCCAGGCCGCCCTGTTCGCCCGTCATCCCATTGACCTGGGCACCCGCTGTACCGTATTTATGAACTCCAAGGTAAAACAGGCCCAGAAGGAGGGGGCCAGCGTGGCGGATATCTCCGCAGGACTGGCTTATTCCGTAATCAAAAATGCCCTGTTTAAGGTAATCAAAGTGTCCGATGCCTCGGAACTGGGCAGAGAGATCGTGGTCCAGGGCGGCACTTTTTACAATGACGCCGTGCTGCGCAGCTTTGAGAAGATAGCGGGCTGTGAGGCCATCCGCCCGGATATCGCAGGCATCATGGGAGCCTTCGGCGCTGCTCTGATTGCCCGGGAGCGTTATTCACAATGTCGTGGAGTTGACTCTGACAGCCCGGATTACCAGACTTCCATGCTCTCCTATGAACAAATCTGCAATCTGCAGTTTGATACCAGCATGGCCAAATGCAAGGGCTGTACCAACAGCTGCCGCCTGACCATCAACAAATTCTCCGGCGGCAGACAGTTCATCTCCGGCAACCGCTGCGAACGGGGAATCGGCGGTCAGAAAAACGCCCACAATGTGCCCAATCTCTTTGAGTACAAGTTAAAGCGCCTGTTTAACTATGAATCCCTGCCCGCCGATGAGGCTCCCAGAGGCGTTGTAGGCATCCCCAGGGTGTTAAACATGTACGAAAACTATCCCTTCTGGCATGTATTTTTCACCAGCCTGGGATACCGGGTGGTGCTGTCCCCCGTATCCACCCGCCAGATTTATGAACTGGGCATTGAGTCCATCCCCAGCGAATCCGAGTGCTACCCGGCCAAGCTGGCGCATGGTCATGTAAACTGGCTGATCAGACAGGGGGTAAAGTTCATCTTCTACCCGGCTCTCTTTTACGAGCGAAATGAGTTCGGAGAGGCCAACAATCACTACAACTGCCCCATTGTGACCTCCTACTCGGAGAACATCAAGAACAATGTGGAAGAGTTAAAAACGGAGAATATTACTTTCCGCAATCCCTTCATGGCCTTTACCAGCCAGGAGACCATCGCCGACGCTCTGCTCAGGGAATTCACCGAGCTTGCCGCTCAGGAAGTGCGGGAAGCCGTGGCGAAAGCCTGGGAGGAACTGGCGGCCGCCCGTCTGGATATGCAGAAAAAAGGGGAAGAGACGCTGCAATATTTAAAGCAGACTGGAAAAAGAGGGATTGTACTGGCAGGCCGCCCCTACCATATTGACCCGGAGATCAATCACGGCATACCGGAACTGATCACTTCCTATGACATGGCAGTGCTGACGGAGGACTCCATCTCTCATCTGGCAGCCCCGGAGCGACCTCTGATCGTCTCTGACCAGTGGATGTATCATTCCCGGCTGTATGCCGCCGCCAGCTATGTGAAACTGGTGGAGAATCTGGATCTGATCCAACTCAACTCCTTCGGCTGCGGCCTGGACGCCGTGACTACGGATCAGGTGAGCGATATTCTGTCCGGATCAGGCAAGATCTACACCTGCCTGAAAATCGACGAAGTAAACAACCTGGGGGCTGCCAGAATCCGGATTCGCTCTCTCCTCTCCGCCATCCGTGTGCGGGAACAGAAAGCGGAGCAGCGGGCCATCCACTCCAGTGCCATCAAAAAGGTGCAGTTTACCGAAGAGATGCGCAAGGATTATACCATCCTCTGCCCCCAGATGTCGCCCATCCATTTTGACATCTTTGAGAAGGCTTTTGCCGCCTGCGGCTATCATTTCGAAGTACTGAACAACGACAACAAGCACTCCGTGGATGTGGGGCTGAAATACGTAAACAATGACGCCTGTTATCCATCCTTGTTAGTGGTGGGGCAGATTATGGAGGCCCTGCTCTCCGGCAAGTATGACTTAAACAAGACAGCCGTTATCATGACCCAGACCGGGGGAGGCTGCCGGGCCACCAATTATATCGGCTTTATCCGCCGGGCACTTGAAAAGGCCGGCATGGCCCAGATCCCGGTGATCTCCCTGAATCTGGGCAGCATAGAGACCAACCCGGGCTTCCATATGAATTTGGATCTGCTGGTGCGCGCGGCACTGGCTGCCCAGATCGGCGATATCTTCATGCGCTGCGTCTATCGGATGCGCCCCTATGAAGAGGTTCCCGGCAGTGTGGAGGCCCTGCATCAGAAATGGTTAAAAACAGCCCAGGATTATGTGTCCGCCAAACACATTAATCTGGCAAAATTCCCCGGCATGTGCAGAAAAATTATCCGGGAGTTTGACGCCATTCCTCTCCGGGATATCAAAAAGCCCCGAGTGGGTATTGTGGGCGAAATCCTGGTGAAGTTCTCTCCAGCGGGCAACAACCGCCTGGTGGAACTGCTGGAGGCCGAGGGAGCGGAAGCTGTGGTCCCCGACCTGTTGGACTTTATGCTGTACTGCTTCTACAACCAGATTTACAAAGCGGAACATCTGGGCACCAGCAAAAAAGCCGCAAGGCTCTCCTCCCTGGGGATCTGGGCCATCGAACACGTGCTGCGGGGCGCTGCGTCCAGGGCTTTTGCAAAAAGCAGGCATTTTGACCCGCCCACATCTATCCGAAAGATTGTGGAATATGCCAGCCCCATCGTCTCCATTGGCAACCAGACCGGCGAGGGATGGTTCCTCACCGGCGAGATGGTGGAACTGATTCACGAAGACGTACCCAATATCGTCTGTACCCAGCCCTTTGGCTGCCTGCCAAACCATGTGGTGGGCAAGGGCGTAATCAAGGCATTGCGGAAGGCCTACCCTGCCTCCAATATCGTGGCCATAGACTACGATCCCGGTGCCAGTGAAGTAAACCAGCTAAACCGTATTAAGCTGATGCTGTCCACCGCCAACAAAAATCTGGATCAAGAATAAATCCTATAAAGCAAAAGGGCTGTCGCGGAATTCCGCAACAGCCCTTTGTTATAACTATCATAATTTTACTGCTGCAGCGGCTTTCCTGTGAGCAGTTCATACCCCTGCAAATACTTCTCAATGGTCTTATCCACAATCTCCTGGGGCAATTCCCAGTCATGCTGGTGGCTCTTCAGCCAATCTCTGGCAAACTGCTTGTCAAAGGAAGGCTGGGCATGGCCCGGCTCATACCCTTCCGCAGGCCAGAAGCGGGAAGAATCCGGGGTCAGCATCTCATCCCCCAGCACAATGTTGCCCTCCTCGTCCAGGCCAAACTCAAACTTGGTATCCGCAATAATAATCCCCCTGGTCAACGCATACTCCGCACACTTTTTATACAGGGCGATGGTGTAGTCGCGAAGTTTCTCTCCGTACTCTCTGCCCTTGCCCGGGAAACGCTTCTCCAGATATTCCACGCTCTGTTCATAGGAAATATTCTCATCGTGGTCGCCGATCTCCGCCTTGGTAGAAGGGGTATAGATAGGCTCCGGCAGCTTATCTGATTCCTTCAATCCTTCCGGCAGTCTGATGCCGCATACCGTACCGTCCTTCTGATAGCTGGCCCAACCACTGCCGGTGATATATCCCCGCACAATGCACTCCACGGGAAGCATCTCCAGCTTACGACACATCATACTGTTGCCGTCAAAGCCTTCCTGCCGAAAGAACTCCGGCATATCCTTCACGTCTACGGAAATCATATGATTGGGCAGAATGTCTCTGGTCATGTCAAACCAGAACTTGGACATCTGAGTCAGCACCGCCCCCTTTTTCGTCACCTGATTCTTAAGAATCACATCGAAGCAGCTGATCCTGTCCGTGGCCACCATAATCAGGGTATCCCCGTTGTCATAGATCTCCCGTACCTTTCCTTCTTTTATCGGCTTTAATTCCTGCATCTTTCTCCTCCTATTCTGAGTTCCGCATTTTCCCTTCCCACAAGCCTTTCCCATGCGTAAGATCCGGCTGCCCCTGCATCCGGATCGTGCAGGATGCTCTCCGGCACAGAAATCCTGTATTTGGGGTGATTGCTGACTCAGTTATAATGATCTGTATATCTATATTACCATTCCTGACCCAATCTTGCAATAACGCCATACTCACTGTATATACAAAAATACAACTCCCGGTTGTATTTAGGACTCGAAGCACAAATCTCTTTGTAAGCGCTCCGTGCCCATTTGCAAATTTATTCAGCAAAGACATTCCGAAAAGCTCTGTAGGTTTTACCCATGCCCTCTTCAAAGGATGTATATACCATCCCCAGATCCCGGATACTTTTGGCATTGTCATACAGTTCCGTCTCCGCTTCTCTGACCGCAAAGGGCAGGGGAATTCCCTGCTGCTCCGCCTGCTTTGCCGTCATGGGCAGTTCCTGAACAGCCAGGCCGCTGACCTTCAAAAGCATATCCGCCAGGCTGCCATAAGTCTCCGGCTCTCTGTTACAGATATTGTAGGCATTGCTGTAAGTCCGTTCATTCAAAAGGCACTTTTGAATTGCCTCCGCCGCATCCTTCACATACACCAGTTGGAACCGTCCGTCCGCATCCGTAATCCTGGGCAGAATCTGCCGGCGTACCATCAACTGAATATAAGCGGACTCCCGGGGTGCATAATTGTATGGTCCATAGAGAATTCCGGGCCGCAAGACTGTCCAAGATACTTCCCTCTCCTCACAGACCTGCCGCAGTTCCTTCTCCAGCGCCACCTTTCCGGCGATATACTCTCCCGCCTCCCCCGGCAGCTGCCGGTCTTCACAGGGAGCGTCCTCTGTCTTACAGACACCGCTTCCCCTGCGGTACACATCCACAGTACTGATATGAATGTACTGGGAGGGTTTTACCGGTATATTGTCAAGCACGTTTCGGATGTCTCCCGCTTTATAAGCACAGAAATCCACCACTATGTCATACCCTTCTGACATATTCCGCCACAGCGTCGGATCTCCGCGGTCCCCCCGGACTTGTGCCACCCCCATGTCCGCCATGGAATAAGTTCCCCGATTCACCACAGTAATTTCATGTTGCGGTGCCGTCAGCATCACAAACACCCTGCCATAAAAATAGCTGCCGCCAATCACCAAAATTTTCATACGCCGGTTATCCCTCTTTTCTACATGTCTCTCTTTTCTATCTCTCTCTTTTCCATATATCTCGCTTTGTTTGCCCGTACATCCAATCTTACTTCATATACAATCCTACTACTTTCATCTCGGCATCATATCCCACTTGAAACGTCACATTCTGCTTTTCGTACTGGGCCTTGACCATGACGACGGCATAATCCTCCTCTTCGATCTTCTGACCGTTCACCACGGTATTGCCATACTTCACAAAATCCCCCGCGTTTCCATAGGTCTCCATGCAGGCTGACCGAATCTCCTCCACGGGCAACACCTGCTGCATATCCTCACGAAAGGTTTCGTATACCAACTCATACGCCCCTGAGTTCAGCCAATCCACAATCTGTATGGTCTGAGCCTCCAACTGTTCCTGCCGGAACACCTCCGCCAGAGGCACCGTGGTGTTACCGCAGCCCATCAGCAATACCGTCATGATACTCATTATAACGCTCCCTAAAATAATCCTTTTCATCCTTTTATCAATTCCCTTCCTCATTGATTGCCTGTTCCGAGCGGCCGATATTCTTATTGTATCGCTTTTTACCCAAAATTGAAATAGGCTTCTCAGCATTTTGTAAAATAAGCATGGGGATCTTAGATATCCAGTGAAAACCACCCGGGACTGTTCTGTTTTGCCACTCCCTTCAGGCACAGGCGCATCAGAATCGTCAGCAGGTTCTTGGAAAAGCTATGAAATCCTTTCTCCGTCAGCTTAACCTGCAGCTGCTCTCTGATTCTCTCCAGGGGCTGGGGATACAGATCCAGGGCCTCCAGTACCACTGCTTCCTCCGGCGTAATGGGAGGCAGCGCAGGACTCCCGGCAGGCTTTGTCCGCTTTGCCACGCAGCAGGCCATTTTCTCCGGGAAGGAATGACGCAGCCCTTCCATAAAGTCTCTGGGAGACAGAAATACCAGCGCGCCTT
The DNA here is from genome assembly GCA_011959105.1 of Lachnospiraceae bacterium. GTDB lineage: Bacteria > Bacillota > Clostridia > Lachnospirales > Lachnospiraceae > Acetatifactor. The sequence goes on along the minus strand of BLLU01000031.1, from coordinate 13,006 downwards.
CCCGGACCAGCTTATTGCAACCGTCGCTGAGCCTGTCCGTAATCCTCCCGGGTACCGCATAGACCTCTCTTCCCTGTTCCAAAGCCATATCCACCGTGATCAAGGTTCCACTCTTCTGCCGGGCTTCCACCACCACCAGCACATCCGCCAGGCCACTGACAATCCGATTGCGGGGCGGAAAAAGCTGGGGCTTGGGTGCCGTCCCCGGGGGATAGGTGGAAAGAACTCCTCCTTGTATCAGCATTCGGTCATAAACAGGCTGATTCCCTTTGGGGTAACAGATATCCACTCCATTGCCCAGGACAGCGAAGGATTCCCCGCCCGCATCCAGGGCCGCCAGTTGGCTGATACCGTCTATTCCTCTGGCCATACCGCTGACCACCTGCACCCCCGCCGTCCCCAGTTCCCTGCCCAGTTCCGTGGCTATAAAACGCCCGTAATCCGAACATTCTCTGGCTCCCACCACGGCTACCGCCAGTTTGCAGGACTGGGGCATCCCTCCCCTGTAATAGATGCCAAAAGGATGATCGGGAATGTCCCGCAGCCGCTCGGGGTACTCGGCATCCGCCGTACAGACAAAGGAAATCTGCTTCTCCTGCAGTTCCTCATATGCCCTGTCCACATCCCATTTCTTCCGTGTTTCCAACAGCTTTTCCGCCTTTGCCTTTTCCAGTACCATGGCCAGATGTTTCTCCTGTGCTCCATATACCGCCGCGCCTGTGCCAAAAGCCTCCAGCAGCCGCTCCCTGCACGCCGTCCCAAGCCCGCTTACATTGGCCAGCCAATATAGATATTTGTCCATCTCCTCTTCCGCATCTCCTGTCTATGTGAATTCCATACGGTTTTGACCGCTGCCCGTTTAGCCCCCGGAAGATCCGCTTCCCGGATTCTTCCTGGCCCCTACGGTAAGCCGGTAAGCCAGCGCCTCTGCCAGATGTTCCTCCCGTATTCGCTCCGAATGTCCCAGATCCGCTATGGTCCTGGCTACTTTCAAAACTCTGTGGTAAGTCCTGGCGCTGAGTTCCAGCCGTCTGTATGCAAGTTCCATCAGCTTTTTCTCCTCCCTGCCAAGTTTACAATAATGCTCCAGTTCTTCCGCTTCCATATCTCCGTTAAAGGAATACTTTTTCCCTCGAAAGCGCTCTTCCTGTATGGTCCTGGCTTCCACCACCCTCCGGCGGATCAAAGCGCTGCATTCCCCCTGCCCGATGGATTGCAGCTTCTCCAATTCGATCCTGCCGGTCTCCACATACATGTCCATGCGGTCCAGCAAAGGCCCGGAGAGCCTGCCCCAATACTTTGCCAGTTCTCCCTCACTGCACCGGCATCTGTTTTTGTCAGGGAAATAGCCGCACCTGCAGGGGTTCATGGCGCATACCAGCATAATATCCGCCGGATAGACACAGTTACCCTGGGCACGGGCTATATTAACCTGACGGTCCTCCAGAGGCTGCCGCAGGCATTCCAGGATTGTTCTGGGGAATTCAGTGAGTTCATCGAGAAACAGGACGCCCCTGTGGGCCAGAGAAATGGCGCCGGGACGGGTGTGGACGCCGCCGCCAATCAGAGCGGCTCCGGAAATCGTATGATGCGGGTTTTGGAAGGGACGCCGCAGAATTAACGGATTCTCCGGATCCAGCATACCCGCCACGCTGTAGACGGTTGTCACTTCGATACTTTCCTGCCAGGTCATGGGCGGCAGGATTCCCGCCATGGCCCGGGCAATCATGCTTTTGCCGCCGCCGGGCGGTCCGGACATCAACAGGTTGTGGAATCCTGCCGCCGCAATCTCCGCCGCCCGCCGGGCAGCCTCCTGACCCTTGATTCCCGAAAAGTCATTGCCCGGAGCGGGTTGCTCCTGCTCCAGAAGTTCCCGGGTGGTGCAGGGCTGGGAGGGCAGCAATTCCTCCTGCCTGTCAGTGTCCGTCTCCTGCAGAAACGCCGTCAGCTGACAGATACTGCGGACGCCTCTGACCCGTATACCCGGTATCATTCCGCCCTCCGTCCGATTGTCCCAGGGGACGATGCAATTCCCTATTCCCCGTCGGGCTGCTTCCCTTACAATGGGCAATATGCCGCTGACGGGCCTGATCTCCCCGTCCAGCCCCAATTCCCCCGCAAACAGGATGTCTCTGGTAGCCTCCTCTTTAAAATAACCCAGGGTCTGCAGGATGCCTATGGCAATTGGCAGATCAAATCCTGTGCCGTCTTTCCTCAGGTTTGCCGGGGCCAGGTTGATGGTGATCTTTTTCGGCGGAATGTCAAAATCCGCGTTTTTCAAAGCCACCTGCACCCGCTCTCTGGCCTCACGCACCTCGCTGCCCAGAGAGCCCACCATGGAAAAGCCCGGTAATCCCGTGGAAATATCCACCTCCACATGGACCAGGTTGGCCTCAATGCCAAAGAGAGCCCCCGCCAATATAGAACTGTACATAATTACTCCTTTCCTGTGATTTTCATTCCTGCCTGAATAATGGGGAATAAAAGAAAATGAAAACATGCCTGACGTTTCATGAATGAATCTGAACTGAAATATGCTTTTCAAATACTTTAGCAGAATTGGCAAAAATTTGCAATGGTTTTTGTGGATTTTATAGTTATTTTAGATTTAATATTGAAGATTATTGTATAATTTATGTAATAAATGTATTAACCTGTAAGTTATAGCCGCAGCCGGATTTCATTCCCGACCGGGTTCTAATGCTATAAAAAAATCAGCCTGCCCGTGCCCTGTCAAGGCACACGGACAGGCCTGCAATCCTACTGCTCCACCAGTTCCAGCAGCTTACCCGTTATATCCGCCACATTGGAGGATGCCAACTTTGTGCTCTGAGAAATCTGCACATTTTCCTCCACCACGCCTGTGATTCGCCCGATCTGGCTGACCGCCCCCGCCACAGTCTCCACATTCTGTCTCACCATGTCCGTGATGGACAGCACGTCCCGATTGGATTTCTCCACGTCTTGAGCCACCACCTCAAAGGCTTTTACGGTCTGGTCGGTGATCTTCTTACCGCTGTCCACGGCCTGGATGGAATTGGTGATCAGTTCATTGGTCTCCCGGGCGGCCTGGGCACTCCTGGCAGCCAGTTCTCCTACCTGGGCCGCCACCACGGCAAAGCCCTTGCCCATTTCTCCGGCCCTGGCCGCCTCGATGGAAGCGTTCAGAGACAGCATATTGGTCTGCTGGGCGATGGAATTGATCTCGCCGATAATTTTCTCTATGGCGGCGGACATCTCGCTGATCCGCTGCATGGAATCGCTGAGCATCTGCATCTGCTCCTGGGTCTGGGCGATCCGCTCGGAGGTCTGATCGGTTTCTTTCGTAATTTCCATGGCGGCTTCCACGCTGACGCCCAATTCTCTGGTCAGACGGTCCATGATCTCTTTCAGGTCTTCCACAGCCTTTTCCTGCTCCTCAGTACCCTGGGAAATATGTTCCGCATTCTCCAGATTTTCCCCGGACACAGAGTCCAGTTCCTGACAGGCATTTTTAACATTGCGGATCAGCATCTGGGTGTTTTCCATGTCCTTTTTCTGCCGCTCCAGCAACTTCTCATTTTCCTGCATGTTCCGGCTGATATTCCCTACCATCTTGTTAATGCTGTCGGAGAGCATCACAAACTCCGGGTTTCCGTTCTCATGTACAGCAAGGCTGAAATCCCCCTCCGCAATCTCTTTCATGGAATTGGTGATACGGTTGATGCCTTGGACAATCTTGTCGTCCACCATATGATTGATCAGTACCAATAGGACTCCGAAGATCAGCAGCATGCTCAGAGACACTACCAGAGTCTGGCTGTTGCGCTGGGCATAATACTCGCTGGCAGGCATAAAGGTACCGATGATTCTATCCTCATACGCTTCCGCCACATAATATCCGCTGACACCGCCTATTCTGGCTCTTCCCCGTCCTGTCATTTCTGCCGGGAATCCCGCATCCGCAGCAGGAGTTCCGATCAGGGCGGAATTGGGATGGGCCAGAATCCGGCCGCTGGCAGCATCTATGGCATATATATATCCCCTGTCACCAAAATCCACGTCCCCAAGCACCGTATCCAAAGCAGTACTTGCAAGCATTTCTTCCAGGACCTCCGGTCTTACGCCCACCTGCACCAAGCCTTTGTCATCCTTGCGGGCCACGCCGATGTACTGCATGACCACGCCCTCCGCCACATTCACCTGGGGTTCCTGTGCAATCTCGATGGAAGGATCCTCCACGATCACCATGAAAGCGTTGGACTGCTCCCCGCTCTTCATGTCAAAGCCTATATAGGAATCAATGGTGCTTCCTATGATAATCCCTTCTCTGTCAATGATATGTAACTCGTTCACCTGCAGTCTGTCCTTGATCTCATTGAGCCTGGCGGCATTGCCCGCAAGAGTTTTGTCTGCGGCAAGCAGATCTGCGAAGGCCCTGGTCTTGGCCAGGTTGTCCTGACTGAGGTTGTCGGTAAGCCGCTGAATATTCTCCTGATTGCTGACCAGTTTTTCCCTCACATCCTGCAGCTTGTCCCGGCTGGAAGCCGTATTGTTTCTCTGCGCAATCACGGTCTGCAATACAAAGACGGAAGTGATGGTGACAAGAAGCGCAGCAAGCATATAGGCAAAGAGCCGCTGTGTAAATATTTTTTTCATATCAGTGCTTTCCTTTCTTAATTTAGTTCCGCATATCCCCATTCAGCACACTTCCAGGGCATATGCTGATATTTATTCATGCTGCAAACACTTACTGTAAGTTTATACGAAATAAAAAAGAAAAGCAATAGAAAATGTCGATTTTATCTGATCTTAAAACAGGAAAATCCGCTCCGGCGTTCCAAACCGGGCCGTCTCAAGGATCCGAACCGCCAGATTGCCCGCATCGCCGCACAAATATTCCAAAAGTTCCCCATCGTCCGGGTAGAACTGCCGTGCCAGTTCCCCGATCACCCGCTTTACCTCCTCTTCTGTCCGGGAGGCGGAATATGCCGAAAAACACCTGCACAGCGCAGCATACTCTTCCTCGCTGAAACCCGTCTCCTGAAGGGACTTTCGGAGAAACAGATGACCCAGGGTATTGGCCAGCAGGATTTCACAGATGTTGTCATACATCAGGGGATACTGGGGATTATGTCTCTCCAGCACCGCCCGTACATAAGCACTGTCAAACCTGCCCAGAAACCGCTGCTCTGCAGATATGGCACGGAGAAAATGCCATATTGCATCCACTCCCCTGTAGGGACTCAGATCTGCCAGCACCGGGTAGTCCAGTGTGAGCAGAGTATCCTGTGGGCAGAATTTCGCGTCATACCACTTTAAGAATTCGGGAATTCCCTTCCGCACCGTATCCTCCAGGCATTTTACTCCATAAGCCTCAAAGGACGTGGATAATTCGTTGAACATTTCCCTGATCCGCCCTGTTCTCTCCAGCACCAGTTCCGCGCCAATGGCATATTGTTCCTCCACAGAAATATCCCTGCGCGAAACCTTGTCTGAGGTATAGTTCCCATATGCGTCCAGGCAGTATATCACAGCCTCCATCAGCATCTGCGCCTTTTCATAACTAATGGACGTATTCTCGAAACCCGCATATTTCCGGGCCAGCTTTGACACAATGGGCAGCAATTCCTCTACTTTGTATTCCATATAATCCCCCTTTCTCCAAGTCCCTGTCTCATCCGTTTATCTGTGACAAAGCCAGCAGATACAGTTCCTTGTCCCATCTCTGGACAATGTCAAACCGGGAGAACTCTCCTCTGCCCTGGGTTTCGGAATATCCCCCATAGCCCGCCCGGATGGCCTGGGCAAAAAGATCCAGACAGGTTCCCTCAAGGTACTGCAGATCCCCAAAACACACTGTCTCAAACTGTTCTTTCATAAAGTTAAGCAGTTCCTCATCCGTGATCTCGTCCTGCATCTCATTTTTGTATAGATAAAATATCTCCTGTAACCGGACAAGGGTGTCCACATACTCGTCCTGGGATATATAGGAAGAATCACAGAACGTATAGATGATCCGGGGCAGAAGGCTCTCCCCAAACTCCACCCGTCTCTCCTTTTTGAGTATCTGTTTTTTCTCGGCCAGCAGAATCTCCGTATCCTCCGGCGACAGGGTCAGGCCATACTTTTCCGTGTACTGATTCGTCTCCCGAACCTGCTCCAGCCACATCTGGCCATTCATCTGCTCCATCCAGTTCTCCATACTCATATGCGCACCTCGTTTGCATTTTTTTATCGCCGCACAACGGCAGTTGTCGTAGAACATAGTATAGTACTGCCTTAAAAACGATACAAGTCTTGATTTTTCGGGGTATTTGTGGTAATATAATATCAGAAAAAAACCGCAGATGCCCAGGTATCGACACTGCGGTTTTTCGATTTCTTCAAACACAACTATAAGAACATCCCCTGCCCTCCATCGGAAAGGCAGAGATTTAATACAGCTTCTCCCGGATCCGCCGCATCTCTTCCCACACATTGTCCCCATAGTTGCTGACCAAAACGGTCAATATATCCTTCCGGGGATGAAATTCCGTGATAAAGCTCACTCCCGGATCACAGCCCTGGAAATAGGGAATGTCAAATTCCCCGCCGTCCATGATCCACACTCCATAGCCATAATATCCCTCCTGGGCGTCGCCGCTGTGCCTTTGAAGCATCCGGAATACCATATCCCGCGAGAGCAGTTTCCCGCCGGTGAGTCCCCGCCAGAAGTACAGAATATCCGGCACTGTGACAAAAGCTCCTCCAGCGCCTGTGCCCTTGGCGTCCACGCTGTAAATATTGGTCCGATAGCCGTCCGTCCCCGGGTCATAGATATAATTGGCCGCGCAGCCTCCGGGCAGCCGGTCCAGTTCATAATAGCCGGTATCTCCCATTTTGCAGGGCTCAAACACATTCTGTCGCAGACAGGCGTCAAACTCCATGCCGGTGATTTTCTCCAGAATCATGGCCAGCAGCACATAGCCTGTGTTGTTGTACTGAAAACGTGCTCCTCTGGGATACATCATCTCCTTGTGAATAAACAGGGGCAGCAGATCGGCATTATGCCGGATTCTGTAATTGGGAAAATCCTTCCACAATTCCTCATATTCCTCCATGACGCTCTCATCAAAATAATCCGGCACCCCCGAAGTGTGGGTAAGCAACTGTTCCACCGTCACCAGAGGATCAATACGGCGCAAATCCATGTCCAGCAAGTCCCCCAGCCTATCCTCAAAGCGCAGCTTTCCCTGCTCAATCAACTGCAATATTCCCACAGCCACAAATGCCTTCCCGGCTGAAGCGCTGGCAAACCTGGTTTGCAGTGTATTGGGAATCCGGTTGGCCAGATCCGCGAAGCCTGTCATCCTTTCAAAAAGAATTTCTCCCTCCCGGATTATCACTTCCGCTCCTCTGAACTCCTGTTGTAATACATTTTCTAATTCCAGCATTTTTCGCTCCTCGCTTTCTAATTGCCCTTCCCCTATATGGTTCTGATCATTTTAAACATTCCCGGTCCGTCCCATTCGCAGGGTCTTTCCTCAAAGCCTTTCTTTTTATAAAAGTCCACTGCCTCCCTGGTACTGATCAGCTCCAGGCTGACAGCCCAGCCTGCATCAATATTTTCCCGGATATACTTTTCGATACTTTCTATCAGGATCGTCCCCGCGCCTTGGGATTGAAAAGAAGGGATTACCGCAAAATCCTTGATATAAAAGGACATTCCTCCGTCACCAATCAGCCTGACCATGCCCACCGGATGATTATTTTCGTAAGCAGTGAAGGTGGCTATTGTATTTTTCAATGCCTGCTGAACCTGTTGTATGACAGGCGCTTCCCAACCCACTGATGTATACAATTCTAAAAATATTTCCGGTGTCAATGCATTTATTCTTACTTCCATATATACCTCCTTCACTGAATGCCAAAATCCTTGTTCCAGAATGTCCACCCGACACAGGGTTCGAACCCGATTCTCTCATAAAAAGGATTTCCCCCTCCCGTCATATGGGTAGCCCCCAGCGGCTGCAGCCGGCGCTGCAATTCAGACATTGCGGCGCTGGCCAGCCCCCTGCCCCGGTACTCCGGAACCGTACACAGAGGTTCCATATAGGCCAGGTGATTTTCCGGCGTCCACCACATGCCTGCAAAGCACACGTATTCCTGCCGCTCATTTTCGATTGCCACCGCATGAAATGGAGTGGCATGAGGCGCGACCATAATACGCCGTGTGCTCTCCTCCTCCCCGTCCCAGGGGCCTTCTTCCTTCTCATGGTCAAATCCCTTCCAACAGCACTCTGCAATCTTTCCGGGCTCCAGTCTTTCCGGCTCCACAATGCGGAATCCCTCCGGCAGCGGAAAATCCAGGGAATTTGCAAAGTCAAACACTCTTTCATTGTATCCCCCGCCGCTCATATAGCCGGCCTTTATCGCAGCATCCATAACAGCCTTTTGCCCCTCGAAGAGTACCAGGCGCTGTTTTCCCTCTGTTTTGGGCATATCACTGCCTGCATAGGTCACCATTTCCCCGGCCAATTCCTCATATCCCGGCCGCAGGCTGAAATAGATATCGCTCACGGGATTTTCGTAAAAAACCAAGGCAACAATCTTTCCCCCGTCCTCCCATATACGGCATCTATGGGTAAGCGAAGTATCCGTCCAGGTACTGGATAAAGCATATTCCAGAAACGGCGCAGGAACCCCGTTGCGCCAGTCCCTCTCATACACCTCCACCATAAACTGTCTCACTTCCATAAAATCGCATAAAATCCTGAAATTCCTGGTTGTAATGCTTTTCATTTTTTCTCCATTTCCCGCAGTCTGCCGTCATTTTGCTACCCTTCAGAAAATCCCTCTCTCCGTCTTTCTCCGGCGTCGGCCTAATGCCCTGCCATCGGAGCCGGCTTGTGCCGGCGCCCGGGCAGAACCGAACAGAACCAACCAGAAAATAAAAGGACGAACAATCTCTGACAGAATCGTTCGTCCTAATTTCCGCTGGCAAACAGCCAAAATATGACCCGCAAAAAAACCATATCCACCGGGATCCATTGTTACAATCCCTGTTGAGGACTATGGGCCGCAAAGGTCAGGCTGGCAAAAACAGGATGATCCGTCTATCCTTCAGGCAACAGAAATAAAACGCACGCAACTGCGTCAAACCATATACTCCTGTTACTTTTGACTGATAGACTACTGAATCATCTTTTCACCCCTTCCCTTTTTCTGTCCCATCATAACACAGGGCATTTGATTCGTCAACTGCAACTCTCCTTGATTCTTGACCCTCCTGTTTCCATATGGTATGCTTATTCCGGCAGCCGCCGGAGACTTTGTCTCAGGCAGATTTATATTAAAAAACTCAGCATAAAAGGAGAATTTGAGAATGTTCAGGGAAATGCGCAGAAGCAGACAGCAACTCAGTGAAAAAGAAAGTATGGAGATTCTGGAAAACGGAACCGCAGGCGTACTGGCGCTGTCCGGGGACGAGGACTATCCCTATGCGGTTCCCATCAGCTATGTATATTGCGGCTCCAGACTCTATTTTCACAGCGCTGTAAGCGGACACAAAATAGATGCCGTGCAGAAATCCAATAAGGCTTCCTTCTGCGTCATCTCCCAGGACCACATTGTACCGGAGGAATACACCAGCTATTACAAAAGCGTGATTGCTTTTGGTCGGATCCGATTGCTGACAGAGGAGTCGGAAAAAAGAGCGGCTGCGGAACTTCTGGCCAAGAAATACCACCCCGCCGACACTCCCGCAGGACGCAGCGCCACCATCGGCCAGGCCTGGCCCCGCATGGCCCTGCTGGAGCTCCGCATAGAACATATGACAGGCAAGGCCGCCAGGGAGCTCATAGAAAAGTAACAGGGCAGCCCATGGGCTGCCCTGCGAGAATACAATTCATATGCTTTCCGAGGCTCTTATTTGGCCGCCGGCAGCTTAAACTTGGCAATTAAGGAATCCAGCGTAGACGCCTGGGCTGACAGTTCCTCACTGGTTGCGGAAGATTCCTCCGCCAACGCCGCATTGGTCTGGATTACATCCGAAATCTGGTTTACTCCGATTTCCGCCTCCTTCATGGTAGCTGCCTGGTTCTCGGAAATGACGCTTACCTCTCTGGAAGAGTCGGCCACCGTCCTGATGCCTTCCACCACCGTCTGAATGGATTCCACAGCGCGGCCCGCCACCCTGTTGCCATTCTCCACTTCCTGCATGGTTCCTTCAATCAGGGCCCTGGTGTCCACCGCAGACTTGCTGCTCTGTTCCGCAAGCTGCCGGATCTGATCCGCCACCACGGAGAAGCCTCTGCCCGCTTCCCCGGCTCTTGCCGCCTCAATGGAAGCGTTCAGGGAGAGCAGATTGGTCTGAGAGGCGATGCTCTCAATCTCGGAGATAATATTCCCGATCTTCTTGGAAGCCTCGCTGATACGGTTCATAGCCTCCACCATCTCCCGCATATCCGCGCTGCTCTCATCAGCCACATCGGCGTACTTCTGAGACTGCTGATATGCCTCCCGGGCAGAAGCAGCCGCTGTCTGCGCGGCATCCGCAATGGTGGTGATGGTGGCCTGCAGTTCTTCCACGGCACCCGCCTGCTCCGTGGCTCCCTCTGCCAGGCTTACCGCCGTCTCTGCCAGATTGCCCGAGCCTTCTGTCACCTGCACGGAGGACTCCTCTATGAACCGCAGCGTCTCGATCATACGGTATTTCAACTGCTTCAGGGAACCATACAGCTGCTTGAAATCGCCTATGTATCTGGAACCGTCCTTGGAGCTCACGGTAAAGTCGGAGTTGGCCATCTCTCCCAGGATATGTTCGATATCGGATATAATGAAATCAAGAGACCCCGCCATCTCCCTGGCCGACGCAATCATCTCTGCCACTTCGTCCTGGGAGTCAGTCTCAGGGAAGGGGCTGTACAGATCACCCTTGGCAAAGCTCTCCAGACGATTGCCCAGTTGGACCAGAGGCTCGGAAATCCCCACCGCAATGTTCTTCCCCAGCCGCAGGGAAAAGGTAATCGCCAGAATAATAGTCACCGCAATCGCTGCCACCAGCAGTACGCAGACCACCATCATGACAGTGGATATGTCATTTCCCCGGTCAACCTTCACGTCCATGATGGAGGCCAGCTGGTCATATATGTCGTCATACAGAGGCATCAACTCCGCCATGGCCCTGCTCTGCGCTACTTTGGACTGTTCAATATCCGATACCGCTCCCAAATCCAGTATCTCTCTCTCCAGTTCCCAGTACCCTGCAAGTTTGGCGGAAATATTCCTGTAAATATCCTTGTTCTCCTGGGTAATCATGAATTTCTCCAGATCCGCAAAACTCCGGGTAAACATCTCCACATACTCCTCGTGGGCATTGTGCATGCTGCCCACAGCATCCAGATCGTCGTACCCGATGCACCCCCGCAGAGAAGACCTGGTCTCCGAAAAATAAGTCATGGTCTTACCCACATCTCCCTGGGCAAATCCGTAATTCTTCAGCACCCCGGCATAGATCACCGCCACTATGATCAGTACCGCCAGCACCACCACCGAAACTGCCGCCGGAATAGCTGACGCAATTAAAAAAGAATGCGTCAGCCGTTCCTTGATACGATAATTATTCCGTTTTTTTGCCATCTCACTTCCTCCTTGTACCCTTCTCTCTCATATGAGACATACAATGTCAACCAACCGTCTTGTCCGATCTCATTTGGTATTTAATAGTATAACATGAAAAAATATTTTTGTAAATGAACACTATTTTCTTTTTGTTAAGTTTTGTTAAGTTTGTTAAGTACTTTTCAGTCCTGTCTCTTTTTGTTCAGCCCCCTCTTGGCCGGATTGTCAATCAGAGCCCCTTCCTTCTCAAAACGGGAACCATGGCAGGGGCAATCCCAGGTGCGCTCCCGGGGATTCCATTTCAGGGCACAGCCCATATGGGGACAGCGTTTCAATGTAGGCGTCAGGAGATTGGCCACGGCTTCCAGCCCGTTTATCAGTAGCTGCGGTCTCAACATACTGCGGCTGGGAGAGAACGCCTGGGACCAGTCGTTGGCCTTCCCCTGAGCCAGGTCACAGAGAAGCAATGCCGCCGCCATAGAGGTGGTCATGCCCCATTTCTGAAAGCCGGTTGCTGTCAGCAGATTGGGGGTGCCGGCCGCATACCGGCCGATATAGGGCATTTTGTCCAGGCTCATACAGTCCTGGGCAGCCCATCGGTATTTTACCCTGGCCTCCGGGTATGCCTGCGCTGCGAATGACTCCAGTTCCTGCCATCCTCCGCCCTTTTTCCCCGTTCGGTGCCCCCCGCCCCCCAGCAGAAGCAGTTCCCCATAATTGCGAAAAGACAGGCCGTCCCGGGCCTCGTCCACATACATCCCTCCCACGTCAGCCGCCTGTTCCAGCGCCAGTACATAGGAGCGGCGCTGATACAGCTTCAAAAAATAGCTTCCGTGCCGATTGATAAAGGGAAAATGGGTGGTCACGATAAATCGGTCCGCCCGGATCTTTCCCCGGGCGGTGAACGCCGTGTGACCCTCAATATTCTCCACGAAAGTATGCTCATAGACAGGCAGGCCCTCCTGAATCCCGGCGATGAATTCCAGCGGATGGAACTGGGCCTGGCGGGGAAAGGCCACCGCCCCCTTCACAGGCAGGGGCAGGGACAGCCGCTGTGCGAACTCTGCCGGAAAACCCAGGGAATTCACTGCCCGGACCTCCCTTTCCAGCATCTCCTGATCCCTGAGCGAATATACATATGCGGTTTTTTCCTCAAATCCGCAGGAAATGCTCCCGCAGAGCCGCCTGTACTCCTCCAGCCCCTTCTCATTGGCCTCCAGATAGATCCTGGCCCGCTCCCTCCCCAGGGTGCGGATCAGGCCGTCATAGACAAGACCATGCTGAGAGGTGATCTTGGCGGTGGTATTCTTCGTCATTCCGCCGGCGATCTCCTCTCCCTCCACCAACAGGCAGTCTACCCCTGCCTTTTTTACTGTGAAACAAAACCTTCAGGGTAGCTAAAAAAGCGCAGACTGCCCCTATC
>BLLU01000030.1 GCA_011959105.1 Lachnospiraceae bacterium | reverse complement strand
GGAAGCTATTGCGGCTCGAATTAAAATGCAAAATCAACTAACTTTGGAAAGAACCTAATTTCTCTTGACACTTCCCCAAACTCCATGTTGCAATGGTACGCACCAGGGGATATAAGAGAGAAGAAAATCTCTTTCACAACTAAACAAAAACACGTTAGCAGCGGAATTTCAAGTCTTTAAAAAGTCATGAAATACCGCTGCTTTTCTGTGTGTTTTATAAGTCAGTTAGTTGCATTAGCAGGGAAAAACACAATTGCAAACCCATCTGGAAAACAACCGCCGCATTATGACTTCCCACTGTTCATTTGATAAATCAAGTTTTTTGTATTGCTCGTTGAGTTCCTTTTCCTGCACTGCAGCTTCCATATAATCGGCATCTTTTTTGACGTTTTATATCCAAAGCGCCGCCAAGTCCCCCAAAAGAGACGGGAAAGGAAACAGCTATGTGGAAGTAATAAGCAGTCACTTTGGTAGAATCTTGCTCTTAGAAAGTGACGGATTCCGCTGTGCTGGCTTCTGCCGTTTTCCCCCGGCTTGCGTGGCGTGGCTTTCGCCAACTTTGTGGCGGTATTTTCTCCCGCTGTAAAGCCGGGGAAAAGCAAAACGGGCGTAAAAAAACAGGAAACTTTGAATATTATATTTCCAGTTTGCCAATGCAAAAGCAATGTTACGGCTTCCTTAGCAGACACAACTGGCAGTTTTTATATATACCGATTAAACATTCAAATATGATGGGAATGCTGAACATAAGGTATCTTTGGAAATATCAGTGGGATATTACCTGTCAACCGGGACCACACTCTTTAAACAGTGTGAAATCAGTCATTGCTCCGCCGCTGTTATCCATCCATAAAGTAATATCCTCTGGATTATCCGCCGGATAGCTTGCTTTCATATCCGCAATGAAATGCTCCGGCTCATCGCTTTCCGGCTGCCCGGACAAGTATGTAATATCCAGTGTGAATATCTCGTCCACCGTTCCGTCATTTTCTTTACGTTCCACAAGAACTGCGGAGCAATCCTTATACTCATAAAACGAAGCGTACATTTCTTTCCATTCGCTTATAGCCTGCTCCAGAACCTTTTCACTGGGTGCAGTATCTTCTGTCGGCTTTTCGGCTTCTGCATTATTTTCTTCCGGCACACTGTCTTTTTCTGCCACTATACTTTCACTGCCGCTGCCCATAAGTGGTTCTTCCTTTGGCACATTTTCTTTGCCGCACCCGGAAAGTAATATTGCGGATAAAATGCCAATTACCAAAATATTTTTCCATAGTTTCTGTTTTGTGTTTCTCATTTTTAACCTCCATGTAATTGTGATACTAAAACTTACTTTTCTGTTAAAGCTATATGGTTATGAACAAAAATACCTTACGTTCAGCATTCCCACCATGCCTGTTTCAAGATTCAAAACATTTTCAGTCCGCAAGGATATTGTCAACCACAAACTTAATATCTTTTATTTCTCCCTCCATTCCCAGATATTCCGTTTCCTGTTCTGAATTTTCGGGATTCCACTGTACGTCACCTGGATAGCAGAGAATGTAAGTTTTATCGCTGGTAGAAAACAGATAACGGTACTGGACAAAATCATATCCCTTTTCTATGAATTGATCCGGTGTCATGGATTCCTCATAGCAGACGATATAAAACAGGACACCGCCGTCAAATGCGTCTATCCCCGCACTGACATCTTCTCTGACCTGTGTGTGATAAACAATATAATTCTGACCACTAGCTTCTACAGAATATTTTCCTTTCCAATCATCGGGCAGGATCAGTGTAAGATTGATTTCTTCCAACTTTATCATTTCCTGTTCTACTGGCACTTCAACCACTGTTTCACGGGCAAAGGCAAGCGCGCCTGCACTAAAGCTGCAAGCCATAAGCACAAAAGCTGCGGCGGCAGTAAGGAAGCGTCTTATTGTCTGACGGTGATGCAGTTGTCTGTAATTTGGGATATTCTCTGCCTGTTCAACAAGCCGGTCATCAATGTTCCCAATATGTTCGGAAAGCTGTTTTTTGTTCATACTTTAATACCCTCACTTTCTAAATATTTTTTTAACTTGCGGCGCATTTCGTAAAGCATGGATTTTACCTTGCTCTGGCTGAAGCCTGTATATTTACAGATAGTTTCGATTGAATCAAAATACCAGTACCGACGTATAAATACAGCCCGTTTTTCTTCCTCTAACCGCCAGAGGAACTTATCAATCGTACTTTCGATATGCTTTTTTTCGATTTCCGGCTCTATGCTGTCTGTCCCGGATACGCAGTCACCTAATTCCTCTAATGAGGTAACAACAGCCGGATTTCTTTTTGCAGCAGAAATATATTCATATTTCTTCAAAGCCAGATTTCTGACAATCCTGCTCAAGAATACGGAAAATCTGTTTGGGTGCTTATCCGGGATTGCGTTCCAGACTGCAAGGTAAGTATCGTTGAGACATTCTTCCCTGTCTTGGTAGTTTGAGAGAATGTTATTTGCGATATGATTACAAAGCCTGCCATATTTTGAAGATGTTTCTGCAATCGCGCTTTCATCTCTTGCCCAGTAAAGACTTACAATCGTCTCGTCATCCATAGTATGTTTTCACCTCCTTGTTATTTTGTAGATAAACAGCCTCCACTATACTAAGTACGGATTTTGTCATTTTGGTTGTAAAAAAAATAAATTTTTTTGTTTTGCAGAAGAATTATAGCATATCTTTTTTATCTCAAATCAAGTTTTAATATCTTCTAGGTAGGAATTTGTAACAACCAAGGTGCTCATAAAGAAAAAGGGAAAATGCCAACGAGTACTTGATACAAACTTTACGCAAACAGCGGTGGACGGATGGGCTTTGGTATGATAAGATTAAAAAAAAGAACTTATGAGGAGGACAAAATGGATTATAATAACAGCCAGAACCCTTACGAACAGAACAGCGGCACGGATCCCTATGGGCAGAACAGCGGTACAAGCCCTTACGGACAGAGCAGCGGAACCAGTCCCTATAGTCAGGGACAGAATCCTTACGGACAGGCGGGAAATGCGCAGGATCCTTACGGACAGACGGGAAGCGCACAGGATCCTTACGGACAGCAGGCCGCCGGGGCCCAGGGCACGTACAGCCAGGGACAGGGCGCGCAGGACGGTATTCAGAATCCTTACTATCAGCAGAGCGCTTACCAGCAGAATCCCTACCAGCAGCCTCAGTACCAGGGCTATCAAAGCTATCAGACCTACCAGGGCAGCGGCGAAATGGAAGAGCCCATGTCGGTGAAGGAGTGGCTCATCGTAGACCTGCTGATGCTGATTCCCTGCGTGAACCTGATCCTGGTATTTGTATGGGCTTTCAGCAGCGGAGAGAAGAAGAGTAAGTCCAACTTCTTTAAGGCCAATCTGATTTTTGCGGGATGTTTCCTGGCGTTTTATGTGCTGCTGATCATCATCGCGATTATGGCAGGCTTTGCCACAATGTTCTATTGATGCTGTGACTGCCGTAAAAATCTCCGGCGTCCTTATGACAGATAAAAAGCAGAGACAGTTGGGCGAGACAAATTTCAGCGGAAGTGCATTTTGAACGATGCACTTCTGCTTTGTTTATTTTGCTCGTGAAAGCGGCAGAATTAGATGAACTGCTTCAATAACAAAATGACTTAAGGAGGCGGAATGCTGTGCAGCTCTTTTATGGAGTACCCGAAGATATTGAAAAATGGATGAGCCTTGTAACACGGCTTAGATGGAATTTTCCGGGTCTGGAATCACAAGAGAAGTTAAATGAGCATCGAGCCACCGTACTTAAATTTATGGGTAAGCGACAGGCTGTCTGTGTAAAAGAAGAAAACGAGATTGCCGGTGTTATGCTGTTCTCACGAGGACACAACATGATCTGCTGTCTCGCTGTCTCCCCCGAATACCGTCGGCGTGGTGTAGCATCAATGCTTATGGATGAAGCGCTGTGTAATTTGGATAGAACAAAAGAAATATCTGTTTCCACGTTCCGAGCCGGCGATGAAAAAGGACTCGCTCCAAGAGCATTGTATGAAAAATATGGTTTTGCTGCAGATGCGCTTATTGAGGAAATGAATTATCCGAATCAGAAGTATGTTCTCCATCCTGCAGGTGCGGAACGAAAGAACAGATAACGCGCAATCAATAATATGGTTTGGGAGAGAGGACAACAATCGTATGAATATAAATTATGACAAGGCAAAAACCGAGGACATTGAACATCTCTATCAATTAAATAAGCAACTATTTGACGATTATGAAAATGTTGAAAATGATGACCATGATAGAGCGTTGAAAATGATTCATAAGAGGATAGAAACCTCTATCGACGAATACACTGTGGTTTTCGTGGACGGTCGGAAGGCGGGCTACTACCGTTTCTATAGAAACGAAGATAAAGAATATGAGATTGATGCTCTGCATATCTTTCCGGAATATCAGAACCAAGGGATCGGCTCGGAGGTAATAAAAAAGTGTTGTGCAGCAGTTGAAGGGCCGGTGATGCTATGCGTTTCCAGCAAAAATCAAAGAGCTGTTTCTCTCTGCAAAAGACTTGGATTTGCGATTGTAAGAACAGTGAACGACAGCAGATACATAATGAAAAAGGATAACAGAAAGTATTATGCAGCTTATGAGGAACGCTACAAGACAGTTCATGCTCATGGCGTCAGTTGGTTAAGCGACGTAAGTAGCCCCATCGTGATGGAGGTGATCAATAAATACAATATTAAGAAAGAACACAGGCTGTTGGAGATCGGCTGCGGCGAAGGCAGAGATTCCAAGGCCGTGCTGGAGCATGGATTTCCGTTAATGGCAACCGATATTTCAAAGGAAGCTATCGCGTATTGCAAAAAGCGCATGCCGCAATATGAGAATCATTTTGGGGTTTTAGATTGCCTGTCCGACAAGTTGGATGCGGAATTTGATTTCATTTTTGGAGTTGCAGTCATCCATATGTTGGTGCCGGATGAGGACAGAGACGGTTTTTATCAGTTTATTCGCAGCCACTTAGCTGCTGACGGAATTGCACTGATCTGTACAATGGGCGACGGTGAATTTGAATGCCAAAGCGATATTTCCACAGCGTTTACCCTGCAAGAAAGAAATCACGAGTCGGGTAAAATGATGGTTGCCGGAACGTCGTGCAGAAAAGTATCCTTTAGTACATTTGAAAAAGAACTTGCACGAAACGGCTTAACTCTTATCGAAAAAGGAATTACAAGCTCACCTCCTGATTTTGACAGCTTAATGTATGCGGTAGTTAGAATGTAAAGATATAGGACGTTGGGTTTTATATAAATCCCTTTCGGAATTGTGTACCCATTTAAAATAGATTATAATTTCATAAATAAATTGAGATTAGTGGAGGAGAAGGCGGAATGATATTATATAGACCTGTTGGTACAAGAGAATTAAAACTCATAGAAGAAAGCAATTATAGCAAATTTCCACCTAGATTACCTGAACAGCCCATTTTTTATCCCGTTCTCACTGAGAAATATGCAGTAGAAATTGCATCAAGATGGAATGTAAAATATAACGATGACCATAAAGGATATGTGACAAAGTTTGAGATTGATGATACTTATTGTGGGCAATTTGAAATTCATCAGGTTGGAGACGAGTATCATAAAGAGTTTTGGATTCCGGCAGAAAGATTAGAAGAATTTAATTTACATATTGTTGGGAAAATAGATATTATCAACGAGTTTTCAAGCCATTAACAAATTACTATTTGTGGAGTAGTGAATGGGAATGTTTTTCTGAAAAGGGAGTTATATAACGAGAATCGTGAACTTATCGGCAAAACATATATTCGGGTGTATAGAAACCGAAAAAGACGGTACAGCCCTTGCAATCGGGGCTGTACCGCCTGTTCGAAACTTATTTCCTTTTAACTGGGAACCCTTTTGCGCAGGGGTTTTATACCTGGCTATTCCCTGGTCCAACGGCAGGAGGCTCCGCAGGGGAGGACCAGGTCTGCGGAACTAATGGGCAGGCCGATCTCCTGTGCCTCCACTCTGCCGCCCAGAGAGGAAGGCAGCGCCTGGCGGGCCAGACAGGTCAGCACGGCGGGCTGCAGGCCGGTGGTATAGGAATTGATCAGGAAAAAGAGGGCGTCTTTGGACAGGATCTGGCCGGTGAGCTGCAGGAAGGGCCATATGCTCTCTTCCATTTTCCAGATCTCTCCCTTGGGGCCTCTGCCGTAGGAGGGAGGATCCATAATGATACCGTCGTACTTGCTGCCCCGGCGAATTTCCCGTTCCACAAATTTCACGCAGTCATCCACCAGCCAGCGGATGGGCGCATCACCCAGACCTGAAGAGGCGGCGTTTTCCCTGGCCCAGCCCACCATGCCTTTGGAGGCGTCCACATGGGTCACCTGGGCTCCGGCGGCGGCCGCTGCCAGAGTGGCTCCCCCGGTGTAGGCAAAGAGATTCAGAACCTTTACGGGCCGCCCGGCCCCCCGGATCAACCGGGAGAACCAGTCCCAGTTTACGGCCTGTTCCGGGAACAGTCCGGTATGTTTAAAGCTGAAAGGCTTGAGATGGAAAGTCAGGTGATCTTCCCGGGTGGCTTTCCCGCCGCCTTCCTGCAGACAGGGCAGGGGATAGGAGATGGTCCATTCCTCCGGCAGGTCAAAGAATTCCCATTCGCCGCCGCCCTTGGCGCTGCGGTGGTAGTGGCCGTTCTTCTGCCGCCAGCCCCGGTGGCCGTGGGGGGTATCCCAGATCACCTGAGGATCCGGGCGTACCAGAATATATTTACCCCAGCGCTCCAGCTTTTCTCCGGCGGAGGTATCCAGCACCTCATAGTCTTTCCAATTATTGGCAATCCACATAATCAATCCCTTTTCTTCTATATATAATATGTTTAATATGCAGCGGGCCCAGCCGGTCAGATATCGGCGGTTCCGCATCTACTATACACCAGTTCCGCTGGTTTTACAATTACAAAGATGATGGGAGGTATTGTACTTAAAAAAATACAATATTTTCAAAAAAAGTCTTGCAATGCTGGAATTTCCCATGTATACTACTAATTGCTGTGGCATGATAGCTGTGAAGCGAGAGGTTGCTGCCAGTCAGCAATGGCGGGCGGGTTTTCCGTGGAGCGAATGTCAAGTTAGGAAACTGACGACAAGTCACTGTACAGATTTATGGTCTGTCGCAAGACAGAAACGACGTGAGAGTAGTAAACCAGTTTTACCTCGCTGTGAAATAGGCCTGGGAGAAGAAAGCGTTGCGCAAAGGCTTAGGACACACACGGGAGAGTGTACAGTCACCGCTTGTCGTACTTACAACCAAAAGTGCGAAAAGGAGGCGACTTTTTTTATGGCAAGTCAGGTAATGAGAATCACACTCAAGGCTTACGATCATCAGCTTGTTGATGCATCTGCCAAAAAAATCATCGAAACAGTTAAGAAGAACGGTTCCCAGGTGAGCGGCCCGGTGCCCCTTCCCACCAAGAAGGAAGTGGTAACGATTCTGCGGGCGGTACACAAGTACAAGGACTCCAGAGAGCAGTTCGAGCAGAGAACCCACAAGAGGCTGATCGACATCATTACCCCGACCCAGAAGACAGTTGACGCATTGCAGAGACTGGAAATGCCGGCCGGTGTTTACATCGACATCAAAATGAAAACAAAGTAATCAGTTTGGCAAAACCGGAGTTCTGCGGAATCCAGATTCTGCAAAACTCCCATCCCCTACTAGTATGGACATGATAGTTACATCACAAGTTTGCGCTGCAGATCATGCAGTTGCGCGGAAGCACAATCTGCCGTAGCTGCATCACAAATATGCACTGCAGTTTATGCAGTTGCGCGGAAGCGCAATCTGCCGTAGTTGCATCTCCAATGCAACTACATGTCCCGCTGTAGAGTAATTAGGAGGAAAAAATGAAGAAAGCAATTTTGGCAACAAAAGTCGGAATGACTCAAATCTTCAACGAGAACGGCGTGCTGGTGCCTGTCACCGTGCTCCAGGCCGGGCCCTGTGTGGTGACCCAGATCAAGACCGTGGAGAACGACGGATACAGTGCAGTGCAGGTTGGTTTTGTGGACAAGAAGGATAGGATCAACAACAAGGATGCGAGCGGCAAGAAGGAAGTGATTCACAGGCACGGCGCCAACAAGGCCGAGCAGGGACACTTCAAGAAGGCCGGCGTGAGTTCCAAGAGATATGTAAGAGAGTTCAAGTTTGAGAACGCCGCTGAGTATGCGCTGGGCGCAGAGATCAAGGCCGATATCTTCGAGGCAGGCGACAAAGTGGATGCTTCCGCCATCTCCAAGGGCAAGGGCTTCCAGGGTGCCATCAAGAGACTGGGACAGCACAGAGGACCCATGAAGCATGGTTCCAAGTTTCATCGTCACCAGGGTTCCAACGGCGCATGTTCTTCCCCCAGCCGTGTGTTCAAGGGCAAGGGTATGCCCGGTCACATGGGTCATGTGAAAGTGACCGTCCAGAATCTGGAGATCGTGAGAGTGGATGCGGAGAAGAATCTGCTGCTGGTAAAGGGCGCGGTTCCCGGACCCAAAAAGGCGTTAGTAACCATCAAAGAGACCGTCAAGGTTGAAGCATAGTTTAAGACGGAAGGAGGACCAATCAGATGGCAAACGTATCTGTTTATAATATGGAAGGCAAAGAAGTTGGTACAATCGAATTAAACGATGCAGTATTTGGTGTTAAAGTCAATGAGCACCTGGTACACATGGCGGTTGTACAGCAGCTTGCAAACAAGCGTCAGGGCACACAGAAGGCAAAAACCCGCTCTGAAGTGTCCGGCGGCGGCAGAAAGCCCTGGAGACAGAAGGGAACCGGCCACGCAAGGCAGGGATCCATCCGGGCTCCCCAGTGGAAGGGCGGCGGAGTGGTATTCGCTCCCGTTCCCAGGGATTATTCCTTCAAGATGAACAAGAAGGAGAAGAGAGCGGCGCTGAAGTCCGCGTTGACCAGCAAGGTGCAGGACACCAAGCTGATCGTCCTGGATGAACTTAAGTTTGATGAGATCAAGACCAGGAATTTTGTCAATGTGATGAATAACCTGAAGGTGAACAAAGGCCTGGTGATTCTGGCAGACAACGACACCAATGTGGTCATGTCCGCCCGGAATGTGGCTACAGTGGACACCATTGTGGTAAACAGCATCAATGTGTATGATGTGATGAAGGCGAACACCCTGGTTCTGACCAGAGACGCCGTAGCGAAGATCGAGGAGGTGTACGCGTAATGGCTGATATTAAATACTATGACGTAATCCTCAAACCGGTTGTCACCGAGAAGAGTATGGCCGGCATGGGTGAAAAGAAATATACGTTCCTTGTTCATCCGGAAGCTAACAAGTCCCAGATCAGGGAAGCCGTTGAGAAGATGTTCGAGGGCACCAAGGTAGAGCGTGTCAATACCATTAACTGCCCCGGCAAGAAGAAGAGACGCGGCATGGTGGTGGGTAAGACCGCCAAGACCAAGAAGGCAATCGTTACCCTCACGGCAGAGAGCAAGGACATCGAGATCTTTGCAGGACTATAAGATAGAGTTTCTCTAAGGCGCTAAAATACAGCGCCTAAGAAAAACTAACTATCTTAGCAAGAATTGCTTCAAGCAATTCTTGCAGGGGTGCTGGCAGTTTGAGGATTGTCGGCATTTGAAGGGTGCTGGCAGTTTGAGGATTGCGGGCATCTGAGGGGTGCTGGCAGTATAAAGATTGCAGGCATCCGAGGGTTATCGGCGGTTAACTCTTTGACTGCCGGTGGATTAAGGTATGCGGCGCAGACAGGCGCTGCGCAAAGAATCATTGTAGAAAAGGAGATAGAAAGATGGGAATTAAGACTTACAATCCCTATACACCTTCCAGACGTAACATGACTGGCTCTGATTTTTCCGAAATTACAAAGAAAACTCCCGAGAAGAGCCTCTGCTACTCACTGAAGAAGAATTCCGGCCGTAACAACCAGGGTAAGATCACGGTGAGACATCAGGGCGGCGGCGTCAGAAGACAGTACAGAATGATTGACTTTAAGAGAAACAAGGACGGCATCCCCGCAACGGTGGTCGGCATCGAGTACGATCCCAACAGAACGGCCAATATCGCGCTGATCTGTTATGCGGACGGCACCAAGTCCTATATCATTGCCCCCGAAGGACTGACCGACGGTATGAAGGTTATGAACGGTCCCGAGGCGGAAGTAAGACTGGGCAACTGCCTGCCTCTGGCTCAGATTCCCGTAGGTACGCAGGTACACAATATCGAGTTACACCCCGGCAAGGGCGGGCAGCTGGTCCGTTCCGCCGGCAACAGCGCACAGTTGATGGCTAAGGAAGGCAAATACGCAACCCTGCGTCTGCCCTCCGGCGAAATGAGAATGGTTCCTCTGGTTTGCCGCGCCACCGTTGGCGTCGTAGGCAATGTAGACCACAACCTGATCAACATCGGCAAGGCCGGCCGCAAGCGCCACATGGGGATCCGTCCCACGGTCCGCGGTTCCGTTATGAACCCCAACGACCATCCTCACGGCGGTGGTGAAGGCAAGACCGGCATCGGACGTCCCGGCCCCAGCACTCCTTGGGGTAAGCCTGCTCTGGGCCTTAAGACCCGTAAGAAGAAGGCTTCCGACAAGCTGATCGTGAGAAGACGTGACGGCAAGGCAATCAAGTAATCGAGGAGGAGAGACAAATGGCTAGATCACTGAAAAAAGGCCCTTTCGCTGATGAAAGTTTACTGAAAAAGGTAGATGCGTTGAACGCTTCCGGACAGAAGTCTGTTATCAAGACCTGGTCCCGCCGTTCCACCATCTTCCCTTCCTTCGTTGGACACACCATTGCTGTCCACGACGGAAGAAAGCATGTGCCCGTATATGTGACCGAGGATATGGTTGGCCACAAACTTGGCGAGTTCGTTGCCACCAGGACCTATAGAGGACATGGCAAGGATGAGAAGAAGTCCAAGGTCAGGTAAGTAAAGCGTAATAGTGGCGCATGGCTGCCCGGGAGGGCGGCCAACCCCCGAAGCGGCAGGAAGCGTAATTCCATGCCGCCCGGGGAAGGAAACTGGTCTGTCTGCGGCCCGGCCGTAGCAGATGCGTTAGCTTGAAAACAACGGAATGTAGGAGGAAATTATCTATGGCTAAAGGACATAGAAGTCAGATCAAGAGAGAGAGAAATGCCCAGAAGGACACCAGACCCTCTGCCAAGTTATCATACGCAAGGATCCCCGTTCAGAAGGCATGTTTTGTATTAGACGCCATCAGGGGCAAGGACGTGGAGAGCGCCCTGGGCATCCTGGCATACAATCCCAGATACGCCTCCGGCGTAATTGAGAAGCTGCTGAAGTCTGCAATTGCCAATGCGGAGAACAACAACGGCATGAATGCCGACAATCTGTATATCGCAGAGTGCTATGCAAACAACGGACCGATCATGAAGAGAGTAAGACCGAGAGCACAGGGCAGAGCTTATAGGATCGAGAAGAGAATGAGCCATATCACCATCGTGCTGGATGAGAAATAGGAGGAAGAATTATGGGACAGAAAGTTAATCCTCACGGCCTGAGAGTCGGTGTTATTAAGGATTGGGATTCCAAGTGGTACGCTGATGCAGAGTTCTCCGATTATCTGGTAGAGGACTACAACATCAGACAGTTTTTAAAGAAGAAGTTATACAGCGCAGGCGTTTCCAAGATCGAGATCGAGAGAGCGTCCGACAGGGTGAAGGTTATCATCTACACCGCTAAGCCCGGCGTGGTAATCGGCAAGGGCGGCGCTGAGATCGAGATCACCAAGCAGGAACTGTCCAAACTCACGGACAAGAAGGTTATGGTTGACATCAAGGAGATCAAGAGGCCGGATAAGGATGCTCAGCTGGTGGCCGAGAATATTGCGCAGCAGCTTGAGAATCGTGTTTCTTTCAGACGCGCCATGAAGTCCTGCATGGGCAGAACCATGAAAGCGGGAGCCCAGGGCATCAAGGCAGCCTGTGCGGGTCGTCTGGGCGGCGCTGATATCGCGCGTACCGAATTCTACAGCGAGGGTACTATCCCCCTGCAGACACTGAGGGCTGACATCGACTATGGTTTTGCCGAGGCAGATACGACTTACGGCAAGGTTGGCGTCAAGGTTTGGATTTATAAAGGCGAGATTCTTCCTACAAAAGGAGAGCCGGTGGAAGGGAGCGATAAATAATGTTAATGCCGAAGAGAGTAAAGCGTCGTAAACAGTTCCGTGGCACCATGGCCGGCAAGGCTATGAGGGGCAATACCCTGACCTATGGTGAGTACGGCCTGGTAGCAACAGAGCCCTGCTGGATCAAGTCCAATCAGATCGAGGCGGCCCGTATTGCACTTACCCGTTATACAAAGCGTACCGGTAAGGTCTGGATCAAGATTTTCCCGGATAAGCCCGTAACCGCAAAGCCCGCTGAGACCCGTATGGGTTCCGGTAAAGGTTCTTTGGAGTACTGGGTAGCAGTTGTAAAGCCCGGACGCGTAATGTTCGAGATCGCTGGGGTTCCTGAGTCAGACGCCCGCGAGGCATTGCGTCTTGCCATGCACAAGCTTCCTTGCAAGTGCAAGGTTGTATCGAAAGCAGATCTGGAAGGCGGTGTATCATAATGAAGAAAACTAAGTATGTTGAGGAATTACAGACCAAGTCTGTTGAGGAACTGGACCAGGAGCTGGTCGCTGCAAAGAAGGAACTTTTCAATTTGAGATTCCAGAACGCTACCAACCAGTTGGACAATACGGCAAGGATCAGAGAAGTCAGAAAGAACATTGCCCGTATCCAGACTGTGATCACCCAGAAGGCCAAGGCATAAGCAGCGGACGAAGAAAGGAGAATGGGTCGTGGAAAGAAATTTGAGAAAACAGCGTACTGGCAAGGTTGTCAGTAATAAAATGGATAAGACGATCGTTGTCGCTATCGAGAACCGTGTAAAGCACCCCCTTTACAAGAAGGTTGTGAAGAGCACCTACAAGCTGAAGGCACATGACGAGAACAACGAGTGCAACATCGGCGACACCGTTAAGGTGATGGAGACGAGGCCCCTGTCCAAGGACAAGAGATGGAGACTTGTCGAGATCGTAGAGAGAGCAAAATAATCGTGCGGATAGATAGTTGGAAGGAGAATTAACATGGTTCAGCAGGAAACTAGACTGAAGGTTGCTGACAATACCGGTGCAAAGGAGCTTCTTTGCATCCGTGTTATGGGCGGCTCCACAAGAAGATATGCACAGATCGGCGATGTGATTGTTGCTTCGGTCAAAGATGCAACACCTGGTGGCGTTGTAAAGAAGGGTGATGTGGTCAAGGCCGTGGTTGTCCGTACTGTGAAGGGCGCGCGTCGCAAGGACGGCTCCTACATTAAGTTTGATGAGAACGCGGCAGTAATCATCAAGGAAGACAAGACTCCCAGAGGAACTCGTATCTTTGGGCCCGTAGCGAGAGAGCTTCGTGAGAAACAGTTTATGAAGATCGTTTCCCTGGCTCCCGAAGTATTGTAAGGAGGTGCGGCAATGGCAACGATGAAGATTAAAAAGGGCGATACGGTCAAAGTGATCGCCGGCAACAGAAAGATCAAGAATAAAGAGGGCAAGGTGATTTCCGTTGATGTGAAGAACGGCAAGGTCCTTGTGGAGGGCCTGAACATGATGACCAAGCACTCCAAACCCACCCAGGCCAATCCCAACGGCGGTATTATCCAGAAGGAAGCCCCCATGGATATCTCCAACGTGATGCTGGTCCACAAGGGACAGGCAACCAGGGTCGGCTTCAGGATGGAAGGGGACAAAAAGGTTCGTTTCGCTAAGAAGACCGGCGAAGTGATCGACTGATCCCAGGAAGGAGGAAAGTAAACGTGAGTAGATTGAAAGAATTCTATAACAACGAGATCGTCGCCGCTATGACGAAGAAGTTTGGATATAAAAACGTGATGGAAGTTCCCAAGCTGGATAAGATCGTGATCAACATGGGCGTTGGCGAGGCCAAGGACAATGCCAAGGTGCTGGAGAACGCGGTTCATGACATGGAAATCATCACGGGCCAGAAGGCTGTTTTGACCAAGGCCAAGAATTCCATTGCCAACTTCAAGATCCGTGAGGGTATGAACATCGGCTGCAAGACCACCCTGCGGGGCGAGAAGATGTATGAGTTCCTGGATCGTCTGGTGAATCTGGCGCTTCCCCGCGTGCGTGACTTCAGAGGAGTGAATCCCAACGCTTTTGACGGCAGAGGCAATTATGCCCTGGGCATCAAGGAGCAGATCATCTTCCCCGAAATCGAATATGACAAGATCGACAAGACCAGGGGTATGGATATCATTTTCGTGACAACTGCCAAGACCGACGAAGAGGCGCGCGAGTTGTTGACGCTGTTCAACATGCCCTTCGCAAAATCATAAGGAGGTAAATTCTCATGGCAAAGACATCTATGAAGATTAAGCAGCAGCGCAAGCCTAAGTTTTCCACCCAGGCTTATACCCGTTGCAAGATTTGTGGCCGTCCACACTCGGTTCTCAAGAAATACGGAATTTGCAGAGTTTGCTTCCGTGAGCTGGCATACAAGGGCGAGATTCCCGGCGTTAAGAAGGCAAGTTGGTAAGGAGGAGGAAAAACCATGGCACTGAGCGATCCTATTGCAGATATGCTTACAAGAATCCGTAATGCGAATACTGCAAAACACGATACAGTTGATGTTCCTGCTTCCAGGATGAAGTTGGCGATCGCCGACATCCTTTTGGAGGAGGGCTATATTAAGAAGTATGACATCATAGAGGATGGCAGCTTCAAGACCATCCACATCGCCCTGAAGTACGGCGGGGACAAGAACGAAAAGATGATCACCGGCCTCAAGAGAATCTCCAAGCCGGGCCTGCGTGTGTATGCCGGCAAGGATGAACTGCCCAGAGTGCTGGGCGGCCTGGGTATTGCGATCATCTCCACCAACCAGGGCGTTATCACCGACAAGAAGGCAAGAGAGCTGCAGGTAGGCGGCGAAGTGTTGGCTTTCGTGTGGTAATGGACGAAAATAAGAGAGAGTTATGTAGCAGGTTATATAGAATAAAATTAGGAGGTACGGGCATGTCACGTATAGGAAGAATGCCAATCGCGATTCCCGCAGGCGTTACTGTGGAGGTTGCAGAAAATAATAAAGTGACTGTAAAAGGTCCCAAGGGTACTCTGGAGAGAGTATTGCCCACGGAGATGGAGATCAAGGTAGAGGGCGCAGAGGTTCATGTGAGCCGTCCCAACGACTTAAAGAAGATGAAGTCCCTGCACGGCCTGACCAGAACGCTGATCAACAATATGGTGGTAGGCGTTACCCAGGGTTATGAGAAGAAGCTGGAAGTAAACGGCGTGGGTTACAGAGCCGCCAAGGCCGGCAAGAAGCTGACCCTGTCTCTGGGTTATTCTCATCCGGTGGAGATGGAGGATCCCGAGGGGATCGAGACTGTCGTTGAAGGACAGAACGTTATCCTTGTCAAGGGTATCGACAAGGAAAAAGTAGGCCAATTCGCAGCTGAAATCAGAGACAAGAGGAGACCTGAGCCTTACAAGGGCAAGGGCATCAAGTATGCTGATGAGACCATCAGGCGCAAGGTTGGTAAGACCGGTAAGAAATAACAGATAAGGAGAGTATGAAAATGGTTAGTAAGGAATCCAGACAGAAAGTACGTGTTAAAAAGCACATGAGAATTCGCAACCGTTTCAGCGGCACGGCTGAGCAGCCTCGTCTTGCGGTATTCAGAAGCAATAATCATATGTATGCTCAAATTATCGATGATACGGTCGGCAACACCCTGGTATCCGCATCCACTCTGGAGAAGGCCGTTAAGGCGGAACTGGAGAAGACCAACAATGTAGATGCGGCGGCATATTTGGGTACAGTCATCGGTAAGAGGGCAGTAGAAAAGGGTATTACGAAAGTTGTTTTTGACAGAGGCGGCTTTATATACCACGGCAAGATCGCAGCATTAGCTGACGCAGCCAGAGAAGCTGGCTTGGAATTCTAGGAAAGGAAGGAAATATCATGAAGCAGACAATCATAGATGCAAGCCAGTTAGAGTTGAATGATAAAGTTGTCGTAATCAAGCGCGTTGCCAAGACTGTAAAGGGCGGCCGCAATATGCGCTTCACCGCATTGGTGGTGGTAGGAGACGGCAACGGCCATGTGGGCGCCGGCCTGGGCAAGGCAGTGGAAATCCCCGAGGCAATCCGCAAGGGCAAGGAAGACGCCATGAAGCACCTTGTGACCATCGCTCTGGACGAGAACAGTTCCATCACTCATGATTTCATCGGAAAGTACGGTTCTTCCAACGTACTGCTCAAGAGGGCTCCCGAAGGTACCGGTATCATCGCGGGCGGTCCCGCGCGTATCGTTTGCGAACTGGCGGGTATCAAGAACATCCGTACCAAGTCTCTGGGCTCTAACAATAAGCAGAACGTGGTCCTGGCTACGATCAGCGGCCTCAGCCAGCTTAAGTCCCCCGAGGAAGTGGCAAGAAACCGCGGCAAGTCCGTGGATGAGATCTATGCCTGACGCAAGGGCGTGAAAGGAGAAGGAAGAAATCATGGCAGATAAGATGTTAAAGGTGACTTTGGTAAAGTCCACCATTGGTGCTGTGCCGAAGAACAGGAAAACAGTGGAGTCCATGGGACTCAGGAAGCTGAATCATTCCGTTGTCCTTCCTGATAATGCGGCTACCAGAGGCCAGATTCGTCAGGTGGGCTATTTGTTAAAAGTAGAAGAAGTGGAAGCATAAAGAGAAGGAGGTGTCAAAATGGAATTATCCAATTTAAGGCCTGCGGAAGGCTCCAGAAAAAGCGATAATTTTAGAAGAGGCCGTGGACATGGTTCAGGCAATGGTAAGACTGCCGGCAAGGGACACAAAGGCCAGAAAGCTCGTTCTGGAGCACCCAGGATCGGCTTTGAGGGCGGCCAGATGCCTTTATACAGACGTATCCCCAAGAGAGGTTTCAAGAACAGGAACACCAAGGAGATCGTGGCAATCAACGTGAGCGTGCTGGAACGCTTTGAGGATGGCGCCACCGTAGACGTCCAGGCATTGATGGAAGCTGGAGTAATCAAGAACCCCAGGGATGGCGTAAAGGTACTCGGAAACGGAGAACTTACCAAGAAACTCAACGTGAAGGTAAACGCTTACAGCGCATCCGCAAAGGAAAAGATTGAGGCACTTGGTGGAACAGCTGAGGTGATCTAATGCTAACAACCTTAAAGAATGCATTCAAAATCAAGGAGATAAGGACCAAGATTCTCTTTACGCTGGTCATGCTGGTTGTGATCCGTCTGGGATCACAACTGCCTGTGCCGGGCGTGGACAGGACTTACTTCTCAACATGGTTTGCACAGCAGACCGGCGATGCATTTAGTTTTTTTGATGCGATAACGGGCGGATCGTTTCTGAATATGTCCATTCTGGCGCTGAACATCAGCCCTTATATCACATCGTCCATCATCATGCAGCTTTTGACCATCGCCATTCCCAAGCTGGAAGAGATGCAGCGGGACGGCGAGGACGGCAGGAAAAAGATCGCCTCCATCACCAGATATGTGACGGTGGTGCTGGCCGTGGTTCAGGCCACCGCCATGTCCATCGGCTTTGGACGGCAGGGCCTGCTGGTGACATTCAATGCGCTCAACGTGATCACCTGTATCGCCGCGCTTACCGCCGGCAGTGCTTTCATGATGTGGGCGGGGGAGAGGATCACCGAGAAAGGGATCGGCAATGGTATTTCTATCGTGCTGGTCATTAATATCGTGTCCCGTCTTCCTCAGGATCTGGCCAATCTGTTTGACCAGTTTGTATTTGGCAAGGCGCCGGCTACGGCAGTGCTGGCGGCATGTATCATCGTATTGATTATCATACTGATGGTGGTGCTGGTCATCGTGCTGAATGCGGGCGTGCGCAAGATTCCCGTCCAGTATGCCAAAAAGGTGCAGGGCAGGAAGATGGTTGGCGGACAGACTTCCAACATCCCGCTGAAGGTGAATACTTCCGGCGTGATCCCGGTGATCTTTGCTTCCTCCATCATGCAGACTCCCATCATTATATGCAGTTTTGCGGGCTATCAGGGAACCGGCTTCTGGGGCGAGGTACTCAAGTATCTGAACCAGAACTACTGGTGCAGCCGCACCCAGCCCATCTATACCATAGGCATGCTCGTGTATATCCTGTTGGTGATCTTTTTCGCTTACTTCTACACTTCCATCACTTTCAATCCTTTGATGGTGGCGGATAATATGAAGAAGCAGGGCGGCTTTATTCCGGGTATCAGGCCGGGTAAGCCCACCAGCGATTATTTGACCAGGGTTTTGAATTACCTGATCTTCATCGGAGCCGTGGGTCTGGTGGTGATCGCCATACTGCCGTTTATTTTCAGCGGTCTGTTCGGTGCTCATATCTCCTTCGGCGGAACAAGCCTGATCATCATTGTCAGCGTCATACTGGAGACCATGAAACAGGTGGAATCCCAGATGCTGGTGCGCAACTACAAGGGATTTTTGAACGATTAACCAGGGCGGAAAGGCGCTTTCCCATGATTTTTTATCATAGAGGGCGTCTTTTTGGTGTAAATGCAGGATTTATATTGCAAACAGCGGGTGAAATAGGTAAAATAGAACGGTAAATTTAAAAGCAGTCCATGCACGGAAGCGGTATGGACATAAGGAGGAGCATATGAAGATCATTATGTTAGGCGCGCCTGGCGCAGGCAAGGGGACCCAGGCCAAGATGATTGCTGAGAAATACGGAATTCCCCATGTATCCACAGGGGATATCTTCCGGGCCAATATCAAGAACGGTACAGAGCTGGGCATGGAAGCCAAGAAATATATGGATCAGGGGCTGTTGGTGCCCGATGAACTTACCGTGAAGATTCTGCTGGACCGGGTGGCTCAGGAGGATTGCAGGAACGGTTATGTGCTGGACGGCTTTCCACGCACCATTCCCCAGGCTGAGGTACTGGACAAGGCGCTGGCGGAGTTGGGCGAGGAGATCGACTATGCCGTCAATGTGGATGTACCCGATGAAAACATTGTAAAGAGGATGTCAGGCCGGAGGGCTTGCCTTTCCTGCGGCGCAACCTATCACATTGAGCATATTCCTCCCAGGCAGGAGGGCATCTGCGACAACTGCAGCCAGTCACTGGTGCTGCGTGATGACGACAAGCCCGAGACGGTGCAGAACCGCCTGAAGGTGTACCATGAGCAGACCCAGCCTCTGATTGATTTCTACACTGCCAAGGGTGTGCTTCGCACCGTGGACGGCACTGTGGATATGAAGGAAGTGTTTGACGCGATTGTTTCCATTTTGGGTTAAGGTCAGTGTGAAAAGAGGATAGCAGCTATGGCGGTGACGATTAAAACGGAGCGAGAGATTGAATTGATGCGGGAGTCCTGCAGACTTCTGGCCATCGTACACAAGGAGATGGAGGAGGCCATCAGGCCGGGAATGTCCACCAAGGATATTGACATTCTGGGTGACACTCTCATCCGAAAGATGGGATGTATTCCCAACTTCAAGAATTATCACAGATATCCCGCCTCCATCTGCGTGTCGGTCAACGACGAAGTGGTGCACGGGATTCCCAACAAACACCATATCCTTCAGGAGGGCGATATTGTCAGCCTGGACGCCGGCCTGATCTACAAAGGTTATCATTCCGACGCTGCCCGCACCCATGCGGTGGGCAAGGTGAGCCCCCAGGCGCAGCAGCTTATTGATGTGACCAGGCAATGCTTTTTTGAGGGAATAAAGATGGCAAAAGCCGGCAATTATCTATTTGATATTTCCAATGCCATCGACGCCTATGCCACCTCCTTCGGCTACGGCATCGTGAGGGATCTGGTGGGACACGGCATCGGAACGGCGCTGCATGAGGATCCCCAGATTCCCAATTTTGCTCAGAAGCGCAGAGGCATCCGGCTGCGGGCCGGCATGACGCTGGCCATCGAACCCATGATTAACATGGGGGCGGCGGATGTGGTGTGGCTGGACGACGACTGGACGGTGGTGACGGAAGACGGTTCTCTCTCCGCCCACTATGAGAACACCATCCTGATCACGGACGGGGAGCCGGAAATACTGACATTGTATTAGGGCCCGGGCTCCGGCATCCGGCAGGGAGCCGTGCGGCAGGAAAGCGTGCCGCGGCAGTACGGACACATGGCAGGCGAAGGGGGCAGGCATGACAGGATATTTTGCAACATCCAGGGCGGGGCATGACGCGGGAAGTTTATATGTCATCGTGGGAGAGGAAGACGGATATGTTTACCTCAGCGACGGCCGCCTGCGCAGTATGGAACGCCCCAAGAAAAAGAGCCGCAGGCATATCCAGGTGATCCGGGAGACGGTGGACGTGGAACTGCAGAAGCGGCTGCTGGGGAGAGAGGCCGTATTTGACCATGAAATCAAATATGCCATAAAACAGTATTTGGCCGCCAGGTAATTCCGCTGGGGCGAATCAGACGCCGCAGGGAGTTGCCCGGAAGGGCCTGGAGAGGAGAGCGTGTATGTCAAAGAGCGATGTAATTGAAATCGAAGGTACGGTGGTAGAGAAGCTGCCCAACACCATGTTCCAGGTGGAACTGGAGAACGGGCACCGCGTGCTGGCCCATATCAGCGGCAAGCTGCGCCAGAACTTTATCCGTATCCTGCCCGGCGACAGGGTGACACTGGAACTGTCCCCCTATGATCTGTCCAAGGGACGCATCATCTGGAGGGATAAGTAGTAGAACTGCGGTAAAAACAGGAAAAAAGATGAATTTTACAGGAAAAAGTACTTGCATTGGAGAAAGTCGCATGCTATAATGTAAAACGGTCTTTTTTGAAAGGAGGGTTTAACGTGAAGGTTAGATCATCAGTAAAACCGATTTGCGAAAAGTGCAAAATCATCAAGAGAAAAGGACGTATCAGAGTTATTTGTGAGAATCCGAAACACAAGCAGAGACAGGGATAATCACCGCTTGATCATCGCTTTTTGATCAGGTATGTGAGTTTCTGTCCGGTTGTTATGTGCGGCTGAACCAGCCCCCTGCAGGCGGGCTGATTATCATAGAACTGGGATAGAGCTTACGGAGATTACTTCTTGGTTACCTGGACGAAGGAGTTTTTGTAAGGCTGCAAAGGACGCAGCCCAACAAAAACTAGCCTTGTCCCAAAGAATTCGCGCAGCGAATTCTTTACAGGTTGCGGCAGGCGTGACATGAGTTTGAGACGAGGCTGCATGAGTGCGCGGTGAGGCGGCGTGAACGGCATATGCCGGCAGGCAGACCGGGGACGGTTGTTCGGGGAAGATCGGATTAGTAACAGAAGGCGTCCGATTGGGTGAAAACCCCAATCAATTAGTAACAGGCGTACAAAAACAGACCAGATGTGTACGCAGCGTTTATTTCCGCAGGAGCGGAAGCGCAAAGAAAATGGAGGAAACGTAAATGGCTCGTATCGCAGGTGTGGATTTACCTAGGGAAAAACGAATCGAAATCGGTTTGACTTACATCTATGGCATCGGTAGAGTAAGCGCAAACAAGATCCTGGCGGAGGCAGGCGTGAGCCCTGATACCCGCGTAAGGGACGTAACTGACGAGGAAGTAAAGAAAATCAGCGAAGCTATTGAGAAGCTGAACATTATGGTGGAGGGTGACCTCCGCAGGGAGACGGCCCTGAACATTAAGAGACTGCAGGAGATCGGCTGCTACCGCGGCATTCGTCACCGCAAGGGTCTGCCCGTCCGCGGCCAGAACACCAAGAACAACGCCAGGACCCGCAAGGGACCCAAGCGCACCGTTGCAAACAAGAAGAAGTAATGCTTCTTCACAGGACAATGATTAATAGGAAAGTAGGTTAGTTTAAAATGGCAAAAGTTGCAAAAAAAGTAACAAAGAAACGTGTCAAGAAAAACGTTGAACGGGGACAGGCACATATCCAGTCATCTTTTAACAATACGATTGTTACGCTGACAGACGCTGAGGGCAATGCCCTGAGCTGGGCAAGTGCCGGTGGTCTTGGCTTCAGAGGTTCAAGGAAATCTACTCCGTATGCTGCGCAGATGGCAGCAGAGACAGCCACAAAGGCTGCTCTGGTACATGGTCTTAAGACCGTAGACGTGTTTGTAAAGGGTCCCGGTTCGGGACGTGAGGCGGCTATCAGGGCTTTGTCCGCCTGCGGTCTGGAGGTTACCAGCATCCGTGACGTAACTCCGGTTCCCCACAATGGATGCCGCCCTCCCAAGAGGAGAAGAGTCTAGTAAGCATATGCGGTCGGTTTACCCACAGGGTATTTTACGGCGCATGGAAGAGTTGGAAGAAGGTACCTGCAGCAAGGGGCCGGGTAATATGCCGGGCCGCTTGCCGTATCGGTATTGTAAACATCATGATTATAAGGAGAAAATGAAAAATGGCAGTTAATCGTGTACCCGTTTTAAAGAGATGCAGAGCATTGGGCCTGGAGCCTTCCTATCTGGGCTATGACAAGAAGTCCAACAGGACCAACGCCAGAGCCGGCAAGAAGGTAAGTGAGTATGGACTGCAGCTTCGTGAGAAGCAGAAAGCCAAGTTTATTTACGGTGTGTTGGAGAAGCCTTTCCACAATTATTATGTGAAGGCCGACAAGATGAAGGGCATGACCGGTGAGAACCTGATGGTGATGCTGGAGAGCAGGCTGGACAATGTGGTGTTCCGCATGGGCTTCGCAAGGACCAGGAGAGAGGCTCGTCAGGTGGTGGGCCATAAGCATGTGACCGTAAACGGCAGAGTAGTAAACATTCCCTCCTACCTGATCAAGGCCGGTGATGTGATTGAGATCCGTGAGAAGTCCAGATCCCTGCAGAGATTCAAGGATATCGTAGAAGTGACCGGCGGCAGGCTGACGCCCGAATGGATAGACGCGGACATCGAGGCTCTGAAGGGAACCATCAAGAATCTTCCCACCAGAGAAATGATTGATGTACCCGTGGACGAGATGTTGATCGTCGAGTTGTATTCTAAGTAAACCGCCACCATACGCTTGTCCGAAAATAGCCGTATAAAGGAGGGTATTTGTAGTGTTTGATTTTGAAAGACCGAATATTGAGGTTGTTGAAATCTCGGAAGACAAAAAATACGGTAAATTCGTAGTGGAGCCTTTGGAAAGGGGCTATGGCATTACGCTTGGCAACTCCCTGAGAAGAATCATGCTTTCCTCTCTGCCCGGTGCGGCAGTGAGCCAGGTGAAGATCGAGGGTGTATTACATGAGTTCAGTTCCGTCCCCGGCGTGAAAGAGGACGTGACGGAAATCATTATGAATATCAAGAGTCTGGCCATCAGGAACAACAGCGAGACCAATGAGGTAAAGACCGCGTATATCGAGTACGAAGGCGAGGGCGTGGTGCGGGCCTCCGATATTCAGGTAGATCAGGACATAGAGATTCTCAATCCCGATCTGGTGATCGCCACTCTCAGCGGTAAGAATACCAAGCTGTACATGGAACTGACCATCACCAGAGGCAGAGGCTACGTGAGTGCCGATAAGAACAAACGCGAAGATTTACCCATCGGCGTGATTGCCATTGATTCGATCTATACACCTGTAGAGAGAGTGAACGTTACTGTACAGAATACCCGTGTAGGCCAGATCACGGATTTTGACAAGCTGACACTGGATGTCCATACCAATGGCACATTGGTTCCGGACGAGGCTGTCAGCCTGGCCGCCAAGGTGCTCAGCGAGCATCTGAGTCTTTTCATCAACCTGTCCGAGAATGCGAAGAACGCGGAGGTTATGGTTGAGAAAGAGGACAACGAGAAAGAGAAAGTGCTGGAGATGAGCATTGACGAGTTGGAACTTTCCGTCCGTTCCTACAACTGCCTGAAGAGGGCGGGTATCAACACGGTGGAAGAGTTGACCAACAAAACATCGGAAGATATGATGAAGGTGCGGAATCTGGGACGCAAGTCTCTGGAGGAAGTGCTGGCAAAGCTGAAGGAATTAGGCTTGCAGCTTAATCCCAGCGAAGACTGAAGCTGGGTAACGCAATATCTTGTCTCTTCAGTAAGTCCTATCGGCATGGAGGGACCGTAACTCTTTGTGGAAATGAAACTGCATCCGGTATGTAAGTCCGAAGAGCGTGGCCGGGTGTACCATGAATGGAGAAAGGAAATATCGTTATGGCAAAATACAGAAAGCTGGGCAGGACCTCCTCCCAGAGAAAAGCGTTGCTGAGGAATCAGGTTACAGCCCTGATCGCAAACGGCAGGATCGTTACCACTCAGGCCAGGGCCAAAGAGGTTCAGAAGATCGCTGACGGCCTGGTGGCCATGGCGGTCAAAGAGAAGGATAACTTCGAGACCGTTACCGTGACTGCCAAGGTTGCCCGTAAGGACAAGGACGGCAAGAGGGTAAAGCAGATCGTTGACAAGGATACCAAGGCCGTACTGTCCGAGACTCACCGCGACAAGGACGGCAAGATCCTGAGAATCGAGAACGGCGTTACCGTTACCGTTTATGATGAAGTGGAGAAGGAGATCAAGAAGGATCTTCCCAGCAGGCTTCATGCCCGCCGCCAGATGCTGAAAGTGCTGTATCCCGTGGTGGACGTTCCCAAGGAGGCTGCCGGCAGAAAGCGCAACACCAAGGAAGTTGATCTGGTTGCGAAACTGTTTGACGAGTACGCTCCCAAGTACGCAGACCGCAAAGGCGGTTACACCAGGATCGTGAAGATCGGCCAGCGCAAGGGCGATGCGGCCATGGAAGTTATTCTGGAGTTGGTATAAACTGACAGAAAGTAATAAGTAAGAGGAATGGGGTCAAATCCATTCCTCTTTTTATATGGGCTTCTACAGGCGTATTTTTCCGTGACATGTGTTTGAACGGCGCTTTAAGGCGTCTTTTGAAAATGCTGATAGTCTTTACAGGAGTTCCAGTCGCCGCCCCAGGTAAAGCCATGCTCCTTAAACAGGCGGTAGCACAAATCCTCTTCGTCGATTTTATAGGGGAAAGACTTACTCCGATCCGCATAGTCTTCTCCGGCTTCGGGAGATACATGGATGGTTTGATCCTTATTGTAGGTAATATAGGGATTGTACAGGGGGTTGATATCAATGGCCAGTCCATAGGCATGTCTGGACAGGCTGGAGGAGCCCGACACCACCCGGTAATTGAAGCAGGAGCTGTTGTTGTCGGCCATGGACAGATCGTCGTCCCCACCGTAGGCGTCGATAAGCCGGATCTTTTCGATCTGATATTCTGCCTTGTACAACTCGTGGAATATTTCTACAAGATCCTGTGCAATGGCCTGATTACAGATCAGTTCTCCTTCCGCAGGATTCCCTTCAAAATCATTGTAAAGTACATGGATGTAGCACAGGTCACTTACGGCAATCGCCGGTTTTTCCAGATCTTTGGGATAAGATACACCTGTTATATAATCGGCCAGTCCCTGGGAGAGGGGCTCGTAGTAAAATCCCTCTTCCCAGGTAATCCTGGCATCGGCCATGAATTCCCCATTCAGGGCCAGGCCGGGCAGAGAGAGAAGGCCGTCATTTTCTGTCATATTTTGCAAGTTATCCGTCATTACATCCCCACCTGATGCCGGAGTGTTTTGTATATCATATGAGGGATCCCGGGAGTCCGCCACATCTGAGGGAGTGCTTCCCGACGATTCTCCTCCGGGTCGTGTATTTCCTTCGGCTTCCTGATTTTCGCCGGGCTGTGTGCCATCTTCGGTTTCTCCCTGACTTTCGCCGGGCCCTGTACCCTCCGGGGTTCCATTACCAAGGCTCTCTGTGCTTTCTTCATTCCTCGGCGTTGCCGTGGGCTGCGGGTGTTCTCGGGCGATGTCTCCCAGGGTCTGGGAGCCGATTCCAATGATCCGGCCCAGGCTGATACATATGACAATCACCGCGGCTATGGCGGCAAGTCCTTTCAACAGTGCATTTCGTCTCTGATTCATATTGTTTTCCACCACCTTTGCGGATATTATAGCATGCCCCGATTCACCCGTCAAAATTTTAGTTGTAAAAGAACGCTAAATTTAGTAAAATAGGAAATCGAGGTAAGAGCCCATGAGTATTGTAAAAACGAAAAATCTGATATATGAATATTTGAGACGGGACGAGGACGGCAATGTGGAGGGAGTCAACAGAGCGGTGGACGATGTTTCGCTGGGAGTCCGGCGGGGAGAATTTATCGCCATCGTTGGACACAATGGCTCGGGCAAGTCTACCCTCGCGAAGCATATGAACGCCATCCTGCAGCCCACCCGGGGTACGGTATGGGTGGACGGCATAGACACCAGCCAGGAGGAACAGGTCTGGGCCGTCCGCCAGCGGGCGGGGATGGTGTTCCAGAACCCGGATAACCAGATTATCGGCCAACTGGTGGAGGAGGACGTGGGATTCGGTCCGGAGAACCTGGGCGTTCCCACGGAGGAGATCTGGAAAAGAGTGGAAGAGAGTCTGCGGGCCGTGGGCATGTACCAATACCGCAGCCACTCGCCCAACAGACTTTCCGGCGGCCAGAAGCAGCGGGTATCCATTGCGGGAGTGCTGGCCATGCGTCCCCAGTGTATCGTGCTGGACGAACCCACTGCCATGCTGGACCCCAGCGGCCGCAAAGAGGTGATCCGGGCCGTCAGGGAGCTAAACAGCAGGGAGAAGGTCACGGTGATCCTGATCACCCACTATATGGAAGAAGTGATCCACGCGGACCATGTATATGTCATGGACCGGGGGCGGGTCGCCATGGAGGGAACGCCCCGGGAAATCTTTTCCCGGGTGGAGGAATTGCAGAAGCTGCGGCTGGATGTGCCCCAGGTAACGCTGTTGGCCCATGAATTGCAGCAAAGGGGAATCCTTCTTCCCCAGGGAATTCTCACCACTGAGGAATTGGTGACAGCGCTCAAGAGCTGTGAATGGCCCCATGGGAAAAGCGAAACCGGCGGTGTACAGGCAGATGAGGAGGCGCAGTATGGGATTGACCATTGAGCATGTGAGTTATGTATATGACCCGGACGCCCCCCTGCCTCAGAGGGCGCTGGAGGACATCTGTCTGACCATACCGGAAGGGCAGTTCATAGGAATCATAGGCCACACCGGTTCGGGAAAGTCCACCCTTATGCAGCATTTGAACGGATTGGTGCGGGCCACCGAGGGACATATTTATTTTAACGGACAGGATATTGACGCCAAAGGATTTGACAGGAAGGAACTGCGCAGCAAAGTGGGACTGGTCTTTCAGTACCCGGAACACCAGCTATTCGAGGTAGACGTGTTCTCGGATGTATGCTTTGGACCCAGAAATCTGGGACTACCCAAAGAGGAAGTGGAGCGGCGGGCCCGGGAAGCCCTGGCCAGGGTGGGGCTGTCGGAGGAATTGTACACCCAGTCCCCCTTTGAATTGTCCGGCGGCCAGAAACGCCGGGTGGCCATTGCGGGGGTGCTGGCCATGCAGCCGGAAATCCTGATTCTGGATGAGCCCACTGCCGGCCTGGACCCCAAGGGCCGCAGGGAGATTCTGGATCAGATCAAAGAACTGCAGACTCAGACGAATATGACGATCCTGCTGGTCAGTCACAGTATGGAGGATGTGGCCGAGTATGTGGACCGGATCATTGTGATGAATCATGGGAAGGTTATTTATGACGATGTCCCCCGAAAGGTGTTCCGGCGCTGCCGGGAATTGGAGGAGATGGGCCTGGGAGCTCCCCAGGTGACATATATCCTGCGCACGCTGCACCAAGAGGGGCTGCCGGTGGATGTGGACGCCATCACCGTGGAGGAGGCGGCTGACCGGATTCTGCAGGCGCTGGGAAAAGAGGGGAGCCATTGCGGGCAGAGGAAGGGACAGAGATTATGACACGAGGAGTTACCATATGCTGAGAGACATAACCCTGGGACAATACTATCAGACAGAGTCCGTAATCCATCGGCTGGACCCCCGGGTAAAGCTGGCGGGGACCATGCTGTATATCATCTCCCTGTTTCTGT
The DNA here is from genome assembly GCA_011959105.1 of Lachnospiraceae bacterium. Classification (GTDB taxonomy): domain Bacteria; phylum Bacillota; class Clostridia; order Lachnospirales; family Lachnospiraceae; genus Acetatifactor. Next base: position 22,686 of record BLLU01000030.1, on the reverse strand, counting down.
TTGAAAATATAGCGGGCTATGTGCTGGGAGCACTTTTTCTGGCGCTGGTGATCGGGCTGTCCCATGTGCCCTTCAAATTCATGGTACGGGGCATGAAGGCCATTTTGTTCCTGCTTCTGATCACTGTGGCGTTCAATCTGTTTCTAACCCCCGGTGAGACGCTGGTGCGCCTCTGGAAGCTGAACATCACCCGGGAGGGACTGCACAACGCGGTATTTATGGCACTGCGCCTGTGCTATCTGATCATCGGCTCCTCCATTATGACCCTGACCACCACCCCCAATCATCTGACGGACGGCATGGAGAAAGGGCTGCGTCCTCTGAAAGTTTTCAGAGTGCCGGTGCACGAGGTGTCCATGATCATGTCCATCGCCCTGCGCTTTATCCCCATCCTGCTGGAGGAGACGGACAAGATTATGAAAGCGCAGATTGCCAGGGGAGCGGATTTTGAGAGCGGCAATCTGATCAAACGGGCCAAGGCCATGGTGCCTTTGCTGGTCCCTCTGTTTATCTCCGCTTTCCGCCGGGCCAATGATCTGGCCATGGCCATGGAGGCACGCTGTTACCACGGGGGCGAGGGGCGCACGAAGATGAAGCCGCTGGTCTATCAGCGCAGGGATCGACTGGCATATCTCTGTCTTCTCCTGTACCTGGGCTGCAAGGTAGCGGTGGGAGTGCTGTTGTAGACAGATAGGGCATTGGTCCGGGCAGAACCGCAGTCCGGCGGTTCTGACACACCGAGAAAGGGATGCGGAAAGCCATCCGGAGAAGAGGGCATTATGGAAAAAAAGCGGGTGCGCCTGACGGTGGCCTATGACGGCACGGCCTATCATGGCTGGCAGCTGCAAAGCAACGGGATTACAATAGAGAGCGAGCTGAACCGCTGTCTTACGGAACTGCTGGGAGAACCCATCCAGGTGACCGGGGCCAGCCGCACGGACGCGGGGGTTCATGCTCTGGGCAATGTGGCCGTATTTGACACCGGGGCGCGGATGCCCGCGGAGAAAATATCCTATGCACTGAACCAGCGGCTCCCGGAGGACATAAGGGTTCAGCGCTCGGAGGAGGCGCCTCCTGACTGGCATCCCCGCCATGTGAAGAGTCGCAAGACTTATGAATACCGCATCTACCGGGGGACTTTTCCCCTGCCCACGAGAAGGCTGTACACCCATTTTACCTATTATGACCTGGATGTGGAAGCCATGCGGGCCGCAGCGGAATATCTGGTGGGGGAACATGATTTCAAAAGCTTCTGTCAGACAGGGGCCCAGGTGGAAAGCACCGTGCGGCGCATCCACTCCCTGGAACTGCTGGAGCAGGGGCCGGAACTGGTGATTCGGGTCTGCGGCGGCGGTTTCCTCTATAATATGGTGCGGATCATCGCCGGCACGCTGATGGAAGTGGGCCAGGGACGGCGCCGGCCGGAGGAGATGGGGGCGGTGCTGGCGGCCAGGGACCGCCGGGCCGCGGGCCCCACTGCCCCGGCCCGGGGCCTGACGCTGGTGAAATATGAATTTGAAAGCTGATTGGGAGAGTTGAAAATGTCCTTGCACTCGTTCCTGTTTTTGCCCTGTCTGGCGCTTGTGGCCGGGGTGTATTATGCGCTGCCCCAAAAATACAGATATATCTGGCTCTGTGCGGCAAGCCTCTTTTTCTATTTGTCGGGAGATGTGCGCTTTGCGCTGGGCCTGGCTTTCTGCACCGGCACCACATATCTGACGGCCTTGCTGCTGGACCGGGAAGGAGCGGGAGGCCGTGCTATTGCAAAAGGGATCCTGGGGGTCTGCGCAGCGCTTCAGGTGCTGGCGCTATTCCTGTTCCGTTATCCCTGGGCAAGTTCTCCCTTTGTGCCCCTGGGCATCTCGTTTTACGCATTGCAGGCCATGGGGTATGTGGTGGAAGTCTACAGGGGTCATGTGAGAGCGGAACGGAATCCGGTGCGGTATGCGGCCTATGTGTCTTTTTTTCCCACGGTTATGTCGGGCCCCATTCAGAGAGCCCAGGGACTGCTGGCCCAACTGCGGGAGGGCAGAGCGTTTGACTATGGCAGGGCGCATTCCGGTCTGTATCTGCTGCTGTGGGGCTATCTGCTGAAGTTTGTCATTGCAAATCCCCTGGGAGGCATGGTGGATTTCGCCTACGGCAATTATGAGGACATGCCGGGGGCTGCCCTGCTGTGGGCCACCATTCTGTATGCGGTGCAGCTGTATTGTGATTTTGCGGGATACAGCGCCCTGGCGGTGGGAGCGGCCAGGATCCTGGGATTTGATCTGGCCGACAACTTCGCCCAGCCATATTTCGCGTCCTCCGTGCAGGACTTCTGGAAGCGCTGGCATATCAGCCTTTCCTCCTGGTTCAGGGATTATGTATACATTCCTCTGGGCGGAAACCGAAAGGGGAAACTGAGAAAATGCGCCAATCTGCTGCTTACCTTTCTGGTCAGCGGCCTGTGGCATGGGGCCGGGCTTAACTATCTGGTCTGGGGCGGCATTCACGGTCTCTACCAGGTTCTGGGAAGCTGCCTGCCCCGAAGAGAGGCCAGGCGAGGCGCGGTCTGCCGGGTGCTGCAGGCTGTGGTGGTCTTTGCTCTGGTGGATTTCGCATGGCTCTTTTTCCGGGCGGATTCCCTGTCCCAGGCTTTGGCCATTTTACACCGCATCATTTTCCGATTCCAATTTAAGGAGATGACCTATTACGGAAGTTATCTGATGGGAAGATCGAAGCCGGAACTGGCGCTGCTCCTGGCAGGGATCGTTCTGGTTTTCCTGGTGGATTTTCTGCATGAAAAGAAACTGTCCCTGGAAGAACTGGCGGCCCGCAAACTTCCCGCGGCGGCCCGGTGGGCGCTCTACATTGCCCTGACGCTGGGCCTTCTGCTGGTGATTTTACGGGAATATGGGCAGGCGGCGTCCAATTTCATATATACGAGGTTTTAAATTATGAAAAAATTCATCCGGAAGTGCAGCTTGTTTACCCTGCTGATTTTTTCCGCCTGTGTATGCTTTTTGTTCCTGTCCGCAAGAGAACCTTTCCGCCCCATACTGGCAAGACTGACGAACAGCCAGGAGTTCCTGGAGGACAGCGGCATGCTGCCTTATTTTGAGCGGGCCGGGGAATCCGACGGTACCACCCGGCTGATCATCGGCGACAGCATCTGCCGCCAGATGTTTTCCCCTTTGGAAGCATATAATCCGGACAAGAGCGTTCTGGCCACCAACGCCGCGCTGATGATGCCGGGACAGTATCTGCTGGCCCGGGAATATCTGCAGAGTCATCCGGGTACCACGGATGTGTTTCTGGTGATGCATCCTCTGACGCTCACCAGAACCTTTGACATGGAATGGGGATATCGGTATGCGGCCATGACCTATGTGGAGACGGAGGGTATGTCTTTTCTGGATCAGAGTACCCGGGACGCCATGGAGGAGGCATACGGGAGTTTTTTCCTGACCAAGGGCGCAGTGTGGATGATGGAACATTCCCCGGTCTGCCGGAAAATCGGCCTGAACTATCTGCAAAGCCGCCGGGAGCCCTATGTCCAGGGCCATCCCTTTGAAATAGCGGACCTATATGTGGAAAAGCTATATGATCTGTGTAGGGAATATGGCGCGGAACTGCATCTGTATGCCTCACCCGTATCGGAATATTATCGGGAGGAGATGGAGACTCTGGCGGCGGACTATGGGGAGACCGGGATGAGCCGGCTGTTTCCCGACTATATGAAGGACATATGGTACTTTCCCCAGGACTGGACGGAGGATCAGAGCCATTTCAGCGGGGAGCACGCCGCCCGGGAGCGGCTGAATGAGATCATGGGGCAGGCATACGGGAATACCTTCCTTCTGGATAGTTTGGAAATAGGGTAAAAAAAGTGCAAAACCATATTGACAGCGGCAAGGACCTATAATATAATATATCACTGTGACGGAGTTCGCATTGCCGAGTCAAAGCCCCGACGAGGCATGAAGATAAAATTAATCAGGCTTTGGAAGCCCCCAGGTTGTAGCCGGACATCTGCGGCCGGGGAGGGAAAGAGCCATCCCAAAAGTCCAAGGACAAAGTAATACGGAGGTAACGCAATGAAAACTTTTATGGCTAGTCCAGCTACTATCAATAGAAAGTGGTATGTAGTAGACGCTACAGATCAGACCCTGGGCCGTCTGGCTTCTGAGGTTGCCAAGGTACTCAGAGGCAAGAACAAGGCGATCTTCACTCCTCATATGGATTGCGGCGACTATGTGATCGTGGTCAACGCAGAGAAGGTAAAGGTCACCGGCAAGAAGTTAGACCAGAAAATTTATTACCATCATTCCGACTATGTAGGCGGTATGAAGGAAACCACCCTGAGAGAGAAGATGGCCAAGAAGCCCGAGCAGGTGATCGAGTTGGCTGTCAAGGGCATGCTGCCCAAGGGGCCTTTAGGAAGACAGATGTACACCAAACTGCATGTATATGCGGGGCCGGAGCACAAGCACGCTGCCCAGAAGCCCGAAGCACTGACATTCTAAAGGACTGAAAGGAGAATAGATCATGGCTAACACAGCAAAATACTACGGAACTGGTAGAAGAAAAAAGTCTATCGCAAGAGTTTACCTGGTACCCGGTAAAGGCGATGTGACTATCAATAAGAGAAGCATGGACGAGTATTTCGGTCTGGAGACCTTGAAGGTGATTGTTCGTCAGCCTCTGGTAGCCACCGAGACGGCAGACAAGTTCGATATCATTGTTAATGTAAAGGGCGGCGGATACACCGGTCAGGCCGGTGCCATCAGACATGGCGTAGCCAGAGCCCTGCTGCAGGCAGATGGCGATTACAGGCCCACCCTGAAGAAGGCCGGCTATCTGACCAGAGACCCCCGTATGAAGGAGAGAAAGAAGTACGGCTTGAAAGCTGCAAGACGTGCGCCTCAGTTCTCCAAGAGATAAGCAGAAAAATTATACAGATGCAAGAATATGGACTCCGCAGGTTTTCCTGCGGAGTTTTCCATATATGCTGAAAGCGAACAGGGAGATTTATTGATCCAGTCCCTGCGCCGGACGTTCTGTGAATATGTTTCTTTTGACGGCTTTTACTTAATTATAGAATAGAACATTGATCGTCAAAGGCTGGATATTTCTGAAAAAACGTGCTCCCTCAATAACTGACAGATGTTCTTCCGGCCACATCATCACCTTGCGGCTGATGCGTCGGCGCTGGTGGTTTTTAAAATTAGACTGTGTATTGCAGTACGAAAGCTGTTGTGAGGTTTCTGTGACATTTTCATGTTATCCAATAAGGGAAAGGAAGTGAGGCCATGAGGCTTTTAGTCGTTGAGGATGACCGTCTTTTGAACAATACTCTTTGCTACAATCTTTCGGCGGCGGGCTACACAGTGGACGCTGCCATGACAAAATCGGCGGCGGTCAATTTTTGTGAAGCGCAGGACTATGATCTGATCGTGCTGGATGTCAATTTGCCTGATGGAAACGGATTTGACTTCTGTACGGAAATCAAAGAGCGCCGTCCAGATACCGCCGTGATTTTCCTGACCGCAAACGATATGGAAAGGGATATGCTGAAAGGCTTTGAGTTGGGGGCAGACGACTATGTTACAAAGCCGTTCCATATCAGTGTATTCAGAAAAAAGGTTTCTGCCTTGCTGGGCCGTATACAGAAGCAGACAGGCGGCGATTGCTACACGGATGGCACATTGTCCATCAATTTTTCGGAGTTGACTGCCACCCTCGCAGGGGAGCTGGTTATCTTCACGCCGATGGAATACCGCTTGCTGAAGGTACTGGTAAGAAATCCGCAAATCGTTCTGACCCGGCAGGTACTTCTTGAAAAGTTGTGGGACGCGGATGAAAACTTTGTGGATGAACACGCATTGACTGTAGCGATCAGCCGCGTCCGGGGAAAAATCGAAGTAAACGGCCTGCAATATATCAAGACGGTCTATGGCATGGGCTATATGTGGATTGGGGGTGTGAAAAAGTGAAAGGGGGCAAAATTTCCATCAACCGCGCCTGTGGGGTGGGGGCAGCTTTTTTAGGTTTGCTCTCCATTGTGACCATTATTTCGGCTTTTCTATTTGCCAGAAATCCGGCAATCGTGTGGCTGTGCCTGCTGTTTATTCTGCTGGTGCTCTCCTGTGCAATTCTTTTCGTGGTCTATCTGCGCCGGAAGCTGGTTTTATTCTCGGACAACCTGTGCCAAACGATAGACGATATGTTGAATGGAGCAGCAGCGCCGCCGCAAATTCGCGAAGAAGAAAATCTGTTTTACAAAATCAATTACCGGCTGGCTCGCCTCTATGACGTTCTGCGGGAGAACCGGGAGAGCATAGCAAAAGAGCGAGCCGATTTGCAGGAATTGATCTCCGACATATCCCATCAGGTAAAAACGCCGGTTAGCAATCTCAAAATGGTAAATGCTACTTTGCTGGAACAGCCCATGCCAGAGGAAAAGCGGCAGGAGTTTTTAATGGCATCCAGCGGCCAGCTTGAAAAGCTGGATTTTCTTATGAAGGCCATGATAAAGACCTCCCGTCTGGAAACCGGTGTCATTTCACTGGACAGAAAGATACAGCCGCTTTATGATACCCTGGCGGCGGCACTGGGTGGTATTCTTTTGAGCGCCGAAAGGAAAAATATTCATGTCGGTGTAGATTGTCCGGAAGATATAATTCTGGCCCACGACAGGAAATGGACAAGTGAAGCCCTGTTTAACATTCTGGATAATGCGGTGAAGTACACCCCGGCAGATGGCGATATTCAAGTTTCCGTTCAAAGCTGGGAGTTCTATGTGAAAATCGACATAACCGACAGCGGCAAAGGAATAGCGGAGAGCAGACAGGGGATGATCTTCAAACGCTTCTACCGGGAAGAAGAAGTGCATGACATTGAGGGTATCGGCATCGGGCTGTACCTTGCCCGTGAGATCGTCACCATGCAGGGGGGATATATCAAAGTCGTTTCAACAGTGGGCTGCGGCTCCACATTTTCCGTATTTCTACCCAATGAATAAAATTTTTAGAAAACCTGCGGCTTGTGACATTTCTGTGAGAATTGGCTGTTAGACTGACGGCATCACAGAAAGGATGGTGCAAATCATGAGCATTTTACAAACAACTGACCTCAAAAAATACTATGGCACAGAGCCGAATATCACAAAGGCGCTGGACGGTGTGTCTCTCTCCATTGAGCAGGGGCAATTTGTCGCTATTGTTGGAACCTCCGGCAGCGGCAAGTCCACTCTGCTGAATATGATGGGCGGTCTGGACGTGCCCACCTCCGGCAGCGTTCAAATCAACGGCAAGGAGCTGGCCAAACTGAACGACGAGCAGCTTACCATCTTCCGCCGACGCAACATCGGCTTTATCTTCCAGAACTACAATCTTGTTCCCGTTCTGAATGTCTATGAAAACATCGTTCTGCCCGTGGAACTGGACGGCGATACCATAGACCGGGGATTTATGGATGAAGTAGTGCGCCTGCTGGCTCTGGAGGGCAAACTGAACAATATGCCCAACAACCTATCCGGCGGACAGCAGCAGCGCGTCGCCATCGCCCGCGCCCTTGTTTCCAAGCCCGCTATCGTCCTGGCAGATGAACCTACCGGCAACCTGGACAGCCGGACGAGCAACGATGTGCTGGGTCTTTTGAAAGCGACAAGCAACAAATTTCATCAAACGCTGGTGATGATAACCCATAACAACGAGATCGCCCAGCTTGCCGACCGCATTATCCGCATTGAGGACGGCCGGATTTTCGAGTAAGGGGGGTGCTGACGTTGAATGACATTTTATTTGGAAACAACAACGGCGCGGTGATTAAAAAGCTGTCGGGCCGCTATTTCAAGGCCGGCAAAAGCAGGAATATCATCGCGATCATCGCAATCATTTTGACTACAATACTGTTCACCACGATTTTTACCCTGGGGACCGGCCTGATGGACACCGTTCACGATCAGAATATCCGTAAAGCGGGCGGCGACGGGCAGGCGGTTTTAAATTATATCAGCGATGAAGTATATGACGATGTAGCGGGAAGTTCTCTGATTGACCGCATCGCCTATTCAAAGGCAGTTTCCTACCGGCTGCAAAATCCGGGGCTGGAACGCTGGCGCTCTGACCTGTGGTATTTGGATGATACTGCATTGGAATTTGCCCGCTACACACCCACAACAGGCCACCGGCCCGAAGCGGAAAACGAGATCATCGCGGACACAAAGACGCTGGATGCCCTGGGTGTACCGGCACAGATTGGGGAAACTGTTTCACTGACCTATGACATTAAAGGAAAATCCTACACTACCGATTTTATCCTCTGCGGCTTTTGGGAAACGGACGGTTTGAGCAACATCGGACGGCTGATCGTATCAAAAGCCTTTGTGGATGCTCACTCGGATATTTTGGCCTATACCTATCCCATAGACAATGACTACTCCGGCATTGTCACCGCCTATGTGATGTTCAGCGGAAACGGCGATATAGAAGCCCGGCTCCACCAGCTTCTTTCCGAAACAGGCTATACCTGTGACACGATGGGTGGCAGTCCGGAGGACGGCAATTATGTGATTGCCCGCGTCAGTCCGGCCTATCAGAGCGGCGTACTGTCAGATAACCCGGCTATGCTGGTTTCCGGCATTGTTGGTATTCTGCTGATTATTGTAACGGGATATTTGATTATCTACAATATTTTCCAAATCTCCGTCATTCAGGACATCCAGTCCTATGGACAGTTAAAAACGCTGGGCACAACAAAGCGGCAGATCAAGCGGCTGATCAACCGGCAGGCGCTTTGGCTTTCTCTGATTGGTATTCCTATCGGTTTGCTGGCGGGATTCTTTATTGGCCGGGCGCTGGTTCCTTTCTTGATGAACGGAACGAGTTATACTGCGGACGCCGGTATTAAGGTGACAGTAAATCCGCTGATTTTTATCGGCTCCACCGCGTTCGCCTTTTTTACAGTTTTTGTCAGTGTACGCAAGCCTGCGAAGATTGCCGGAACAGTTTCGGCAATTGAGGCCATTCGCTATACGGAGAATGATGCGGCGGCTTTTGGAAAGCACAGGGCTAAAGACAAAAAATCGACCCACGGCGCAAAACTCCACTTTATGGCCCTGGCTAACCTGGGACGAAACCGCAAACGCACGGTACTGGTTATTGTTTCCATGACACTGAGCCTGGTGCTGTTCAATACAGTGTTCACTCTGTCCGACGGGTTTGATATTGACAAATATATCGCAAAATTTTTGGATACAGACTTTGTAATTTCGAACGTGGACTACTTTCAGTACCAAGTTGAAGAAGGCGAAAACGACTTGTCCGAGAGTTTTATTGAGGCCGTCAAACAAAATAGCTGCTTTGAGGATGGCGGCAGGCTTTATTCCTCCTGGCTGCTGGAAGAACCGTTTTCCACAGGACATGACGCCTTTTTCAGCTATAACAAAGACCAGAACGGCAATTCCTATGTAAGACTATATGGTGCGGACGATTTTCTGCTGAATAATATGGAGGTCATAGAGGGGACAATTGACCTGGAAAAGCTGAAATCAGGAAAGTATATCCTGCTGAGTGTGGAGTGTAATGATGATGGAACCGTCATAGATAACCCAAATATCAGCGTGGGAGACATGGTGCAGATCAACCATCTGGAAGCAGAGGGACTTTCAACCACCATTACGGACAGCTATGATTTTATCATCATGGCAAAAGTCCGGGCCAATGAGAACACAGCCACTACCCGCAACACGGGCGAAAGCCGGTTCTATCTCCCGACAGAAATCTTCCTGCCGCTGTGCGATAGTCCCCATCTGGTCAATTTCACCTTTGATGTGAAAGAGAGAACAGAAGCTGAAATGGCAGAGTTTTTGAATAACTATATCGACAGTGTGGAACCGGGTATGGATTTTGAATCCAAAGCAACCTATATCAGTTCCTTTGACGATCTGACTTCCCTGATCATCACCATCGGCGGAGTGTTGAGCAGCATCATCGGAATTATCGGTATCGCAAACTTTGTCAACTCCGTTTTAACAAGTGTTATCACCCGCAAAAAAGAGTTTGCCATGCTGCAAAGCATCGGCATGACCGGCAGGCAGTTAAAGCGTATGCTCTCTTTTGAAGGACTGTATTATGCCATGGGAACGATTATCATATCGCTTGTCCTTGGGGGGCTGTTTTCTGTGGTAGTAGTGCAGGGAATTTCCAGCGGGATTTGGTTCTTCACCTATCGCTTTGTTATATGGCCCATGCTGGTAATTTATCCCTTCCTTATACTCCTGACCGTGGCGATACCGGCGCTTTTGTACCGGCAAATTGCTAAAGTCAGCGTCATAGAACGGCTGCGACAATAATAAAGAAAAGCAGATTTCTTTGGAAATCGAACAGTTCGACAAACAAGGAGCAAATGTAAGATGAAGAAGATATTAGAATGGACGGCTTTATCAGCGGCGCTTCTGGCCCTTGCAGGCTGCACTGGGAAGGAGGCGGAGGAACCCCGGTGGGAGGAATCCCTTTACCGCACAGTGGTCTATAACAGCGGAGAAGATGAAAGTGATGCAAAATATTTGGAAATCGCACAGCGCAGCCAGAAACTACTGTCCGTATTGGAAGAAAAAGCAGGAGCGTTTGTCATGGACGCATACAATTATCAGAGCGTTGATGATGAGGGGACTCCCCTGTATACTATGAATAACCCGGAGGTTCCAATCGAGATTGCTCCTGCCGGGATGTCTGTGCAGGTAAGCCGGGAATATTTCAAATGGAATCCCATTGAAACAGCGAATGGTTCGGATCTGGCAGAACAGATTGTGCAGGATGACTTGACACTGAATCTGCTTGTACCGGAGCAGTACCGTGACATGGAGCAGGAAATATTGGCCGCCTGGAGGGAATATTTCTACTTTGAAAAGGTGGAGGCCGAGAACGATTACAATGAAATGGCCGGAGAGAAAGAACAGCTGGATATCGCGGAAGATCAACTGGCAGTGAATATCATATATGTTAAGGATGGACAACGGTACTTTACCTATCGGAGTGACTGTGCATCTGCTGACGGAAATTGGATCACAGATCCTCTGGTGCAGATTTATACCGGGAATATTCACTGCAACTATGCTCACAGCTTTCTGACACAGTGGACATATATCCCTTCAGAAGCAGGTTCTTCGGAAAATGCTTACAAAGAGATTGCTCCTTATATTTTGGAATGCGGTGCCCAGGAGAGTTTGAAGGAACTGCGCCCCCTGCGGAATAAGTAAAGTAAACAGTGTTTTTTTGAGGACCACGAAGCCAGGGCCGGAACCCCTTGCGGTACAAGGAATGGAAGCTGCTGATTGTTCACACATCATATGAAAACACCGCTCCGTTTTTGGCGGAAGCGGTGTTTTGAATAAGGCTGACAGACCAAAATCAACTCAGTATCGGTAATTGCAGAGTCTGTATGACATGCAGAGAGTGAATATAGACGAAATATTGGGAGAATAGGGCGATTGGAGAAATAGGATGATACTATGACCGCATGAAACCGATTTGCTGAAATTGCATGATAACGAAGTGGAATTTCGCAGATTTGCAATATATAAGAATGTAATCCTGACCAGGATTCCCCATAATATACCGAATTGGTATGAAAGAGTTGATATTATTTTCCTCGAAAACGAAAGGTTTTCGGGGAGATTTTTTTATGTTCCCGAAAAATTTACAAAACCTGCCAAAAACCAGTTGATAATATCTACAACATAAATTATAATATTAGAAGAATTCATTGACAAAAGAAATACCTGGGAGAGTAAGCGTATGAGTTTCGGAGAAAAATTGTTTCAATTAAGAACTGAGAGAGGAATCTACCAGAAGGCGGTTGCGGAGTATCTGGAGGTATCGGTGGGCACGATCTCCAATTATGAGAACGGAGTGCACTGTCCTGATCTGCCGACTCTGTGCAAGCTGGCCGGATATTTCCATGTAACTACGGACTACCTTCTGGAACTTACAGAATGCGCGTCTTCCATGGAGAAGCTGAACGTGCAGATGGCAGATGGTTACACCATCGGAAAAGCCCTGAACACCATGCAGGATATGTCCCAGCCGGCCCGCAGACAGGCCATCAAGTATCTGGATATGGTAAAGGCTTATGAGGAAATGCCCGGGAAAGACCGAAGTATCAGCCGGCAGAGGCAGCAGATCGAGAGCCAGGGCCAGATCATTATCCAGCAGGCGGAGGAGATTAAACATCTGAAGGAATTGCTGGAAGAGCAGTTAGAAAAGCAGATAGAAAGGCTGTAGGCCGATGTTTTAATTATTGATGCCCCCCCTTGACAGATCAGGTAAAAAAATTACAAAATTTTCCATAATTCGGTTGATACTATCTATAATATGTATTATAGTATTAAAAAGGGATTCAATTAGGGGAGAATCACAATATGAATTTTGGAGAAAGACTATTTCAACTGAGAACAGAGCGGGGAATCTATCAGAAGCAGCTAGCAGAGTATCTGGGGGTGTCCATCGGCACCATATCCAATTATGAGAACGGGGTACATTTTCCCGACCTGAGTACATTGTGCAGATTCGCAGAGTATTTTCACGTATCCGCGGATTACCTCCTGGGGCTTACGGAGAGCGCCATGCCCATAGACAGTCTGAATGTGAGACTGGGAGAAGGACATACGGTGGGCAGCGTGCTGAATTCCATACTGGATCTGTCCCAGCCCAGCCGTCAGAAGCTGGCCAAGTATCTGGGCATGATCAAGACCTGTGAGGAGGCTCCGGAAAAGGAGCAGACCATAGGCAAGCAGAAGCAACTGATCCGCCGCCAGAAGCATGCCATCGACCGCCTGAACCAGACCATTGAACGACAGAGCAGAGAAATTGTTCGATTAAAAGAGTTAATTCCCACTAAAGTATTTTCCGAAGCCACCGATATATAATATGTCGGCAGGACAAGAAGGCTGGAGGACTGATTTTCGGAAAACCGATTTAAAAAAAAACGAAAAAAGTTTTCCAAAGCCCTAAAGTTTTCCAAAAGCCCACCGATATACATAACAAGTAAAGCAAATGAACAACCGTTCAATGCTTACGCTCAATGCAACCTGGATCTGATCCGCACAATCAAGGAAGGGCTGCAGTAACATTTGCCGGGAGAGCGATACGTGCGAATCGAAGGAACGGCAAGCAAAAATCCGGCCGCAAGGAAGCGGCTTCAAAATTCAAGGAGGAATATATCATGGTAGTACAACACAACTTACGCGCAGTAAACTCTAACAGAATGCTCGGCTTGACCGCAGCTACTCAGTCCAAGTCCACTGAGAAACTGTCTTCCGGCTACAAGATCAATCGTGCAGCTGATGACGCTGCTGGCTTGGCTATCAGCGAGAAGATGAGACGTCAGGTAAGAGGTCTGACCCAGGCTTCCCTGAATGCACAGGATGGTATCTCCTGCGTACAGACTGCTGAAGGTGCTCTGAACGAAGTTCATGACATGCTGCAGAGAATGAACGAGCTGGCTGTTAAGGCTGCCAACGGTACTAACCAGTCCGAGGACCAGTCCTACATCCAGAAGGAAGTAACCAATCTGTGTGAGGAAATCAACCGTGTATCTGCAACCACCACCTTCAATGAGAAGATGCTGTTGGATGGTACTTTTTCCAGCATTGCACTTCAGGTTGGTGCAGAGGCTGCTTCTGCCAACCAGATTTCCGTTACGATTGCTTCCCTGAGTGCAAGTGGCTTAGGCGTTGCCAGCGTTAGCGTAGCTTCTCAGGCATCTGCGAAGACTGCTATCACCACGATTAAGAGCGCTATCAAGACTCTGAACGAGCAGCGTGCTAATCTGGGTGCTATTCAGAACAGACTTGAGCATACCGTTAACAACCTGGACAACGTAGTGGAGAACACCACCGCTGCTGAGAGCCGTATCCGTGATACCGACATGGCTACTGAGATGGTTAAGTACTCCAACAACAACATTCTGGCTCAGGCAGGTCAGGCTATGTTGGCTCAGTCCAATCAGGCTAACCAGGGTGTACTGTCCTTACTGCAGTAATCACAGAGTTAATTGTACAACTACGAAGAGGGTTGACTTGGTCAACCCTCTTTTTGGTTTTGTTTTTTAATATCATTTTGAAAAGCAATTTGGAGCCCAAGCTATAGTAATTTTTCTCCCCGCATTACACGTTCTACCAACGACTTTTCCAATGCCTCAATTTGCTTTTTATAAAATGGATAATCATGGGAAACACTGCAAATCGGGGTCATGTAATTTTCACCATATACATTTTTAAGTACTGCGTCATATGCTTTTGGAGCAGGCAAAGTGATGTTTTCAAAGGGTAGATAGATGCATTCATCAAACCATTTTTTCTGAAAGTGGTAGTCGCCATTGGAGTTGCCGGGAACATGTGTTACAAGAGGGCCGTTGGTATTGCTGTACTTTTTGCTGATAATATCAGCCTGCTTGAGTAACTGTCCCCGGAGTTTTTTTGAGCGGTCGAACTTTGTATGACAGAGAGACTCCAAGTCAGGCAGTACCTCCAATACTCCTTCAGGGTCGGTTTCACAATTTACGGATGTGCCCATAAGAATCTGTACAAGCTGTGCCTGGTCCATTTCCTGTGCATGGTTAAGGGGCAGGGTGTCGAGGGGAAAGATATCCACTCCCACGATATACGGACATCCATGGAATTCCAGCAGCTGCTGAGGGGCATAGGAGATGGTCCAGGTGTTGGTTACACGCATAAAGGTGGTGGAGTAATCCTCCAGATTATGGGGGCTCTGTAAGTGGTAGTCTCCGGAAAATTCCGCAGGGGCCAGTTTCATAAAGCGTTCATAGTCCTCCCGCAGCATCATGATATCCACATCGTCATCCCAGGGAATGAAGCCTTTGTGGCGTACCGCTCCGAGCAGGGTCCCGTATGCGGCAAAATATTTGATTTTATGTTTTTCACAAATGCCGCGTATCACCTCCAGAACTTCTAACTGGGCTGCCCAGACACATTTCATCATCGGCTCCACATAAAAGCCCTGGTAGGTTTCTCCTAAAAAGAAATCCTTATCAAATTGAAGCATATGTTTTCTCCTTCACGCTGTATAGCTTTTAAATGTACATATGGATTATAACATTATTACCGCCCAAAGGAAAGCGTTTTAACTGAATTAGACAGGATAAGTATGGAAATCAGGGATTTTGCAGAAATTACAGTTATCATTTAATTGGATTTATGTTATAATGGGAAAAACAATTCAGGAGTTATCTATTTATGAAAATATTAATTATGGCGGATATCCATGGCAACCTGGAGGCGCTGGAGCAAATATTGGCGGAAGCCGACAGGCATAATGTCCAGGGCTGTGTTCTGCTGGGGGATCTGATAGACTATGGGATGCATTCCAACGAAGTAATAGAGCGCCTGCAAAAGCTGCAATGTCCCATACTCTGCAACCTTCAGGGAAATCATGAGCAGGCGATCCTACAGGAGGACTATGTCAGGTTTTCCTCCCAACGGGGGCGGGAGAGCGCCAGGCATACACGGGAGAGGCTGGACGAAAATGCCTGGCAATATATAGGGGGCATGGAAAAAAACGGCAGGAAGGAATTCCGATGTGACGGAAAATATTGTCTGGCAGTTCATGGCAGCCTGGAGGACTGCTTATGGAAGAGCATTTTTCCGGAACAGAAATTAGACATATACAGTTCTTATGACTATGTGTTTTCGGGCCATTCCCATCGGCCTCATTATTTTGAGAGATTCTTTCCGGCGGAAGACTCCCGGCGGAGGAATCAGAAGAAGACGATTTTTGTTAATCCGGGATCGGTGGGCCAGCCGAGAAATTTAAATCCCATGGCGCAGGCGGCGGTTCTGGACACGGAAAGGGAAGAAGTCGTCTTTTTGAAAGCGGTTTATGATATTGCAAAAGAACAGCAGGCTTTTGACGGACAAGTGGATTCTTTTTACAGTGAGAGATTGGAGTATGGCGTATGAAAAACTTATATGTAATAAGTGGTGTGACAGGTATGACTGGAAATGAACTGGCAAGGAAGCTGACGGCGGACGGCACTGCCAACAGGGTGATCGGGTTTGACAATTTTTTTGCTTCTTCGATACATACGGTGGAGGATATTCTGGACAGGGAAGCATTTACTTTTTATGCGTATGACTTGAATGACAGGCTGCAGATGCAGGAACTGCAGGAAGAGGTATTGCGGGAAAAGCCCGGGTTTGATTTGTGTATCTATATCAACTGTGCGGCAGTGGTTCATACAGAGCATTTTTATCATGTGGAGCGTACCTTTGAAACCAATGTGTTGGGGATGAAGGCTTTTCTGGAACAGGCCGTCGCTGTATCGGCGGATGTCTATATCAACTGTTCCACTTCTGAGGTTTATTCCATGGAATCCTGGGGGGAACAGGGGGTGAGGGAGTCGGATTTCATCACCATGGCCAATGCGGAGCATTCCCAGAGGACCAGCTATGCCACAGGAAAACTGCTCACGGAATTCTTTATGAAGGATGCGGTGATGGAGGGGAAAATCAAGGGATGCTCCATTCGCTTTGCCAATGTGTACAGTAAGAATGAACTGTATCCCAAGCATATCATTCCCCATATTCTGAACCAGCTGAAGAACGGGGGGAAGGTGGAACTGTTGGAGAACTCCCGAAAGAACTACAGGACCTTCCTGCATAATGAGGACAGCTGCGAAGCGGTCATAGAGTTGGCCAATACGCCCCAGGCTCTGGACGGCAGTGTATACAATGTGGCCACGGACGAGGAGATTTCCATCATCGACCTGGTGCGTCTGTGTGCGCGGAAGTTGGGAATGGGGGAACCGGAGATCATTTTTAACGGGTATCGGGAGTCCGATCCTGAGAGACGGCTGCTAAACACGGACAAGATCAGGAACAGGACCGGCTGGCGGCCGCAGATCACATTGGAGCAGGGCATTGGGATGTGCGTGGAGGAGATGGAGCGGGTATGAGAATATTGCTTGTGACGGTGGCGGGACTTTCCAGCCGTTTCAGCCAGTCTGTGGGGTACCCCTGTCTGAAATGTCTGTACCATGAGGGAGAAAGTACCCGGACTCTGCTGTACCGTCTTACTCATATGTGGGATTTCGACCGCTATATTCTTGTGGGCGGTTATCGGTATGAGGAATTAGCCGGGGCAGTGGAGCGGGATTTAAAGGATATCAGGGACCGGGTGAGTCTGGTGAGAAATGACCGATATCAGGAGACGGGTTCCGGTTACAGTCTGTATCTGGGGCTGCGTGAGGCATCCAGGTGGGACTATACGGAGATTGTTTTCGCGGAGGGGGATCTGCTGGTGGACCGGGGAAGTTTTATACAGATATGCCAGTTTCCCGGGGATGTGGTGACGGTGAACCGGGAGCCCATACAGGCACACAAAGCGGTGGCGCTCTATTTTGACCGGGAGAATGGGATACATTATATATATGATACCAGCCATAACTGTCTGGAGATTAGGGAGCCTTTCCTGAGCATTTATAATTCAGGGCAAATCTGGAAATTTGCGGATCCGGGTCTTATGCGGAAGTCAATGGATGCTTTGGGCGAGCAGGGACAGACAGGAACCAATCTGAATTTGATCCAGGAATATTTCAGCCGCAGCAGGCATTATGAGATTATTTCCTTTGAAAAATGGGTGAACTGCAACACGGTGCAGGATTATAACGCAGGGATAACGGAGATAGGCGATTATGAAAACATTGAATGAGAAATTAAACGGCCTTAAAAAAGAATTGGGGGAAAGGAAAGCCAGAGTCATGATTCTGGGGCTGGGGAGTGTGGGAAATTATCTGCTGGACTATCTTATGTCCTCCGGGGATGAGGGCCTGGAAATCTGTGTGGCGGGCCGGAATCGGGAAAAGATGGTCTCGGATGTGAACATTGTCAGGGTGGCCTCCCTGATTCGGGGGCAGAACCGATCCGAAGTGGAAGTAATGGCAGGGGTGGACCTGAATGATATTTCCAGTATCCGAGACTGCATCCGGGCATGGAAGCCGGATCTCATTGTCAATTCCAGCCGGGCCTATCCGGGACTGAAATATGGCAGCATCTCCTGGGGGACTGTCCGCGCTTACGGGATCTGGGCTCCGCTGGCTGTGAAGTATATCAAAAACATTATGGAAGCATACGTGGAGGCGGGCAGCGAAGCCATTGTTATCAACACATCCTATTCGGATGCCGTGATTCCCTGGCTGAAGTCTGCCGGGAAGGCATATCCCGATTTTGGGAGCGGCAATATCAATCATCTGATCCCCAGAATCAAGTTTGCCGTGGCAGAGGATATGGGCATTAAGGATTACTGGAATATGGATGTGACTTATGCGGTGAGTCATTTCCATGATGTGGTGATCAGCAAAGAGGGGCAGACGGAGGGCGTGGAACAGCTCATTGATATCCGTTATCAGGGGGAGAAGCTGATGCCGGACATGGCACGGATATTTGCGGCCTGTAAGATCGCCATGCCTGTGGATGCCAAGCGCAATATGATGAACGCCTCCAGCAACTATGAGATCATTCAGGCTGTGCTGGGCGCCGTCCGCCAGGGGAAACGGTCAAAGCTGCACTGCCCCGGGGTGTTTGGCGAGATCGGCGGATATCCTGTGATGATTGATGGCAGCAGGGAAGTTGTTGGAACTTATATAGACGATACCTGCTTCAGCATGGAAGAGATGCGCCGTAAGAACCGGGAGTCCATCTATCTGGACGGCATCGAGGATGTGTGGGAAGGTAGCCTGATTTATACCGACGAACTGCTTCAAAAGGCGCAGTGCGCTTTTGGAGTTATGCTTCCCAAAAAGGTCCCCTTTGTGGAGATAGAGGATACGGCTGACTTTATTATCAGGGAAATCATCAGGAAATACAGCAGCTGACATGCCGGAAAAGGTGTTGGCGCTGTAATCTAATCTTAGTAAGGAAGGGACAGATACGCATGAAGAAGGTATACGCATGTTTTTGCACGGATGTAATCCATGAGGGGCATTTGAATATATTAAAGACAGCCGCCCGGTACGGAGAGGTATATGCGGGGGTTATGTCTGACCGGGCCATGGTGCGCTTTAACCGTTTCCCCACAGTCTCTCAGGAGAGAAGAAAAGAAATCTTGCTGGAAACAGGACTGGTAAAGGAGATTCTGGTCCAGGAGGATATTATGTATGACATGGTACTGAAGGAATTGCAGCCTGACTATGTAGTTCATGGCGACAACTGGAAACATTCCAAAGAGAACATTATTCGGGAGAATGTTCTTCAGAACCTGGCGAAATATGGCGGGAAATTAGTTGAGGTTCCTTACACTTATAATGAGACCGTCAAGAAGATTGATGCCAATATGCTGGAGAAACTGGCCATGCCGGAGTTCCGGCGTAAGCGGCTTAGGCAGGTATTAGGGATGCGGCCCATTGTGAAGGCTTTGGAGGTGCATTCCGGCCTTACCGGCCTGATCGCAGAAAAGACGGTGGTGACTACGGAAGATGGGCTGGATCAGTTTGATGCCATGTGGATATCCAGCCTGTGTGACTCTACGGCAAAGGGAAAGCCGGACATTGAACTGGTGGACATGTCGTCCCGCATCCGCACTATAGACGATGTGCTGGATGTGACTACAAAGCCCATAATTCTGGACGGGGACACGGGCGGCTTAATAGAGCACTTTGTGTATAATGTGCGGACTCTGGAACGTATGGGAGTGTCTGCGGTTATCATAGAGGACAAGACAGGACTTAAGAAGAATTCCTTATTTGGCACGGAGGTAGAACAGACACAGGATACCATAGAGAACTTTTCCGCCAAGATCCGTGCGGGGAAAAGCGTGTTGCGGACAGATGATTTCATGATCATAGCCAGGATCGAGAGCCTGATCCTGGAGAGGGGCATGGAAGACGCGCTGGCCAGGGCTTTTGCTTATGTAGAGGCAGGAGCGGACGGGATCATGATCCATTCCCGCAAAAAAGAACCCTCGGAAATATTGGATTTCTGCTGCCGGTTTCGTCGGCAGGACAGAGATACTCCCATTGTGGTGGTCCCCACCTCCTTTAACAGCATTACCGAGGAGGAATTGGCAGAGGCGGGTGTTAATATCGTCATCTATGCCAACCAGCTGACCAGAAGCGCATTCCCGGCCATGCAGGGGGTGGCTGTGGACATCTTGAAGAACCACAGGGCATTGGAAGTGGATGAACGACTGATGCCTTTCAAGGATATTATCCGACTGATCGACGATATTTAGAAGAGGTCGGGCGTGACGGAATCGGCCATTCTGCCAGCCACCAGTGCTTCGACCAGCATGTTGTACTGCTTCTGGTAAAACGGGTATTCATGTCCGGGTTGGCAGTTGGGAATCATATAGTTGGCGTCAAACAGGGCTGTCAACGCCTCTCTGTAGTCTACGGGAGCGGGGATTTTAATCCCCTCAAAGGGTAACCATACAGTTTTGCGGTACCATTCTCTGCGCAGATAGCGTCGGCGCCCCACATGGTAAGTCAAATGGGTCATAAAGGGGGCGGTCGTGTTGTTGTAAAGGCAACTGACTGTAGTGACGGCTCGAAGCAGCTGATTTTTGATGTCTTTGCTCCGATCAAAATGCAGTCCACACATTTTTTCCAACTCAGGCAGCCGCGCTGTTACTTCGTCAAGATGGTTCCGCGCTTTCTTGACATTGGCTAACAGCGTGGTGAACAGTTTGCACTGCAGTTCTTCGGCTTCTTTGTCTTCGGGAAGTACATCCAGGGGAAAGATGTCAAGCCCCACTACATAGGGACAACCATGGAATCGCTGTAAGCGTTCGGCAGAATAGCTGATGGTGGTGGCATTTACCATGCGGGCGAAGGGCATTTCGTATAGATCGCTGGAATATTCGCTATGTACATGGAAAGTTTCTGGCAGTTCTCGGTTGGCAATGGAAAGGAAGCGCTCATAATCCGGGCGCAACATACAGATGTCAACATCATCATCCCAGGGGATAAATCCCTGATGCCGGACGGCCCCCAGCAAGGTACCCCAATCGGCAAAATAAGTGATCTGGTACTCTTCGCATAACTCGCGCAATGCTTCCAACACTTCTAACTGTGCGGCCCAGGCACATTTCATCATGGCTTCGATGTGAAAGCCGTCAACGGTTTCGTCTTGAAAATAATTCTTGGGAAATTGCAGCATAGGTACAGGCTCCTTTGTCTGATATATGTATCTATCATATCCTATTTTAAGGAAATTTACAAGGAAGTATATCCTTATTTTGCGTATCATTATCGATAAGAATTCTGCTGACATTAACTCTGAAGATTTTGCAGGAATTGAAACTCAAAACGGATAAATATTACATCTAAAAAGTGGTTGTAATTTTATCTATTATGAAGTATTATTAAGAATAAGGGGAGAATAAATGCAAAAAAAAGTAAAATATGCCATAAAGTATATGAATTCGGACGAATTGCGGAAAATGCAACTTATTCAACTTGAACTGCTGGAGGAAGTCGATCGAATATGTACGAAATACGGAATTTCATATTCTGTCGAAGGCGGCACTCTTCTGGGAACTGTGAGACACAAAGGATTTATACCATGGGATGATGACGTGGATATAGCAATGGTGCGAAGTGAGTATATTAAGTTTTGCCGGGCCTGTGAGAAAGAATTGGATAATGCGAAATATTTTTTTCAGACCCATGATACAGATCCGGAGTACCGTTGGGGATATGCGAAAGTATTAAAAAACGGGACATCCTTTGTGCGATATGGACAGGAACACATGAAAATGCGCAGAGGAGTGTATGTGGAGATATTTCCCATGGACGGAATTCCGAAGAACTTCGTAGAGCGAAAAATTTTTAATTTGATTAGAATCTGGTGCAGAAAAATCATGTGGTCTGAGGTGGGCAAGGTAAGCTGCAAGAGCGCTGTCATGAGGCTATGGTTTAGCCTGCTGAACAGGATACCTGTGGATAAGGCTTTTGGCATGTTGAATTTCCTTGCAGGAAGGTACAGTGAAAGAAAAGCGGATTATGTTACATGTCTTTCCTTTCCGGATTGCTGGGTTAAGGGATACCGGGGGTTTAAAAGAGAGTACTATCTAAATACAAAGCGTATGGTTTTTGAAGGTAAAGAGATAAATGTCCCTGAGAAAGAAAAAGAATTATTACTAACATTATTCGGCCCAAACTATATGACATTGCCGCCTGTTGAAGAACGGATCACCCATATACCTGCATCTGATTTCAAATTCTGACAGAACTGCCCGAAAGGTATTTACAATGTTACAAATAGACAATGTTTCACAATACATATACGCAGCCTTGGAAAATCTTAATGAAAAGCAGTCTCTATTTAAAAGGCATATAGTCATTTACGGTTTTAGTGCCCAGGCAAAAGTGGTGATTGCATACTTAAAGAAAAAGGAAAATGTACTTATTTCGTTGGTGGACGGTGATCGTTCTGTTCAAGGGAAGCAGTATTGCGGTATTTTGATTAATGATCCGGTGGTCTTATTACGAAAAATATCTTCTGAGGCAGCGGTAATTGTATTTGACAAGGGACATGGAAAGAGAGCGGAAATTTTAAAAATTAACCCATCTTTATCCGAACAAATATATGAAATCAACAAATTTAATTATTCAGATTTTCCCTGTCGGCTAAAAACTCCGAAGAATGCAAGGATAATAGGGCTGCAGGAGGCGCAGAAGGAACTG
>BLLU01000029.1 GCA_011959105.1 Lachnospiraceae bacterium | reverse complement strand
TAGAGCAGGGGTACCGCTCAATCATCTGATTTGATGATTTTGCGACACCCCCTTCTTTGGCTTCCTCTATCCGATATTTTCTCAAAAACGCCTCCCGGGAACAGGGCCTGCTGTAATAATAGCCCTGAATAAAATCCGATCCCAGCAGCAGAACCTGCTGCTGTTCCTCTTTTTCCTCCACACCTTCGATGACAATGCGCAGGTTAATGCTGTGTACCATATTGATAATATGGCTCAGAAGCTGCCGCTCATAGCTGTGCTGCAGCGCCCTCAGCGTAAAACTCCTGTCGATCTTGACGATATCAGGATTAAACAGGCCGATGTTCTGCAGATTGGAATAGCCGGTGCCGAAATCGTCAAGGGCAATCTGAATCCCCGCCTCCTTGAATTTGTGCCACACCGTCTGCACATTGACGCTGTTCTCCAGATAACCGCTCTCCGTCAATTCCATAATCAGAGCATCCGGGGGCAGCCCCGTCTCTTTCAGCGCCTCCATGACCTCCGCAAAAACAGGCCCCTTAGTCAACTGGATATAGGACAGATTGATGCTGACCCGGAATTCGGGATACTTTTCCCGGCAGGCCCTGCACATATCGGCAGCCTTGCGGATAATCCATTTTCCCACAGGCAGGATCAGCCCGCTCTCCTCCAGGATGGGAATAAATTCCGCCGGAGAAATCTGCTCCCCATCCGGCATTCGGTAACGCAGCAGCGCCTCCGCCCCATATAACTCTTCGGAATGGGTATATACCAGGGGCTGAAAATGCAGGTCCATTCCTTCAAAATCATTGGAAACGGCTTTCCGCAGGCTTCTGCTGATGGCTCTGGAACGCAGGAACGCCTCATAATCCTCCTGGGCAAACAGGTAAACCTGATTTTTCCCCATGCGTTTGGCCTGCCCCAGGGCAAACTCTGACAGGCGCATAATCTCCTCATAATCCGCCTGCCCCATGTCCTGCATGTTGACGACGCCGCCGGAGATGGTGTAAACCGCCTCATAATTGCGCCGGGCAATGTCCTGCTCCACCTCCTGACGGAGATTTTCATACAACTCTCTGATCTCCCGGGAATCGCCGCCCATCAGGTCCAGAATCAGAAATTCATCGGAGATAACCCGGTATACGGACTGCCCCGGCTGCATTCGTCTCTCAATACACTGCGCCACCTGGCGCAGCACCGCGTCCCCGTAGTCCACCCCCAGCCGCTCGTTGATAATGCGAAAATCGTCAATGCCCACGCGCATCACATAGCCGTCCGGCAGGACCTGCATCTGCTCTAACCGCTCCTGAAGTGAAGAGGCCCCCAACAGACCGCTGACATTGTCTGCTTCCTGTTTCTGGCCGATCTCGTTGATGCAGCCCAACATCAGCCAGGGCTTTCCCTCTTCATTCTGCAGCACCCGTCCCTTGCAGACAATCCAGATTGGGGTGCCGTCCTTGCCCATCCAGCGGTAGCGCAGTTCGTGTTCTGACTTCTCCCCGTTCAGAAGCTGCTGCAAGTCCGCCTGCAGCATGGCGTAGTCATCCGGATGCACCACATCCCTGAGATTATCCGTCACATCATGAAACAAAGAGCCCGGCAATGAAAAACGCCTGGTGGCGCTGTCGGTAATGAAATAAGCGTCATTCATTATATCACAAAAAAGGGTTCAGTACAACATAGCGCAAATACTGTATTTATGGGAAAAGTTCAGTCTTTACACGCTAACTAAATCTGTCAAAATCCCCTCAATTAGTAACAAATTAGGAACAGATTTCACAGTAGTCAGGGTTCCCCAAATAGATCCATCCGTTGCGCTTTTTCCGGTATGATTTCAGCAGGCCCCAACTGCCGGAAATCTCCACAATAGTGAAGGTTCCGATGCCCGTGTACTTGCCTGACAAGTTACTGTTATCTGCGGAACCGGGGCTTGTTCTGATATTCAGATCCGGGATGACAACCCTGACCAGAAAAGGAACAATGGGGAAGGGGGAAACGCTGGAACCGGTGAACCGGTCAAAAAATGTCTGACCGGATGCGGCCCGCTTTTCCTCTACAGCTACACTCTGATCCCCCGGCTGTTCATACTTATGCAGAACAATGTCTGACGCTTCCCTGACGGATGCGGCGCTGTTCAGTACGGTCATAACAGCTTTGTACCCCTGTAACTCCTGCCACATGAAAGCCAGTTGCATATTCAGATCACCGATGGAAGTACCAGCTGCCTTTGCATAGTCCAGCAGGGCCTTTTTCCGGCTCCAATACGTCCACTGTACCAAACCATAACCGGCCTTGTCTGTAACAAAATCAGGGTAAGCCCCAGCATCCACAACGGCGGTATAATCGGCATCCGAAATATTCAGCTTTTTGTTATAGCTGTTTTGCAGATTGCAAGGATCCAGCCCGCTTTCCTTTTCCAGATTCCCCATGATACCGGCCACGGCGTAATCATTCAGCCCTTTACTTTTCAGGAAGTTCCAGATCACGGCGGCATTGTCTACAGCTGCCGGTTCTGCTGGTACAGCTGCGGAACCCATAGCAGCCTTGATCGCTTTTCTGAATTCGTCCATAGTATACCCCATGTTCAGCTGATTCCATAAATGAACCGGATCGCCGTGATTGCTGGCAATCCCCCGTTTGTGTCCTTCTTCGTGGGAGAGAATAACCCCATCGGCCAGCGGATCAAACCTGAACCGTTCACACAGTTCAGCAAACAACTGAACGGCGCTTTCATATGTGCGCCTGACTGCGGCCCGTGCTTCCTCTACATTGGAACAGGTAAAACGTGCGCCGTCCGTGTATCTGATACAGGCCGGTTCACACATTTCAACACCGATATGCGTATTATTGCCGGATCCGTTTGGCCCGGATCCACAATGCCATCCCCGGTATTCCCACGGCAAAGTTTGGTAAACGTCCCCGGTATTTGCGTCAATGAACGCATGGACACACGCAGACTTGTCAGCACTGTTCCAGCTGTTCACAAATACCTGTGCGGAAGGCTGCGGGCAGCCCACGCTATGAAGCATTAAGCCGCCCTTTGTATTCTGCTGTGCTGCCTGATAGCAGCGGTTCCTTGTCAGGAAATGTTCAACAATCTTCACTGGTGATCACCTTCGCTTTCTGCTTTGCTTTTCAGCACTTCGATGGCCTTTGTGATAACTGCGGGAATGGGGATCCCCATAAGACCGGCATTTTCGATAATTGAAATAGTTTCGTTTGCGATAAATGCGATCACCACGGCATCCCTGATAAAGTTGGAACCCATGACCAGATCCAGCCGACACGCCACCAAAACCACAAGCAAGGTCACGCCTTTTCTGCAAAGACCTTTCCACCCTGCTGTACTTTCCAGTGCGCCGTTCTCTGTCTTTTCGCTGGCCTTAAATACCCCGGCAACGATCAGACCTGTCACATAATCAATTCCCATGAAGATCAGCAGCGTCACCAGTGCGGCATCCCAGCCCCCGAACAGGGAAGCGATCCAGCTTCCAACTACACCGATAAAAGTTAAAAGTTTCATTTTCATGTCTTTCCATCCTTTCTGCACACGAAAAAACACCCGTCTGACGCTCATATAACGTCATATAGGTGCTTTAACGTGTGTCTTTGATAATTTGTCCATGTAGCTGAAAAAATCAATCTGCGGCCAGTTCAGGCACTTCCATGTCAATCAGAACTTCCTTGACCTGTTCTTTCAGCTTTGCCGGAACATCACCATAGGTTTTCTTGCCTTTGATGATCAGCAGCGCATAAACGATTGCCATATTATCCACCCCCTTTCCCAGTATGAAATAAAGCAGGACTTCCAGCAGGATCATTTTGTGTCACCCGCCAGCAGCGCCTTGACTTCCTTCTGCAAACTTTTGGGAACGTCCTTGACCGTCTTTTTACCCTTGCGGATCAGGTCAGCATAAACCGTTGCCATCATGCTCATTATTCTGCACCCCCTATCATTTCAAAAACTTCTGTCAATGCCATCTGTGTGCTGGTCAGTTCTTCCGACATACTGGACAGATTCTTTTTCAGTGTGTCGTTTTCGCTTCCGATCAGCTGAATGTATTCGTCAGGTTCATATACAAATTCGTGATACTGGTACACGTCCCCGGCGTTCTCCATTCCCTCCTGCGGCTCCACCTTCTGTATATCCTTGTGGACATACACCGCATCCGGCATAACAACCACCGGAACGGCAAAGGCGGCGCTTCCCTGTCTGATTCCTAAATCTTTCATGCAGCTTTCACCAATCCTTTCTTTTCTAGCTTCTTTCTATATTTGTTGATTTTCACAACCTTATTCTTTTTCCCGTCAGCAATAACTTCTTCATAGTACCGCATCAGGGACGGCGCAACCGGTACAATATATTTTTCTTTCAGCCTGTAGCCGTTGCACATATCCAGCCATCCACAATATGAATTAGCTGAACAAAATTCTGAATAACTGATCAGAAGTCCGGCTTCCTGCTTTTTCTGAATCCGGCGCATTATATTTTTAAACTTTATACAGGTTCGTTTCCGTAACAGCGTGTAGCCGTGGAAGCAGCGGAACCCTATAAAATCAATACCACGGACATCTACAGGAAAGACTTGCCAGTTGTCTTTCAAAACAAGGTTCAGACGTGTTTCCAGATATTCACCCATCTTTCTTCTGACCTCATGCAGCTGTTCCTTGCTGTCCGATAATATGATAATGTCATCCATATACCGCACCACATACCTTTGATGCAGTTCTTCCTTCAAATAGTGGTCAAAATATGCCAGATAAAAATTCGCAAGGTATTGTGAAAGATAGGATCCAATCGGTACGCCAGTACCGGGAACACTGTCAACAATTTTATACAATAGTGAAAGCAGCCGCTGGTCTTTAATCTTGCGGGCCAGCAGCTGCTTCAAAATATCGTGATCTATACTAGGATAGAATTTTCTGACATCAATTTTCAGACAGTATTGTGTACCGGGTACATCTTCCAGATACCCATGAAGAAGATCAAGGGCCTTGCTGATCCCTCTGTCCTTTATGGATGCACAGGTATGAGTGCAAAACGTTTCCATGAAGATCGGTTCAATCTGTAGCATAATCGCCCATTGAATGATCCTGTCTGGAAAGTATGGAAGTTTTTCAAGTTCTCGTTCCTTGCCTTTGTCATTGATGATCGACACCGTGTATTCTGACACTTCGTAAGTATCATTCAGCAACATTTCCTGAATTTCTTTCAGGTACTTGTCAGGATCCTGATCAACCATCTTGACTTCTTTATAAAACAATTTATCTTTTCTGGCATTTCGGTGTGCTTCCCGTAGGTTTTCCATGGCGCAAATTTTATAAAAAATATCACCATGTCTTTTCATGCAACACCCCTGATGTTTTCCGTCCCCTGAACGTTCGCTTCTGCTACTAATACAGATAACGGGATTCTTTGTGTTTTGCCTAGTGGCAGGGTAGTGGAAGTTCACCGTGTTTAAAAAATATCTATTGTGGAAAACAATAGGTGACACCCGACATTCACATTCGATAACGAAAAAGTATTATTCACATTCAGTTGAAAAGTGCCTGCATTAAGAGCATTATTCCAATAACCACCGAAAACAGCAAGACAGGACGCACACAAATAAGCATAATCGTTTTTTTGTCTGTTTTTTAATGGCAATAAGTGAATGTAAAAATCAACTTTATGTC
>BLLU01000028.1 GCA_011959105.1 Lachnospiraceae bacterium | reverse complement strand
GCCGCAACCTTGCAGGACGGGTCATGGAGGTAGATGCTCTTTCCCTCCGCGCTGGTCTCTGCCGCCCGGACGGACAGGGGGATAATGCTCTCGAATATCCGCAGTTTCCCGTCATAAGTTTTGTGCAGGATCTCCACGATGTCCCTTGCGTAATTCGTCCTCATATCTGCCATTGTGACCAGTATCCCGGCGATGGACAGCCCCGGATTGATCTGCCGCTTTACTTTCGATATTGTCCGGATCAGCTGTTCAAGTCCTTTAATCGAGAGGAATTGGGCCTGCACCGGTATGATTATTTCGTCTGCCGCCGCAAGTGCATTGATCGTCAGCATACCGAGCGACGGGGTGCAGTCCAGGATAATCACATCGTATGCGCCACGGACTGTCTGAAGGTACTGGCGCAGGATCGTCTCCCGGCTCATGGTGTTCACCAGCGTAACTTCAAGCCCCGAAAGCTCAATGTTTGCGGGGAGAAGGTCAACACCTTCCTCATGGTGGAGGATTCCCCCGCCTTCCGGCAGGGGAGAATCCGTGATAACCGCGCCCAGCACTGTAGCCAGAGTGACCTCCATCTGGTCAGGATGCTGATAGCCAAGGCTTGCCGTCATGGAACCCTGTGCATCCACGTCTACCAGAAGGACTTTTTTTCCCTCACGGGCCAGTCCGACGCCAAGACTTACGGAACTCATGGTCTTCGAGCATCCGCCTTTCTGATTACACAGGCAGTAGATTGTAGCTCCCATGGTTACACCCCCTCTCTTACACGGACGGTAAGTCCATCCATACACACATCGTTATGGCCTACCAGATAATAGTCCGTCCCGTCATGCTCCACCCGTGTCCAAACCCAGCACATCACTTCCGGCCATCCTTCCGGCACCAGAGCTTCGATCCCCGATCCGCTTGTGTAGTAGTGCCCGTGGGAGGTTTCGTATCTGCCGCTGCTGTTCTTATGTAAGCGGCTTGTCTCCTTAACAGGGCGGGAGAGGTATTTCAGCCTATGATTTACGGTAGAAAGTTTTTCCATGATTTCCCGGAGTTCTTCAATGAGGAAAAGCTGCTCGCCGTCCTCATAATCAATATGGAGGCCGCTCAGATCCCCATATGTTTCAAAAGATGATAACCTTAAAAGGCTCTCAATATTCCAGTTCAGTTTCTGCGCTTCCGCGAAGACTTTGTTAATATCTGCCATTTTTACCCGCCTTTCCCCGGCGTCTGCTATCTGCCGGTTTCGTTTCCTGTGTCTGCTGTTCCTGTTCCCCTGCAATCCGCTCGATGATAAGTCTGTCCGGCTGGCAGGATACTGTCACCTTGTCTCCTATGGAAAATCCCAGTTCTCCCAGCCAGTTCCCTTGCAGTATGATCTTTGGTATCACGTTATAAGCAGCGGTGGTTCCGCTGTAAACAGTCAAGTTTCTGCTTTCCATTCATACCTCCATTTCCTGTTGCCGTAATTTTGTCGTTAATGTAACATTGTCCTTTCCGGCCCACTTTACAGAGCCTGATTTTTATGAAAAATAAGCGGAAAAAGAATAAAGACAAATCGCGGAATCCCTTGATTTTACAGGGGTTCTCCGATTTGTCTTTATTATACTGTATGGGCACTCTCATGTTTCATTGTTAATCAGCATGGGATTTTCAGCGGTATCAATCGGGAACATATGGGCGTATCGAAACGTAATAT
>BLLU01000027.1 GCA_011959105.1 Lachnospiraceae bacterium | reverse complement strand
AAAGTGAGAAAAAGCGAGTTAACAAGAGAAAAATAAAGATTATTATGGGAGGAAAAGAAATGCAATACAATAATATACTTTCCACATTATGTAACATAATGGACAGATTACAGGATGAGGAATCCAGAACTATTTTTGAGGCCAGAATTAATTACTTGTTTTCTGGAAGCGAAGAAGAGTACTATAAAGTAATTGAACGGATCAGAAAGGAAAGTTCATGCTGGGAACTGGATGGATTCCTGAACGATAATAAGGGGTATCAGGGGATCGTGGTATATGGCATTGAAAAGGAGGGAATACGAACCAAAAGGCTTTTGGACAGCTGCCATAGATCTGCCGGGGTATTCTGCAGTGAAGACGGAAAGGCTGTCGGAACAAAATTGGAAGGCTTAGAGATTATTTCCATCCATCAATTATTGAATGAATATAGGGACTGGGTGGTGGTCTTGGCGGATCAAACGCGTTTGGTTGAGATGTACAGCCTGCTTTTGCGCAGCGGTTTTCCGAGAAGACAAATATTGTTTCCGATGTTTATGAATTTGGTGTCAAGTAACGGGGTTCAGTATTTTGATGTCTTGCCTCCTATAGAGGATGAAATATTTGTTGATGCCGGATCGTATGATGGGGATACCATAAAGAGGTTCGTGGAATGGACAAAGGGTAATTATAAAATGATATATGCTTTTGAGCCAAACAGCGCTATGATACCGGTTCTCAATCATATGATGGAAACCGAGCAGATAAAAAACGTGATTTTGACTCCAAAGGCCACATGGAGTAAGGCGGAGGAGGTTCATTTTGTTGACGATTCTTCGGCATCCCGCGTCCGGCAGGAAGGAGAAATCCGTATTCAGGCAGTAGATATTGACAGTATTGTGGGTGATGATAAGGTCACATTTATAAAGATGGATGTTGAAGGCAGCGAACTGCAATCACTGATGGGAGCGGAAAAAACGATAAAGAGAAATAAGCCAAGATTGGCGATCAGCGTATACCACCGGGCAGAGGATGTGGTGGAGTTGGGCGAGTACATTTTAAAATTGAACCCCGATTACAAGTTGATACTAAGGCAGTATAATTCAAATTTGTGGGAGACTGTTTTGTATGCCTATTAACGAATCGCAGGAAGAATGCTCCGTCCTGATCTGTTTTATATTATGCGCAAAATAATCAGCGTGAAACTTTTTTGTATATGGTGCTTTGAAGGGTCTTCTATGATAAAATAAAATCATAGGAGGCCTTTTGTTGTGGCAAGAGAAAAGAAGCCGGGTGAAGGGACCGCATATCCTGCTCTCCGGGTCCCGAAGCGGCAGGAGCCTCTTGACATTCCGGTTTAGCTATATGATATTGTATGTAATGAAGGAATTTTCCACCCAAGTCCTGCGCAGCCATGACATGCGGGCCATGGTTAAGGCTCTTGCCATTCCAGACTGGGACGAGGAGAATAATAGGAAGGGGCCGACTTCCTCATGAGCGGCACGGGTCAGGGTCTGGCTGCGGCGCACCGGATGATGTTAAGGAGCAGCAGCTTGGGAAGGTTCTTATTAAGGAATGGGCTTAACGGGACGCAGAAACAGAAAAGGCAGAGAGGTGAAATATGGCAAATAAAATCACGGAGGAAATCATTGAATATGTGAGTATTCTGGCGAAGCTGGAACTGACCGGGGAGGAGAAGGAGCAGGCCAGAAGGGATATGAGCAATATGCTGGACTACATTGATCTGATGGGAGAACTGGACACCACCGGCATAGAACCCATGACCCATGTGTTCCCGGTGCAGAATGTGTTCCGGGAGGATGTGGAGACAAACGGGAACGGAAGCCAGCAGACATTACAAAACGCCCCGGAACAGAAGGACAATATGTTTAAAGTTCCCAGAATATTTGACTGAGAAGCGACTGCCCGGCCAAATGGAGATCATACTGCGGAACTTGTAAGGAACTTGTAAATAAGAAAGAAGAGGAAGCAGACATGGAATTGCTATCACTATCGGCGGTGGAACTATCCGCAGCCATCAAGGAGGGAAAGACCACGGCCCCGAAGGCCATGGAGGCAGTGCTCTCCCGGATAGACAGAACAGAGGGGGAATATCACTGTTATGTGACCATCGACAGGGAGGGAGCCATGGACAGGGCGGTGCAGGTGCAGCGGCGGATTGAAGCCGGGGTATTGAGCGGGCCGCTGGCCGGGGTCCCCATGGCCGTCAAGGACAATCTGTGCACAGAGGGAATCAGAACGACCTGCGCCTCCCTAATGCTGGACAATTTCGTCCCCGCCTTTACCGCCGAAGCGGTGCGGAACCTGGAGAGGGCAGGGGCGGTGCTGATCGGCAAGACCAACATGGATGAGTTTGCCATGGGCTCCACCACGGAGACCTCCTATTATGGACCCACCCGCAATCCCCATGACTCCGGGCATGTACCCGGCGGTTCCTCCGGCGGAAGCGCTGCGGCGGTGGCGGCAGGGGAATGCTTTTTCGCTCTGGGTTCCGACACCGGCGGTTCCATCCGCCAGCCTGCGGGTCATTGCGGCGTGGTGGGCATGAAGCCCACCTATGGCAGGGTGTCCCGGTACGGCCTCATCGCTTATGGTTCCTCCCTGGACCAGGTGGGTCCTCTCACAAAGAACGTGGAAGACTGTGCCGCCGTGTTGGAAGCCATCGCCGCCCATGACCCCAGGGATTCCACCTCAGTACGGCGGGAGGACAACAGGTTTACGGATGCCCTTGGGGAGGATACGGCCGGATTGCGCATCGGGATTCCCAGAGACTATTTGGGAGAGGGTCTGGATGAGGAAGTGAAAGCGGCGGTGCTGCGGGCGGCGGAGATGCTGGGGGACAGGGGAGCCGTTCTGGAAGAGTTTGATCTGGGTCTGGTGCAATATGCCATTCCGGCCTATTATACCATTGCCTCTGCGGAGGCCAGTTCTAATCTGGAACGTTTTGACGGCATTAAGTACGGACATCGTGCCCAGGGAGTCCGGGGGCTCCATGATATGTACAAAAAGACCCGTTCCCAGGGCTTTGGCCCGGAGGTAAAACGCCGGATTATGCTGGGGGCCTTTGTGCTCAGTTCCGGTTATTACGACGCCTATTATCTGAAAGCCCTGAAAGTAAAAGCCCTGATAAAAAAGGCATTTGACCGGGCTTTTGCCCGATATGACCTGCTTCTGGGGCCGGTGGCTCCCACCACTGCGCCGAAACTGGGAGAGAGTCTAAGTGACCCCATGAAAATGTATCTTGGGGACATCTACACGGTCTCAGCCAATCTGGCGGGACTGCCCGCTGTCTGCCTTCCCTGCGGCAGCGGCGCCGGGGGGCTGCCCATTGGCCTGCAGCTTGTGGGGGACTGTTTTCAGGAAAAGAAGCTGCTGACAGCTGCTTACGCCTGTGAACAGGCGGCAAAATAACTGCTTTATAACACCGGTAAACAGGATCCGGAGATTGGATAGGGAGGATAAGTCAATGGAATATGAAACCGTCATCGGTCTGGAAGTGCATGTGGAACTGGCCACCCGCACCAAGATTTTCTGCGGCTGTTCCACTGCCTTCGGGGGCAGGCCCAATGCCCACACCTGCCCGGTGTGCACGGGGATGCCCGGTTCCCTGCCCGTGCTGAACAGGCAGGTGCTGGAATACGCGGTCTCGGTGGGACTGGCCATGAACTGTGATATAACCAGGTACTGCAAGTTTGACCGCAAGAATTATTTTTATCCGGATAACCCGCAGAACTATCAGATTTCCCAGTTGTACCTGCCCATTTGCCGGGAAGGCTATGTGGAGATTGACACATCGGAGGGGCGTAAGAAAATAGGCATCCACGAGATTCATATGGAGGAGGATGCGGGGAAGCTGATCCATGACCCCTGGGAGGACTGCAGCCTGGTGGATTACAACCGCTCCGGGGTGCCCTTGATCGAGATTGTCACCGAACCGGATATGCGCAGTGCCCGGGAGGTTATCGCTTTTCTGGACAAACTGCGTCTGCTCATCCAATATCTGGGGGCCAGCGACTGCAAGCTGCAGGAGGGTTCCATGCGGGTGGACGTGAATCTGTCCCTGCGGGAGAAGGGGGCGATGGCCTACGGTACCCGCACCGAGATGAAGAATTTAAACAGTTTCCATGCCATTTCCAGAGCCATCGAGGGAGAGAGGGAGAGGCAGGCGGGGCTGCTGGAGAAGGGGAAGACCGTGGTGCAGGAGACCCGGCGCTGGGACGATGCAGAAGGGCTTTCCCATGCCATGCGTTCCAAAGAGGACGCCCAGGACTACCGCTATTTCCCGGACCCGGATCTGGTTCCCGTCCGGATCAGCCAGGAGTATCTGGAAAGTCTCCAGGCCCGCCAGCCGGAATTTCGCACGGAAAAGATGGCCCGATATAAAAAAGAGTACGATATCCCGGATTATGACATCGAGATTATCACCGGCAGCAAACATATGGCGGACCTGTTCGAGGCGACTTCGGCTCTCTGCGGCCAGCCCAAGAAAGTATCAAACTGGCTCATGGGAGAAACCCTGCGTCTGCTGCGGGAACAGGAGATGGACCCCCAGGACATCCGGGTGAGTCCCGGGCATCTGGCGGCTCTGATTGATCTGGTGGAGAAAAAGGAAATAAACGGCAACGTGGCCAAGACAGTCTATGAGGTGATGTTTGAACGGGACGTGGATCCAAGGCAGTATGTGG
The DNA here is from genome assembly GCA_011959105.1 of Lachnospiraceae bacterium. Lineage (GTDB taxonomy): Bacteria > Bacillota > Clostridia > Lachnospirales > Lachnospiraceae > Acetatifactor. Next base: position 36,523 of record BLLU01000027.1, on the reverse strand, counting down.
AGGAGCAGGGACTAAAGACTGTAAAGGATGAAGGCGCGCTGCGCAGGGCAGTGGAGGAAGTGATGGCCCAAAATCCTCAGTCCGTGGCGGATTACCGCGGCGGAAAGGAGAAGGCGCTGGGATTTCTGGTGGGCCAGACCATGAAAGCCATGAAAGGAAAAGCGGATCCTGCCAGCGTCAACAAGCAGCTGCGGGAACTGCTGTGAGAGAATCCGCCCTTCCTGTGACAGCTCACCCGAGGGGGGCAGGAATTCTAATGTACCCACACATTAGAGTTCGAATATCATGCGGATCAATTCAAGTATGGTATCCATATTTTCCGCATTGCCTATCACACCCAGGATCACTTCCTCTTCCTGAAAAACGAAGGCCTCCCCGATCCGGGGACAGTCCTGTATATACAGGCCCACGGGTACAGGCTTGTCCATACTCTCCGGATCGGAGGGGGCGGCAGGGTACTGAGGCGCGGCATTCAAGGTGCCGTTTTCCTGCCGGGCGTCAAGTTCCGCCGCCAGGGTGGCGTCCATATAGTAGTAGTAAGGCTCCAACCGGTCCTGCATCTCCTGGGGCAGCACCTGGCGCAGGTCCCGGAATGTGTCGTTGTAGGCATAGCGGTCCATGATCAGGGGACTGCCTGCCATCACGTCCACGTCCCCTGCAGCGATGTAGACCATCAGGCGCTCGGTGGCGTCCACATTGCCCTGATCATAGGCGCTGCCGGACATAAACATATTGGTGTCGAACAGTACGTCGAATTTATTCAGATCAATGCCTGCACGGTCTGCAAAGTCCTCCCGGAAGGCATCGAATTCCGGGGTCTGATAGGAATTCACAAAGGCTCCGTAAAACGCCCATTCCTTTCGGGTAACCACACTGTAGATCAGGGAAAAGGCCAGGGCCACCAGAGCCACCCCCCCGATCACATGCCATTTATAATATTCACAAAAATATAAAAAACGCTCTTTAAAACTCTTTTGCTTCATTGCTTCCCGCTCTTCGCGGAATTCATCCATTACAGGCATTTTACTTCCTCCTCCGTCTCACCGGCCTTCCGAACTTTCCTATTTTGAACTTTCTTATTAAAGAATGATAAAGGTTTCGCCCTCTTATGTCAATAAAGGGTTCATAATCTGAATCTAAAAAAAGGATAAAAACCTTGCAAGTTTGTCCCATCTGGTATATCATTTGATTATAAGCCGGGAAGAATCGGGCGAGAACATTAAATAAAGGGCAGGGTGTGCAAATGAGCGAAACTTATGTGGAATGCCTGGTAAAGGCAAAATCAAAAATGGGATTGATTTTTCTGAAATATCTGCTGATCGGCCTCACCGCCGTGTTTGTGCTGCTGGTGCTGATCGGTGTCATACTGGCCATTATACCGGGGGCCATCACCGGCGTGGGGGCGTATTTTGCCACATTGTATTCCGATCTGGAGTATGAATATCTGTATCTGGACAAGGAACTGGTAATTGATAAGGTAATGGCCAAGAGCAGGCGCAAGCGCGTGGCCGCTTACCAGGTGGACCGCATGGAGATCATGGCCCCTTTCCGTTCCTACCGTTTGGACAATTACAAGAACCGGCAGGTCAAGATCAAAGACTACAGCATCGGCGAGGAACAGCAGCCGGATCTGCGCTATGCGGTGTATTATGAGGGAGGCGAAAAGCTGATTTTAAGTCCTTCTCAGGAGATGGTGAAGGCTATTCGCAATGTGGCTCCCAGGAAGGTTTTTACTGACTGAAAATTTTATAAAAAACACCAAATTGACAGTTGACATCAGCTGTCAATTTTGTTACACTCGAATGCAAACCCAAAACAATCATTCATGAAGGAGGACAGGAAATGGGACAGATTATTGGCGAAGGCATTACCTTTGACGATGTGCTGCTGGTACCGGCATACTCCCAGGTGGTGCCCAATCAGGTGGACCTGACCACATGGCTTACCAAGAAGATCAAGCTGAACATCCCGATGATGAGCGCCGGTATGGATACCGTCACGGAACACCGCATGGCAATCGCCATGGCAAGACAGGGCGGCATCGGCATCATTCACAAGAACATGTCTATTGAAGCGCAGGCGGAAGAGGTGGATAAAGTCAAGCGCTCCGAGAACGGTGTCATCACCGATCCCTTTTCCCTGACCCCCGAACATACCCTGGCGGACGCCGACAACCTGATGGGCAAATTCCGCATCTCCGGCGTACCCATTACTGAGGGGCGCAAACTGGTGGGTATCATCACCAACCGCGATCTGAAATTCGAGACAGACTTTTCCAAGAAAATCAAGGAATCCATGACTTCGGAAGGCCTGATCACCGCTCCCGAGAGCATCACGCTGGAGGAGGCCAAGCAGATTCTGGCCAAGGCCCGCAAGGAGAAACTCCCCATTGTAGACAAGGACTTTAACTTAAAGGGCCTGATCACCATCAAGGATATCGAGAAGACCATCAAGTACCCTCTGGCTGCCAAGGATGAGCAGGGCAGGCTTTTGTGCGGTGCTGCAGTGGGGATCACCGCCAATGTGCTGGACCGGGTGGCGGCCCTGGTGGCGGCCAAGGTGGATGTGATCGTATTGGACAGCGCCCACGGACATTCCGAGAACGTGCTGCGCTGCATCCGCATGATTAAAGAGAACTATCCGGATGTACAGATCATCGCAGGCAATGTGGCAACCGGTGAAGGCACCAGAGCCCTGATTGAGGCCGGCGCGGACGCGGTGAAGGTGGGCATTGGCCCCGGCTCCATCTGCACTACCCGAGTGGTGGCAGGTATCGGCGTTCCCCAGGTCACGGCGGTGATGGATGCCTACGCCGCAGCGAAGGAGTACGGAATTCCCATCATTGCGGACGGCGGCATCAAATACTCCGGAGATATCACCAAGGCCATTGCGGCAGGAGGCAATGTCTGCATGATGGGCAGCATGTTTGCAGGCTGTGACGAGAGCCCGGGGGATTTCGAACTGTTCCAGGGCAGGAAGTACAAAGTGTACAGGGGCATGGGTTCCATCTCCGCCATGGAGAACGGCAGCAAGGACCGCTACTTCCAGGAGAACGCCAAGAAGCTGGTGCCCGAGGGCGTGGAGGGCCGCGTGGCCTACAAGGGCCTGGTGGAGGACACGGTGTTCCAGCTTATGGGCGGTCTGCGTTCCGGCATGGGCTACTGCGGCGCCAACAGCATTGAGGAATTGAAGGAGAACGCCAGATTCGTGAAGATCTCCGCCGCGTCCCTGAAGGAGAGCCATCCCCACGACATACATATCACAAAGGAAGCGCCCAACTACAGCGTGGACGCATAAACGGATATACGATAAAAAGCCCTGTGCTGCCGTTTTGGCCCAGGGCTTTTTGCACATTGTGGCGGCATATGGAATAAGGTAAGTTTCGGAAAATGAGTCTTGCAACAAAGCGCCGGATGCACTATAATATAGAAAAAGGAATGATCTGGCAATCGTGCGCGGATATAGACGCGCAGGAAAGGAGCATATATGAGGATAGCCGGCATAAGCAGCACCAATTCCCTGTATGGCAAGATCGCCAGCGGTAAAAGGATTCAGACGGCGGCGGACGATGCGGCGGGGCTTGCCATTTCCAACAAACTGAAAAGAAACCAAAACGGGCTGGATGTAGGTGCGTCTAATATTCAGGACGGAATCGGCGCCGCCAACATCAAGGACGGAGCGCTGGGCTCAATGCAGGATTCCCTGCAGCGAATCCGTGAATTGAGTCTTAAGGCTTCCAACGGGTTGTACGGCGATGATGAGAAACAGATGATCCAGAAAGAGGTTGACCAGCTTCTTCATGGCATCCAGTATACCGCTACCGCCACCCAGTTCAATGAGATGAAGCTGCTGGACGGCAGTATGGCGGATATGGAGATTGCGTCCAATCCCGACGGTACCGGCATCAAGATCCAGATGGAGAACCTGTCCCTGAAGGGACTGGGGCTGGAAGGCTACAATGTGACCGGGAATTTTGACATCAGCGCCATAGACGCGGCCATGAAAAAGATCAACGATGCCCGGAGCAGCACCGGGGCTTCCGCCAATGCTCTGGAACATGCCTACAATTACAATACGGGGGCGTCCTACAATCTGCTCAGTTCCAGAAGCCGCATAGAGGATCTGGATATTCCCAAGGCCGTATCCGAACAGCAGAAGAGCAAGCTGCTGGGGGATTACCGCATGGGCATGCTCCGCAAGAAGATGCAGAACGATACTCTGATTACAAGAATGTTTGGCAGTATGTAAACCGGGCGTTGCCCGTCAGACAGAATTTCATCCCGATGGGCCCGGGCGGCCTGTCGGGATTTTTTATTTCCATACTTGCCAAAATGCGCTAAAACATGTAAGATATAGATGATCGTTACACGACTGGCGGAACACAGCGATGCTGTTATGGGAAGACCCATGGGGAGTGCAAACGTAGAATAAGCCGACCGCCTGGGCAGCCACCTTATCTGGGTATGCCCAGGTGGCCTTTTTTCACTTATTTTACCGAAGGAGGTATATTATGGTATCACTGAAGCAGGAACTGGAAAACAATGCGTATCCCGGGCGGGGCATCGTGATTGGCCTGACGCCGGACAGAACCCGGGCGGTGACGGCCTATTTTATCATGGGCAGAAGCACCAACAGCCGCAACCGGGTATTTGTGGAAGATGGAGAGGGAATCCGCACCCAGGCATTTGATCCCTCCAAACTGGTGGATCCCAGCCTGATTATCTATGCGCCGGTGCGGGTGCTGGGCAACAAGACCATCGTGACAAATGGGGACCAGACAGACACCATCTATGAGGGGATGGATCACCAGCTGACCTTTGAACAGTCTCTGCGCAGCAGGGAGTTCGAGCCCGACGGCCCCAATTTTACCCCCAGGATTTCCGGCATTTTGCATATCGAGGAGGGCAGGTACAGCTATGCCATGTCCATCTTGAAGAGCAATCACGGCGACGGCTCTTCCTGTATCCGCAACACCTTTGCCTATGAGACTCCCTTGGCAGGGGAGGGGCATTTTATCCACACCTATCTCCATGACGGCGATCCCCTGCCCAGCTTTGAGGGTGAGCCCAAATCGGTGGAGATGATGGACAGCATAGACGGATTTACGGACATGCTGTGGAGCAGTTTGAATGAGGAGAACAAAGTATCCCTGTTTGTGCGCTATATCGACATTGCCACAGGGGAATACGAAACCCGGATTCTTAATAAAAATAAATAATAGGAATATGCGGAACTAAAAAACAGCATATTCCCGGAAAGCGTACTTGATCCATGCAGGGGCGCGAAAGCGCCAATGTATGGATCACAGGAGGTGTGCGCTTGTAGGGAATATGCGGAACTAAAATAGGAGAAGATGCGTATGAACGAGATCGAACTGAAATATGGCTGCAACCCCAACCAGAAACCTTCCCGTATTTATATGGAAGACGGCAGCGAACTGCCTGTGACCGTCCTGAACGGCAAGCCTGGTTATATCAATTTCCTGGATGCCTTCAACGGCTGGCAGTTGGTGAAAGAACTGAAGGAGGCCACCGGCCTGCCCGCGGCTACTTCCTTCAAGCATGTATCCCCGGCGGGGGCGGCGGTGGGCCTGCCCCTGACCGAGACCCTGGCCAGGATCTACTGGGTGGACGATCTGGGAGAACTGTCTCCCCTGGCCTGCGCCTATGCCCGTGCCAGAGGCGCTGACAGAATGTCTTCTTTCGGGGACTTTATCGCCCTGTCCGATGAGTGCGACGGGGACACGGCCCGTCTCATCAAGCGGGAGGTGTCCGACGGCGTCATAGCCCCCGGCTATACCCCGGAGGCGCTGGAGATCCTGAAGGCCAAGAAGAAGGGGAACTACAATGTGATTCAGATTGACCCCTCCTATCAGCCTGCTCCCCTGGAAAAAAAGCAGGTATATGGCATCACCTTTGAGCAGGGCAGGAACGAATTGGATATAGACGGCGACCTGCTGTCCAATTTTGTGACCAGGAACCGGGAAATTCCCCAGGAGGCGCTGATCGACATGAAGATTGCGCTGATCACTTTAAAATATACCCAGTCCAACTCCGTATGCTATGTGAAAGGGGGACAGGCCATCGGCATCGGCGCCGGGCAGCAGTCCCGTATCCATTGTACCAGGCTGGCAGGCAGCAAGGCGGACAACTGGTATCTGCGTCAGGCTCCCCAGGTGCTGGGACTGGATTTCCTGGACAGCATCGGCAGAGCCGACAGGGACAATGCCATTGATTTATACATCGGTGAGGAGTACATGGACGTGCTGGCGGAGGGGGCCTGGCAGAAGATTTTCAAGACAAAGCCCCCGGTATTTACGGCCGAGGAAAAGAGAGCCTGGCTGGACGGGAACCGGGACGTGACCTTGGGATCCGATGCGTTTTTCCCCTTTTCGGACAACATTGAGCGGGCGCATAAGAGCGGCGTAAAATATATTGCCCAGCCCGGCGGTTCCGTGCGGGACGACCTGGTGATCGAGTGCTGTGACAAATATGAAATGGCCATGGTGTTTACCGGCATCCGCCTGTTCCACCACTGATTTTCCGGCAGACATGGCATTGGATACCGGCATGAGGAGAAAAACATAAAATGAGACTGGCAGACTTAGTACAATACGACCCTATCACCATACAATGCCACGACAACCCCGATGCGGACGCGTTGGGGTCTGCCTATGGTCTGTACTGTTACTTTCGGGACAAAGGCAAACAGGTCCGAATGATTTACAGCGGTTTTTCACGGATACAGAAAGCCAATCTGCGCATGATGTGCGACAAGCTGAAGCTGCCCATAGAGTATGTGGAGCGGGAGGGGCATCCGCCCCTCCCGGGCTTGCTGATCACTGTGGACTGTCAGTATGGGGCGGGCAATGTGACCAGGTTCGATGCGGAGAACGTGGCGGTGATCGACCATCACCGTATGGAAATTGACAAGATGGGAATGAGCCGCATCCAGTCCGATCTGGGGAGCTGCTGCACGCTGGTGTGGACCATGCTGCAGGAGGAGGGCTATCCGGTGGAAGGGAATGTGGTGCTGGGCACGGCGCTGTACTATGGGCTGTATACGGACACCAACCAGTTGTCAGAGATGCACAATCCCCGGGATATGGACATGTGGGAGACGCTGAATACCAACAAGCGCCTGCTCACCATGTTCCGCAATTCCAATCTGTCCCTGGAGGAACTTATGATTGCGGGCATTGCCATGATCCGCTACAGCTACAATGATGAGTACCGTTTTGCCGTGATTCATTCCCAGCCCTGCGATCCCAATATTCTGGGGCTGATCAGTGATTTCCTGCTGCAGGTGGACGAGATTGATGTATGCCTGGTGTACAATGAGGTGGGGGACGGCTACAAGATTTCCGTGCGCAGCTGTATCCGGGAGGTCAATGCCAACGAACTGGCGGCATACCTGACGGAGGGCATCGGTTCCGGCGGCGGACACGCAGAGAAGGCAGGCGGGTATATCAGCCAGAGACTGTATGGAGAGAAATACAATTCCCTTCATGCCGATGCCTATTTCAACAATCGGATGAACGAATATTTCGCGGAGTTTCTGGTGATTGACGCCCGGGACTACCAAATGGACCTGACGGGGCTTAAGCGGTACCGCAAACGTCCCGACCTGATGGGGTATGTGCAGGTGGATGCCATTGAGGGCATCGGCAGGAGCGCCATTCTCCGTACCCAGGAAGGGGATGTGACGCTGAGCGTGACGGAGGGAACTTACCTGGTGTTGGAGGATGACGGAGATATCATACAGACCAGCCGCAGCCAGTTTGAACCCTATTATGACCTTCTGGAGGAAAAATATGACTGGAAGGCCGTGACTTCCTATGAACCTACCATCAAGAACCATGCCAAAAACACCACTTTTCACATACAGGATTACGCCAGGTCCTGCCGTCCCAATGCCAATCTGCAGGTCTATGTGAAGGAGTTGGAAAAAGGTGTAAAACTGTTTCCACTGTGGGACGAGGACGGTTATATGCTGGGGGTTCCCGGGGATTATCTGGCGGCCTATTGCGATAACCCTCAAAATATCTTTATCATCAGGCACAAGCAGTTGGGAGAAAATTATGAGGAACTGGCATAGGAGCGGCATCCCTGCCGGGGCGCCGGGCCCGCCTCACAAATTGATAGAAATGGGTATAATATATATGGTGCAGGAATAAGGTGAGTTGGAGAATGTGGATGAAAAGGAAGCGGAAAATTGGCAGGATGGACAAAGGGTTTCCTTTGTTTCTTCCTATCATAACAGTATTTTGCATCCTGGGTGTTATTGTTATCCTGGTGGCGCGGAGAACCACCAGGGAAATGTCAGAAGCGGCCATTCAGAACCTGAATGAAAGCCTGGATCTGATACAATGCACCATAGAAGCCATATTGAATAAGGATGCGGAGTTTCAAAAGCTGATGGCACAGGAGATTGCCAGATGCGAAGATCCGGAGGAGTATATCCGCTCTTACCAGAAGAACCAGACCATGGTGAAGACCGCGCTGATCCTGACGGGGGAGACGGTGGGGATTTCCAGCACAGGAGAGACATTTTCCGAGGACGAGCTGGACTTTTCTTCCGGCGGGACCATAGACGGACTGGATATTTCCAGTTCCTATCTGAATTATATGGGCACATGGGCATATTCCATCAGATGCCCCGTGGTAAAAGGGGACAGGGAGATCGGCACGCTCTATGTGGAGTACACTTACGATTCTCTGGACAGGTCGCTGCCCAACAGCTTTTATGACAACCGCGCCATGCTCTATATTATGGACGCCAAGACGGAAAGATTTGTGCTCAAGCCCAAGGGTATGGGAGAGCGCAGCGCGGGGCATGTCAATCTGGAGGATTATTACCGGGCCAACGATATCCGGGAGGAGGCGCTTAGGGCCCAGGTGGAAGAATGCGTGCGGAATGGGGAAAACATTATGTTTTACCATGACATCCGGGGAAAAAGCGCTTTGAATTATATGTGGACCGTGAACGGAGGCAACATCTACCTCATCGGCTATGTGCCCGTCGAGGCCATCCAGCAGGAGGGAAAAACCGTCAATCAAAATATTTTGATCGTGGTGACGGTGATGCTGGTGGCGTTCTTTCTGTGCTGTGTTCTGTATTATTTCAACCAAAGACAGCAGAATAAAGTCAGAAAGGAGCGGGAGGCAGAGAGGGAACTGCACAACAAACAGCTGGCGGAGGCGCTGCAGGCTGCCCAACTGGCCAGCAATTCCAAGACCATGTTCCTCTCAAATATGTCCCATGATATCCGCACGCCCATGAACGCGGTGCTGGGATTCACCACTCTTCTGGCCAGGGATGCGGACAATCCGGATAAAGTGCGGGCCTATACCAGAAAGATCACGGCCTCCGGACAGCATCTGCTGAGCCTGATCAACGATATTCTGGATGTATCCAAAATCGAGAGCGGGAAAGTGGTGCTCAATCTGGAGGAGTTTACGCTCAATGACCTGGTATCCTCCGTGGACGCCATCATCCGTCCCATGGCTGCTGCCAGGTCCCAGAAATTCCATGTGACAGTGAAGGATATCCGGCATGAGTATCTGATAGGCGATGAGACCAGAATCAACCAGATCCTGATTAATCTACTTTCCAACGCTGTCAAGTACACGCCGGAGGGCGGAAATATCTGGTTTCGCATCATCGGACTGAAACAGCGCTCCAGCCAGTTTGAACATATTCGGATCGAGGTGGAGGACGATGGGTATGGGATGACCCGGGAATATCTCAAGACGATTTTTGACGCGTTCACCAGAGCGGAGAACAGCACCACCAACAAGGTCCAGGGTACCGGGCTCGGAATGGCCATCACCAAGAATATTGTGGAATTGATGGGCGGAACCATCGAGGTAACCAGCGAAGTGGATCAGGGGAGCCTGTTCCAGGTGGATCTGGAGTTCCGCATACCTGAAGGACAGGCGGATAGGCTGTTTTGGGAAAAAAGCGGCATATCCCGGATACTGGCAGTGGACGGGAACATGCAGGACTGCAATACCATTCAAAACCTTGTAAGCGACTTGGGCATCTCGGTGGATATTGTGGCCTGCGGCGAAGGAGCTCTGAGCATGCTGCGGGAAGACGGCTCAAAAGGAAGTTACCATATGGTACTGCTGGATTTGGACGCTCCGGACATGGGAGACATCCGGACGGTGGAAGAGATCAGGAAGGCCCTTCCGGAGACGGCGCCTCTTCTGCTTATGACGGCCCAGGGCGCAGAAGGCCCGGACTCCATGGAGGAAGTGCTTCGGCTGGGATATACCGGCGTTCTGACAAAGCCGTTCTTTTTATCCGCGCTGAAAGAAAAGGTGGCGGAGATACAGGCGGGCGGCGCAGGAAAGATGGGGGAAGCCCAGACCGATGAGGAGGGCAGCCTGGAGGGACTGCGCTTCCTGGCTGCGGAGGACAATGAGATTAACGCGGAAATCCTGACGGAAATTCTGACCCTGGAGGGTGCAGTCTGCGTACTGGCCGAGAACGGCAAGCTGGTGCTGGAGCGCTTCGAAGAGTCCGGGGAGGGTGAGTTTGACGCCATCCTGATGGATGTACAGATGCCGGTGATGAACGGCTACGACGCCACCAGAGCCATCAGGGCGCTGGGACGCAGGGACGCGGCGGAGATCCCCATTATCGCCATGACGGCCAACGCCTTTGCGGAGGATGAGCGGGAGGCGCTGAAAGCCGGTATGAATGTTCATCTGGCGAAGCCCATAGATATGGGAATGCTTAAAAAAGTGATACGGCAGTATGTCCGCAAAGAGGGGAAACAATAAGCGGCATAGAGCATGTCGCGCAGAGTTAAGGTAAGGGAGAATATGAAAAAGAGTAAGGGAATTTATGGTATAAGGCGAAGAGCTGTCTGCCTGGCAGGGGCGATGGTCCTGGCCCTGGCGGCCTGCGGAGGAAATGGCGGAGCGGACCTGAATCTGGTGGCTTCCCGGGAGGGGAATCATAAGGTGGTGAATCTGTTCAGTCCCATGGAAAAAACGGATCCCAACGCGGAGAACACAGCCAGGAGCGCCGCGGACAAGACCATTGTCATGGCGGAGGAAAAGCTGGGGCTCACCGTGGGATATATCACCTACACGGCGGAGAATTATCAGGACAAAACCTATGACCAGGTGGCGCTGGACCGGGGGCGCAATGACATGGACGACTTATATCTGCTGAATCCCGATGTCATCCAGACGCTGGGGGAGGAGGGGAAGCTGAGGGATCTGTCGGGGCTGGCATGCGCGGAGAATCTGCGGGATGTGGTCAGGACGGCCAATACGGTGAACGGGAAGCTGGTGGCGATCCCCCAGGAAGTGGTGGCTTACGGCCTGTTTATCAATAAGGACCTGTTTGACAAATACAGTCTGCAACTGCCGGAGACGCCGGAGGAATTTCTGGAGTGCTGCAGGGTATTTAAGGAAAACGGGATCGAGACCCCGGTGGGGGCCAACCGCTGGTGGCTGGAGACCTTTGTCCTGGCCCAGGCATATGCGGATCTGTATAACGGCGGGAATACGGAAGCGGAGATCGCGGCGCTGAACAGCGGGGAGAGCAGGTACAGTGACTATCTGCGTCCGGGATTCGAATTTCTGCAGGAGATGATTGACTGCGGTTATATTGATGCGGAAAAGGCCTATGTGAGCGAGGCCATCGAGGGGGAGAGAGAGGATTTTCTGGCCCAGAATACCCCCATTGTCATGGCATACTGGGGCGCGGCCAACACGGAGACCGCTTATGGCAAAACGGATTTCAACCTGCTGGTTATCGGCTTTCCCAGCAGCCGGGGACAGATGCCGGTGATGCCCATGACGGGATACGGCGTGGGCGTCAACGCGGAACATGGAGAGGATGCCATGGAGGTTTTGGATGTGATCCTTTCCGACGAGGCGCTGCAGGTATATGCGGAGACCAACCGGGTGATTTCCCCCTCCAAAAACGTGGAGGTGGACTGTGTTCCCGCGCTCAGGCCGCTGAACGATAAAATTCAGGAAAATGTGTATGTCCTCGGCTCCAATGCGGGGATGAAGATGGAGCAGTGGGGAAATATCTGCCTGGTGGTGCGGCAGTTGTTAAACGGTGCCACGGTGGAGGAATGTATGACAGAAATAGACCGGCTTCAGGATGAATCTCTGGCGAAGTGAGGAATTTGATTGAAACTTACAGCCGGGTATGTTATGATAAAAACAATAGGTCACGGACGGGAAAGGATATTTAGACTATGAGTGAACTGGAGAATATCACAGCCGGGGAGGCCCCAGAGGAAAAGGTCTCCCGGAACTTCATTGAGCAGATCATCGACAGGGATCTGGCAGAGGGCGTGTATGACACGGTGCATACCCGTTTTCCCCCGGAACCCAACGGCTATCTGCACATCGGCCACGCTAAGGCCATACTGACCAATTATCTTCTGGCGCAGCAGTACGGCGGCAAATTCAACATGCGCTTTGACGATACCAACCCCACCAAGGAAGATATTGAGTTCGTGGAATCCATCAAGGCGGATGTGCAGTGGCTGGGGGCGGACTGGGAGGACAGACTGTTCTTTGCCTCCGACTATTTTGGGCAGATGTATGAAGCGGCGGTGAAGCTGATTCAAAAGGGCAGGGCCTATGTATCCGACCTGACGGCGGATCAGATCAAGGAGTACCGGGGCAGCTTTACCGAGCCGGGCCGGGAGGACCCCTACAGCAGCCGCAGCGTGGAGGAGAATCTAAAACTCTTTGAGGAGATGAAGGAGGGAAAGTACGGGGACGGAGAGAAAGTGCTCCGGGCCCGCATCGACATGGCTTCCCCCAACATCAATATGCGGGATCCCGTGATTTACCGGGTGGCCCATATGAGCCACCACAATACAGGGGACACCTGGTGTATCTATCCCATGTATGACTTTGCACATCCCATCGAGGACGCCATAGAGGGTATCACCCATTCCATCTGCACCCTGGAATTCGAAGATCACAGGCCCCTGTATGACTGGGTGGTAAGGGAACTGGAATACCCCCATCCCCCCAAACAGATCGAGCAGGCCAAAATGTACCTGAAGAACGTGGTCACAGGCAAGCGGTATATCAAGAAACTGGTGCTGGAGGGCAAGGTGGACGGCTGGGACGACCCCAGACTGGTGTCCATCGCGGCGCTGCGCCGCCGGGGCTTCACCCCCCAGTCCATCCGCAGGTTTGTGGAGATGTGCGGCGTGTCCAAGGCCCACTCGGTGGCGGATTACGCAGCGCTGGAGTACTGTATCCGGGAGGACCTGAAGGCTCAGGCGCCCCGGTATATGGCGGTGCTGGATCCGGTGAAACTGGTAATCGACAACTACCCGGAGGAACAGACGGAAATGCTGCCCGTGGCCAATAATCCGGAGAACGAGAGCCTGGGAAGCCGTGAGGTTCCTTTCGGCCGGGAGTTGTATATCGAGCGGGAGGATTTCATGGAAGAACCCCCCAGGAAATATTTCCGCATGTTCCCGGGCAACGAGGTGCGTCTGATGAACGCCTACTTCGTGACCTGCACGGGATGCGAGAAGGACGAGGCGGGTAATGTCACCACGGTACACTGCACCTATGATCCGGCGTCCAGGGGAGGCAACAGCCCGGACGGGCGGAAGGTGAAAGGCACCATCCATTGGGTGGCGGCCCGGTCGGCCATACCGGCTCAGATCCGTCTGTATGAGAACCTGATTGACGAGCAGAAGGCGGACGAGCAGGGTTCTATTTATGACCAAAACGGGGAACTGTATTTAAATCCTGATTCCCTGACGGTGCGGCAGGGCTATCTGGAACCGGCTTTTGCGGGGGCTCAGGCATATCAGCGGTTCCAGTTTGTACGGCAGGGTTTCTTCTGTGTGGACCCGAAAGATTCCACCCGGGAAAATCCGGTATTTAACAGGATCGTTTCTCTGAAGAGTTCTTTTGTACTGCCCAGGTAGGGCAGGGCGGAGGACCCGTCAGGGAGAGGCATGGTAAACGGAACGTAAAACCAATCGGATTATGGAGAAAGAGGATTAAGAATCATGGGAATTTTTTCTGGACTTAAGAATTTGGGACTTGGAGAACTGGAAGACAGCGATTTGTTTGCCGAGGAGGAGAAAGCGGAGCAGGCCGCGGCAGAGCCGGCCCAGCCGGAGGAGAAGGATTTTATCTATGAGAAATCCTATACCTGCCCTGTGTGCGACAAAACCTTTTCTTCCCGGGTTATGAAAACCGGCAAGGCCAAACTGGTGTCCATGGACCTGGATCTGCGGCCCCGCTATGTGGGGATTGACGCCACCAAATATGATGTAGAACTGTGTCCGCACTGCAAATACGCGGCGCTGACCCGTTATTTTACGGCCCTGACCGCAGGCCAGATCCATTTGATCAAGGAGCAGATCAGCAACAAGGTGAAGCTGCAGCCCCACTCGGAGGATTACTATACCTACGAGGAGGCCATAGAGAGGTATAAGATCGCGTTGGTCTGCGCCATGGTTAAGAAGGCCAAGAACAGTGAGAAGGCATATATCTGCCTGAAGTCGGCGTGGCTGCTGCGGGGATACCGGGAGGAACTGGAGAGCAGGCGACAGCTTCTGCCCCAGCAGAGGGAAGAATTGACGCAGCAGGAGACGGAATATCTGGAGAATGCTTTCAAGGGCTTTGTGGAAGCCCAGAAATCAGAGCGGTATCCCATGTGCGGCATGGACGAATACACCATGGATTACCTGACGGCAGCGCTGGCCTACGAGGTGGGCGAACTGGATATGTCCTCTCAATATGTGTCCAGGCTGCTGGCTTCCATGGCCAACAACCGGGTTAAGGACAAGGCCAGAGACCTGAAAGAAATGATCGTGGCCAAGAGAAAAGAACTGGGAAATTAAGGGATGTTTGATTTGACCGTAGAGTTTCGTACAGGCAGCGGAAAATGCCTGTACGAGCAGATCTATGAATATGTCAGGAGAGAAATCAGAGAGGGGAAGCTGCGCCCGGGGGAGCGGCTTCCCTCTACCCGTTCTCTGGCGGAATATCTGCAGGTCTCCCGCAGCACCGCCATGCTGGCCTATGACCAACTCTTATCGGAGGGTTATATTGCCTCCCGCCCTTACAAGGGGTATTTTGTGTGCCGGATGGAAGAATTGTACCGGCTGGACGCCGGGGACGGGGGAAAGGCGGCGCCGGAGGCAGATGCCGGGGCCTGTTATGCCGTGGATTTTTCTCCTTCGGCCACGGATATGTCCCGGTTCCCTTTCAGTGTGTGGCGCAAGATCAACAGGAGTGTGCTGGGCGAGGGCAGCGCCGGTCTGTTTGCCCAGGGGGATCCCCAGGGAGAGTACAGCCTGCGGGAGACCATCGGCAGATATCTGCATTCCTCCCGGGGAGTGAACTGCTCTCCGCAGCAGATCATCGTGGGGGCCGGAAATGATTATTTGCTCCTTTTACTGGAGAAAATTTTGGGGCGGCAGGTACGGATCGCCATGGAGAACCCCACCTACAAGAGGGCGTACCAGATCTTCCGCTCCTTTGCCTATGAGATTACCACGGTGGATATGGACCAGGCCGGCATGACTGTGGCGGGCCTGCGTCAAAGTGATGTGACGGCAGCTTATGTGATGCCTTCCCATCAGTATCCCACAGGGGTGCTGATGCCCATCGGGAGGCGGCTGGAACTGCTGAAATGGGCCAACGAGGCACCGGGGCGTTATCTGATCGAGGATGATTATGACAGCGAGTTCCGTTACAGGGGAAAGCCCATCCCCGCCCTCCAGGCCTCGGACACCCAGGGACGGGTGATCTATATCGGCACTTTCAGTAAATCCATAGCCCCGGCTATCCGCGTCAGCTATATGGTGCTGCCCCGGGAACTGCTGGAGCGCTACCGACAGCAGTGCTATTTTTATTCGGCCACGGTGTCCAGGGTAGATCAGAAAGTGCTGGAGGTATTTATGGGGGAGGGGTATTTTGAGCGCTATTTGAACAAAATGAGGAAATGTTATAAGGAAAAGCATGATTTGCTGCTGGAGGGATTAACAGACTTTCGGGAAGATTTTCAGATCACGGGGGAAAATGCGGGATTGCACCTTCTGCTCACGGGCAGAAAGGGGCAGAAGGAGAAGAGCCTGGTTTCTGTGGCCCAGGCTCTGGGCGTCAGGGTCTATGGCCTGTCGGAAAGTCTGGTGGGAAAAGAGGCGGGACAGCAGGACCATACGGTACTTCTGGGATACGGAGGGCTGGAATCGGAAGAAATCAAAAAAGGCCTGACGCTTCTGCGGCAGGCCTGGCTGTAAAAACGTTATGCTTCTTTGGAGTCTTCCTGGGCAGGGGCTTCTTCAATAGAATCCTCCTCCGCTGCCTCCTCCTCGTCAAAGAACTCTTCCACGTTCTTCTCCACTTTCTCTTCCGCGTCCGAGATGCTCTGGGACAGGGTGGTGAAATGTTCTTCCGCGCCGGAGAACTTCTCGGAGAGGGTATTCATGGCGTCGCCCACCTTCTGCACTACAGTGCCGGCCACTGCGCCCGCCTTCTCCACGGCTTTTTCAGAGGCTTCTCTGGCCAGAGACACATAGTTGCGGGCAGGGGTCTCCTCCTCCAGATCATCGCTGAAGTTGTCATAATCGTCGTCTTCTTCGGCGGCGGGTACCACCTCTTTTTTGGTCAGGTAGTGGTAGGCCACGGCGGCGACAGTGCCTGCGGCGGCAGTAAATAGTAAGAATTTACCAAATTTTTTAGCCATGGGATTACTCCTTTCAAATTGCGTCTGATTTATACTAGTTATTTTAATACTATTTTGCGGAATTGAAAAGGGAATATGTATAAAAAGTTTATAAAAACTTTCGGTGGAGCACAGTGGAAAACATTGGTATGATCTTGCATGCGCATCGGGGCTGTGCTAAAATATTCTCTCAAAGAACGATATGGGAAGATAAAGATGAACGGGAAATTTTTTGACCTGAAAAAGGATAAACAGGATAGAATGATCAACGCCGCCCTGAAGGTGTTTGCCCTGCAGGGCTACCGCCATGCCAGCACCGATGAGATCGTCCGGGAGGCGGGTATCAGCAAGGGACTGCTGTTCCACTATTTCACCAGCAAGCTGGGGGTATATACTTTTGCATACGACTACAGCGTCAGGTATATGATTCTGGAATTGGGGGCCAGGGTGCCGGCGCAGGAGCGGGATCTGTTCGCCGTGTGCCGGGCCGTCGAACTGGCCCGGATGCAGGCCATGAAGGGTTATCCCTATATGCAGCAGTTTCTGAACCGCTGTATGCAGGAGGATGTGAGCGAGGCCCTGCTGGCCACGGAGCAGAAGCGGGAGAGCCTGGAAGCGGCGTATGGGCGGATCCAGAGCCAGATCGACTATGAAGCCCTGCCCGCCGGAGCGGATGGCCCCAAACTGGAACGAATGCTGCACTACACCCTCCAGGGCCTGATGCACCAGCGCTTCCTGGACGCTTCCTTTCAGCCGGAAATGCTGTACACCGAGGCCCTGGAGTACATAGACATGCTGGAGCAGATGGTCAAAAAGTGACTTTTTATTTGTTCATCTTTTGGGGCGGATCGGCGGGATATCCCCCCTTTAGTTTCTGCATGCCCCGCTGTATGGCATCCCGCGAATTTTTCCAGTCCGCGTCTTTGTTCTGATAGTCAAATTTTTCCACCATCCAGGCCACATCTTCATACAGACGCTCCATGTTGCGTTCCATCAGGGGCAGCAATTTGTCGTAAAACTCTTTCAGTTCCCTGTCAGAGAGGCGCTGGTCTGCGGCGCTGCACAGATCTCCGAAATGGCTGAGGCAGAAACCCTTGCTGTTTTCCATCTTTTCCCGGAACGCGTCGTCCCGGCTGTACATATGGAAGAAAGTGTCCATATAGCGGGAATAATTGTCCCTGAAATGGTCACAGATATAGCAGGACTGGTTCCTGCGGGAGACCCACATGCTGATGCCGTTGCCTTCGGTATTGCCCCGCAGCTTGTCTTTCAGGGAGACTTTACCCGGGGTGAAGGAGGCGAACTGCTGCTTCATTTCCTTGATGGTCCGCTGATAGTGGGTTTTGAGGATCCAGGCGTTGCCCAGGGTATTGCCATAGTCAAACATTTTTTTAAAATGCATACGGCAGAACCCCGCTTTGTCCGTGGCTTCCCGGATATCGGCTTCCATGTAGGAGCTGCTGTTGCCCAGACAAAAATCCATTACATCCCGCTCCACCGCCCGCTCGATAAAGCAGAAGGGGCACTCATCCCGGGCGTCCATGGCATCGTTCAGCGGTATGGTATAAAGCTGTTCTTTCATAGACTGACACCATCCTTTTCCGTGTTTTAATACCAGTGTAAATCATTTTTGCAAAATTGGCAACAATTCTTAACATAGATGTTGCGGAGATGTGAAGAAAAGAAATGAAAATTTAAGATTAATTTTCTTGTATTTTGTAGAAATACGGGCTACAATTTTACTATAAAAATTACGTGAGAGATGTGGTCGTCTTGGTATTCAGCAGTATTGAATTCTTGTTGTACTTTCTCCCGATTTTTATCCTGATCTATATGGCAGTCCCCCAGAAGCTGAAAAACGCAGTTTTAATGCTGGGAAGCATGGTTTTTTACGCATATGGGGATCTGCGGTGGCTGGGGCTTCTGGCAGTGTCCACTGCCGCCAATTACATGCTGGCCAGGGTAATCAACAGGAGAAGCGGGCTGATAGCTGCGCTGGCAGTGAACATCGGCATTTTAATTTTATTTAAATATTATCAGGGGGGGACGCTGCTTCCCCTGGGCATCAGTTTCTACACCTTCCAGATGGCTTCCTATCTGATAGACGTGTACCGGGGAGAGATTGAGGCGGAGGAGAAGTTTATCGACTTTGCGGTATATGTCATGATGTTTCCCAAGCTGGTCATGGGGCCCATCACAAGCTATCAGGATATTCGGAGGCAGCTGCGCCGACGCCGCTGTGATGCCGAGTGTCTGCAGGACGGGCTGAAACTGTTCATCCTGGGGCTGTGCGGGAAGGTGCTGCTGGCGGACCGGCTGGCGCTGCTGTGGCAGGAGGTGCAGGTTACTGGCTTCGAGAGCATTTCCACGCCTCTGGCCTGGATCGCTGCCGTGGCCTACTCACTGCAGCTGTACTTTGACTTTGTGGGATATTCCGTGATGGCCCAGGGGCTGGGCCGCATGGTGGGCTTTAAGCTGCCGGAGAACTTCCGCCAACCCTATATGGCGTCTTCGGTGAGGGAGTTTTACCGCAGATGGCATATGTCGCTGGGGAATTGGTTCTGCAAGTATGTATACATTCCCTTGGGGGGCAGCCGCAGAGGCGAGGGCAGGACGATCTGCAATCTGCTGGCGGTGTGGCTGCTGACTTCCCTGTGGCATGGTACTACCGCCAACTTCCTGATATGGGGTATGGGGATCTGCCTGCTGATTATTCTGGAGAGGCAGGTGGGACAGCTGTGGAATCGGATCACCGGCGGGAGAGATATGGAACAGAGGGACGACAGAGACGGAGGGCGCGTCTCCCCCAGGGCCAGAGGCCGGAGAGCCCGGTTTCAGAGACAGAGTGAAGCCCGGAGCAGCATGTGGAGCGAAGAGGGCTTCGAAGATCTGGATGCAGAGGAAGAAGACATCCGCGGCAGGGAACAAACCCGAAGGAAAGACGGGAGCAACGCGCAGGGGTCTGCCAAAACTAAAGTTCCCATGATCTGCCATCTGTATCTGCTGGCGGTGATCCCGGTGACCTGGATGTGTTTTGCCATCACAGATCTGGATCAGCTTTGCGTGTACTTAAGCAGAATGTTCGGACTGGGCAGCGGGGTAGCGGTACATGTGGGGGACTGGCAGCAGGCCCTGACCAACTATGGTCTGCTGCTGGGTGCGGGCATGGTGGCCGGCACGCCGCTGGTGCACTGGGCGTACCAGAAACTGGAGAAGCGCTGGGTGGGTATGTTTCTGTTGGCAGCCTCTTTCTGGTTCTGCATACACAGGATCCTGCTACAGGGGGAAAATCCGTTCCTATACTTAAATTTCTAGTGTATTGACACACAGAGGACATTTTGGCATTGCCGGACATAAGATTTTAATGAGGGACAAAGGTGGAGGATAATCTTGAAGTGGTGGAAGAGATGGGCCTTTTTGATCACGCTTGTGATTACGGGCGTACTTTATTTCAAAATAGATGAGGATCTGCTGAAGACCATCCGCTGGGAGAACATGAACCCGATGGGAGGTGAGAAACCGGAGGGAGATTGGGAACTGCTGCAGGATGGGACGAATCCGACGACTACGCCGGGGGAAGCCCTGCCGGAGGAGGATTTGTCCCAGGGAGGGGAGCCAGGCCAGGCCGGGGATCAGTCACCGGAATCCCAGGAGGGAGCGGATGCTCCGGGGATACCCGACACAGGCTATCAGGAACCGCCTGTCCCGGAGGAGTCCGGCGCTGAACAGATGCCTGCGGAGCCGGAACCCGAACCTGAGCCGGAAATCCGTATGGGAAGGGTGGAAAGCGACTATTTTTCCGACGCTCTGTTTTTGGGGGATTCCCGCACCGTGGGCCTGGGCCAATACGGCAGCCTGGGTGATGTGGCGACTTTCTACGCATCCACGGGCATGACAATCTACAAGATCTTTAAATCGGAAATCGTGGAAATGCCGGGGCAGCAGGAGAAGATCACGGTGGACGAGGCTTTGCAGCATCAGAGCTTCAACAAGATATATATTATGATGGGCATCAATGAGATGGGAGGCGGTACGCCGGAGAGTTTCGCGCAGACCTATGGGGAAGTGATCGCCCGTCTGCAGGAGCTGCAGCCTCAAGCCATCATTTACATCCAGGGAATCCTGAAAGTAACCAAGGCCAGATCCGACAAGGGTGACTATATCAACAACGAGGGGATTGAAGCCCGCAATGCGGCCCTGAGTCTGCTGGCGGACGGGGAAAAGATATTTTACCTGGATGTAAATCAGGCGGTATGTGATGAGGACGGCGCACTGGTGAAGGATTACACTTTTGATGGGGTGCACCTGAAAGCGAAGTATATCAGCCTGTGGGAAGAATTTTTGAAGGACAATGCGGTTTTACTTGACTGAAGGCGTAGGCTGGGCTATAATGGACAAGATAAACAGACATGCACTGTAAAGGGCTGCGAGGGAGTTTGCTCACCAAGCGGCCTTTTTTGCAGGAAACAAAATGCGGAACTCGATAACAGCATATCCCCGGAAAGCGCACTGATCGATATGTGTGCTTGGAGGGGAGATGCGGAACTATAATAGGGAGGGAAAAAATGAGTGACAAAACTAACACACTGGGCAAGAGTGACATCTATGACGCCAAAAGCCTGGGAACACCCAAGGTACTGATCCTGGGCATCCAACACATGTTCGCCATGTTCGGTTCCACGATTCTGGTGCCCATGCTGACCGGACTGGACGTGTCCACCACATTGCTGTTCGCGGGCCTGGGCACATTGCTGTTTCATCTGCTGACCAAGGGGAAGGTGCCTGCTTTCCTGGGATCTTCATTCGCGTTCCTGGGCGGCTATATGGCCATTGCCCCCATGATGGAGGGCCAGCCCAACAAGGAACTGCTGCCCTACGCCTGCTTTGGAGTGGCCTGCTCAGGTCTTCTGTATTTGCTGCTGGCGCTGTTGATTAAACTTTTTGGCACGGGCCGGGTGATGAAGTTCTTCCCGCCCATCGTCACCGGACCCATTATCATTGCCATCGGCCTGACGCTGTCCCCTTCCGCTATCAACAGCTGCGGATCCGACTGGCTCATCGCCCTCACAGCCATTCTGCTGGTGATCATCTGTAATATCTGGGGAAAAGGCATGATCAAGATCGTTCCCATTATCATTGGTGTGGTGGGTTCCTATCTGTTGGCGGCAGTGCTGGGACGGGTAGACTTTACACCTCTTCAGAACGCCCAATGGGTGGGGCTGCCCATCCACTGGAATGAGACGGTATTCTCTGTCCTGGGCAACGGGAACGGGGAGATGCTGGTTACTTCTCTGGTTACCATCATGCCCATCGCGCTGGCCACCATGGTGGAGCATATCGGCGATGTATCCGCCATTTCCTCCACAGTGGGCAGGAACTTTATCAAGGATCCCGGCCTGCACCGCACGCTGCTGGGCGACGGTCTGGCTACCATATTGGCCTCTCTGTTCGGCGGGCCTGCCAATACCACTTATGGGGAGAACACGGGGGTGCTGTCCCTTACCAGGGTGTTTGACCCTCTGGTAATCAGGCTGGCCGCCTGCTTTGCCATCCTGTTCTCCTTCAGCCCCAAGTTCGCAGCCGTGATCGGCTGTATGCCCACCGCCACAGTGGGCGGCGTATCCCTGGTGCTGTACGGCATGATCTCCGCCGTGGGAGTGCGGAATATTGTGGAGACCAAGGTGGATTTCGGCAAGACCCGCAATGTCCTGATCGCGGCGTTGATTCTGGTGTTGTCCATCGGTATTGCCTACAGCAGCGCAGGCGCCATAGCCTTCAGTGTTGGCAGCGCCACCATCAAGCTGTCCGGCTTGGCAGTGGGCGCTTTGGTGGGTATCTTTATGAATGCCGTTCTTCCGGGCAAGGACTATGTCTTTGACGAGGAAGTTCCCTCCGAGACGGGAGTGGATTTCTCGGTGCGGAATAAGGAGAAGTAAGAGATATCCCAGGCATAAAGAGCATATGATATAACAAAGTGGGGGATGCCGGAAAGGCATCCTCCACTTTAGATTCTCTACATGGGTACCGTGTGGTAGAAGGGAATATGCGGAACTAAAAAACAGCATATTCCCGGATAGCACACTGATCCGTATGCAGACGACGAAGCGGCTGCATACGGATCATGGGTACCGTGTGGTAGAAGGGAATATGCGGAACTAAAATAGGAGGAGCAAAATGATTACTGACATGCACTGTGACACCATCAGTGAGATCCGTCATCGGCGGGCTCTGGAGGGCGAAGCCTGCCGTCTGGAGGAAAATACTCTGCACATAGATGCCCGGCGGCTTAAAGACAGCGGCTATCTGCTCCAGTGCTTTGCCCTGTTTGTGAGCCTTCGGGGCTGCGGGGCTCTTCGGGAGCAGGGAGAACAGCCGTCCGTGTCCCGACCAGATCTGGCCTGGGAGGAGGTGCGGGAGCTGCATCGGGTTTACCGGCAGGAATTGGAATGCTGCGGGAAGCTGCTGCAATCGGTGGAAAGCGCCAAAGACCTGGAACAATGCCGCCGGACGGGGAAGGTGGGGGCATTGCTCACCGTGGAGGAAGGCGGGGTCTGCGGCGGCAGTTTGGATCGCCTGGAGGAGTTGTATGACATGGGGGTGAGGATGCTGACCCTGACCTGGAACTTTCCCAATGAACTGGGCCATCCCAATATCAATGCCCTGGATATCCGGCAGGGGTATCCATCCCTGTTCTTGCCGGATACCTTGCATGGTCTGACAGACAGGGGCAGGGACTTTGTGGCCAGAATGGGGGAACTGGGTATGCTGGTGGATGTCTCCCATCTTTCGGACAAGGGATTCTGGGATGTGGCGGAGGTTTGTGGCAGGCCCTTTGTGGCCAGTCATTCCAACGCCCGGGCGGTGTGTCCCTGCGTGCGGAACCTGACAGACGAAATGATCCGCACCCTGGCGGAGCGGGGCGGCGTTATGGGACTGAATTTCTGCGCGGATTTCCTGCGCACTGTGCCGGAGGGGGAGAAAAATCCCGGCAGACTGGAGGATGTGACGGCCCATGCCCGGCATATCCTCCGGGTGGGCGGGGAAGACTGCCTGGGGCTGGGCTCTGATTTTGACGGCATCGACACCAACCAGGCTCTGCCCGGCGCACAGTCCATGGGAAAACTTTGGGAGGCGCTGAAGCAAAGCGGATTTACCGAGAGGCAGCTTGACAAGATATTTTACGCCAATGTTCTGCGGGTGCTGGAAGGGGTTCTGTAAAAG
Organism: Lachnospiraceae bacterium; assembly: GCA_011959105.1. GTDB lineage: Bacteria > Bacillota > Clostridia > Lachnospirales > Lachnospiraceae > Acetatifactor. The sequence goes on along the minus strand of BLLU01000027.1, from coordinate 12,610 downwards.
CGGAAAACTGACAGAGAGACAACATGTGGCATCGGGGAAAGGCAGTAGTATGCGGCATCGGAGAAAGATAGTAGCATACGGTATCGGGAAAAGGCAACAGCATATGGCATTGGTTAAAGCAGCGCAAGGGCCACCAGGGCATGGCACAGACATGACTTGCCATAGACAGGTGGATTGGGTATAATGAAATCATGCCTGCAGCCCGGACAGCCTGCCGGTATCTGCAGTGTCGGTTTTACCAGGCGGCAGGGCGTTAAAACCCGGACGGAAACTATAAATGAACGGGATGGAAGCAGGGATATACAGGATCTGAGCTTGAGAAGGAGGAGTATGGAAATGGCTGGGGAAAACGATGTCATCAAGTATGATCTGACGTGGGAGGACCATGGGTTTGACGTGGAGAAATGCCGAATCTCCGCAGAGTCGGGTTATGCGCTGGCACAGGATATGATGGGGAACTGCTACAAGTGGGGTGTCTATGCCCCCAAGGATTTTACCACCGCAGTGGCATGGTTTGAAAAGTCGGCGGCCCAGGGGAACGCAGCTGCACAGCGCAGCCTGGGATATTGCTACGACGAGGGCCAGGGGGTGGAACAGAATTGGGAGAAAGCCGTGTACTGGTACATAAAAGGCGCGGAGGGGGGCGATGCGGATGCCCAGCAGAACCTGGCGATCTGCTATGAACATGGTAAGGGCGTTCCCATAGATACGGCAGAGGCGGTGAAATGGTATGAGGCTGCGGCCCGGCAGGGCCATGAATGCGCCCAGTACTGCCTGGGCCAGTGCTATGCCAACGGTGTGGGAGTGGAACGGGATTACGGCAAGGCCATAGAATGGTATGAAAGATCTGCCGCCCAGGGAGACGAGGACGCGCTGTGCGCGCTGGGAGGCTGTTATTATAATGGTCAGGGAGTTACGCAGGACTACCACCGGGCGGTGAAATATTTTGAGGAGGCTGCGGAGAAAAACTCTCCCTATGCCATATCTAATCTGGGAACCTGCTATTACTATGGGAACGGCGTGGAGCAGGACTATGCCATAGCGGTAGAATTATATAAAGAGTCCGCTGAGATGTGCAATAGGGGAGCCATGTATCATATGGGTTATTGCTACAGCCACGGGACGGGAGTGGAGCAGGACTATAAGAAATCTTTCGAGTGGTATGAAAAAGCAGCCCTGCTTGGAGATCTGGACGCCCAGTATAGTCTGGGTATGATCTATAAGGACGGCCAGGGAGTGAAACAGGATTATGCCAAAGCCCTGCAGTGGTTTGAGAAAGCGGCCGGCCAGGGGGATGCGGATGCCCTGCTTGCCCTGTCCGATCTGTACGACAAGGGAGAGGGAGTGGCTCGGGACAGCGTTCAGTCAGCCCGGCTGTGTGAGAAGGCGGCTCTGGAGGGATTGGCTGTTGCCCAGTACAATATGGGGGTCAACTGTGAACAGGGAACAGGTGTGGAGCAGGACTATGGCAAAGCGGCCCAGTGGTATGCCTTGGCGGCGGAGCAGGGAGACGCCAAGGCCCAATACAATCTGTCCGTGCTGTATGATCAGGGCAATGGGGTGGAACTGGATGAGGAGAAAGCAGCCCTGTGGTGTGAGAAAGCGGCGGAGCAGGGGTATGCCCCTGCCCAGCACAACCTGGGATATTATTATGAAAATGGCAGCGGCGTGGAAGAGGATGAGGAAAAAGCGGCCCGGTGGTATGCTCTGGCGGCGGAGCAGGGTCATGCCCTGGCTCAGTTTGCCCTGGCCGTCTGTTATGAGCATGGCCAGGGGGTGGAGCAGGACGATGCCCAGGTAGTGCAGTGGTACGGCAAAGCGGCTCAGCAGGGTCATGCCGGCGCTCAGTTTGGTCTGGGGTATTGCTATGATAAGGGAAAAGGGGTGAAACAGGATCTTGCCGAGGCGGTTCGGTGGTATACCGAGGCGGCCCTGCAGGGGGATGTGGATGCCCAGTTCATTCTGGCGGAATGCTATTACAGCGGGCGGGGTGTGGAAGAGGACGATACAGAAGCGGTCAGGTGGTATACGGAAGCCGCCAAACAGGGAGACGCTTCCGCGCAGTACTGCCTGGGAGTCTGCTATCGGAACGGCATCGGCGTGGAGGCAGACGACGCCCAGGGAGTAAAATGGTATAGAAAAGCCGCGAAACAGGGCAATGTCAATGCGCAGTTCAGCCTGGGCTATTGTCTGGAAAAAGGGGAAGGTGTGGAACAGGACGAAGAAAAGGCTGTGACATGGTACAAAAAAGCCGCCGCCCAGGGGCATACGGACGCCCAGTTTAATCTTGGAGTCTGCTACAAAAACGGACGGGGTGTGGAAATGAATTACAAACAGGCCGTGAAGTGGTATGGCAAGGCGGCGGCCCAGGGCAATTCCAGCGCCCAGTATATGATGGGAGTCATGTATCTCAAGGGGCTGGGGGTATCTCAGGATGTGCCCGAGGCTGTGGAGTGGTTTACCAAGGCGGCGGAGCAGGGCAATGAAAAGGCCCAGGACGTGCTGCAGAGGCTGGGATATTAACAGACTAAACCGGGGATCTTACCCCCGGACAGCATATTTTTTCATCCACGGCAGGCTTCCAGCAGCTTCTGTACATCAGCAAAGGCGTAAGCAGGTTTATATTGGGTGCGGGCCACCTCTTCGGGGGTGGCCTCTCCTGTGTAAAGGACACAGGTGTCCACCCCTGCGTTCAGTCCGCAGGCGATATCCGTGTAGAGCCGGTCTCCCACCACCAGGGTCTGTTCTGCCGTATATCCGCTGTCTGCCTGACAAAGGGCCACCACCTGGGGATTGGGTTTGCCCAGGTAGCGGGGGGCTTTGCCGGTGGAGGCGGTGATCATCTGACAGATGGAACCGCAGTCCGGGATAAAGCCGAAGTCTATGGGGCAGCACAGGTCCGGGTTGGTGCCATAAAAAGGGATGTCCGTGAGGGACAGCAGCCGGCAGGCTTTGACCAGTTTTTCGTAGGTAAGCTCGCTGTCATATGCCACCACGGCGCAGGCGGCATCCTCCTGTGCTTCTTCGGTCACATGCAGTCCGTTTTTACGCAGCTCGGCGATATAGGAGGCTGTGCCAAGCACATAGATTTTATCCCCGGAATGATGCTCCTGCAGATGGCGCAGGGTCATATACCCGGATGTGACAAACTGGCTCTCGTTGGTCTCCAAGTCAAAAACTTCCCGAAATTTTTTTACATAATCCCCATTGCTCCGGGTGGAGTTGTTGGTGATATAGTAGGCGGCGCCGCCCACGGACCGAATATAGTCCAGCAGATCGCGCGTGCCCGGATACAGTGTATCCCCTACTGCGATGGTTCCGTCAATATCAAATAGAAACAGTCTTTTTGATGATAGTGGTGTCATATCGGTTATCCTTTTTTGCATATTTCATATGGTGAATTTCTTATCAGGAACCGTTTTCCCGGGATACAGTCCTGGGAACAGCGGGAACTTTGGTATAAGGGATTTTATCACAAGTGTATGGGCGTTTCAAGTATTCTTTCTGCACAAAATCCTTTAGCAGGACATTTCTTTTCGGCAGACTTCTGTTAAAATACGTATTGTGAAACGGAATAGCCCGGGGTATAATGAAAGCGGGCGCAGACTGCAAAGGCCCGGAGAGAGAAGTACAAGGAGGACTATTATGAAAATGACCTGTTTTGCCAGGCCGCCGAAATTCTGGACGCGGCTGGCGATGATGATAACCGGGGTGACAGTACAGGGTTTTGGTCTGTCCCTGCTGATCCGGCTGGCGCTGGGTACGGATCCCTGTTCCTGCCTGACCCAGGGGGTGATCAACTACCTGCCCATCAGCTTTGGCACGGCCCAGCTGCTGTGCCATCTGGTGACATTTGTCTTTGTGCTGCGGTTTGACATGAGTTATATCGGATTCGGCACCATCGGCAATATGGTGTTTCTGGGGTACATATCGGATTTCTTCGGATGGATTTGGGACAGTGTGCTGCCCCAGGGCTTTTTCGCTTCCCAGCCGGTGCGCTGGGGGCTGCTGGTTCCGGTGCTGATCGTATTTATTCTGGGAGCCTCCACCTATATGACGGCGGGACTGGGTTCTTCCCCCTATGACGCCATGCCTTTTATCATCTCCCATAAATGCAAAAAGATTCCCTTCAAGGCCATCCGCATGATCTGGGATATCTCTTTTATGGCGGCGGGATTCGCACTGGGAGGGGATGTGGGTATCGTGACGCTGGGAGTGGCGTTTTTCCTGGGGCCGGTGATCTCATTCATGCAGAAGAAACTGGCGGTGCTGCTGAAGCAGGAGGCCCAGGCGGCGGCCTGAAAACAACCTGGGGAGAAAGTCTGCACTTAGGGAGAGGATGAAAATGGAGAAAAGAAAATATAAATCATCGGTACTGATTAAACGGTTTATGCCCTACTATAAACCCCATGTGAAAGTGCTCTGTCTGGACCTGTTCTGCGCGGCCCTGACCACCATCTGCGAGATCGTGCTGCCGCTGATTATCCGGCATATCACCAACCAGGCCATGGAGGACCTGGCGATGCTGACGGTGCGCACCGTGGGAGGACTGGGGCTTTTGTACCTGACACTGCGGCTGATTGACGCGGCGGCTTACTATTATATGGCCTATACCGGTCATGTGATGGGGGTGGATATAGAGACGGATATGCGCCGGGACGCCTACGGGCATTTGCAGAAGCTGTCCAACTCCTATTATAACAACACCAAGGTGGGGCAGATCATGGGGCGCATCACCAACGATTTGTTTGATGTGACGGAGTTTGCCCATCACTGCCCGGAGGAATTCTTTATCGCCGGGATCAAGGGGGCAGCTTCCTTTATCATTCTGTGTACCATCAATGTACCTTTGACGCTGTTTATCTTTTGCGTCATTCCAGTGATGGTGGTGGTGTGCAGCAGGATCAATTTCCGGCTGCGGGCGTTGTTCCGCCAGCAGCGGCAGCAGGTGGGAGAACTGAACGCCCGGATCGAGGACAGTCTGCTGGGGCAGAAGGTGGTGAAGGCCTTCGCCAACGAACATGTGGAGAACGAAAAGTTTGAGCAGGACAACCGAAAATTTTATCAGATCAAAAAGCGCAGTTACCGCTACATGGGACTTTTTCAGTGTTCCACCAGGCTTTTTGACGGTCTGATGTATCTGGTGACCATCGTGGCAGGCGGGCTTTTCGTGATTCGGGGAACCATCCGGCCCAGCGATCTGGTGGCCTATGTGATGTATGTGTCCACCTTCATTGCCACGGTGCGACGGATTATTGAATTTGCCGAGCAGTTCCAGCGGGGCATGACGGGGATTGAGCGCTTTTTGGAGATCATGGACGCGGATATTGATATCTTTGATGAGCCGGGAGCCGTGGACTTGAAGGCCCCCCAGGGCGACATTGTGTTTGAGAATGTAAGTTTTGAGTATCCCGATGACCACAATCAGGTATTCCGCAATCTGAACCTGCGTATCAGGCCCGGGGAGAAGGTGGCCCTGGTGGGTCCCTCCGGAGGCGGCAAGACCACGCTGTGCAATCTGATTCCCCGGTTCTATGATGTGACCGGAGGCGAGATTTATCTGGACGGGAAAAATATCAAAGGGCTGACGCTGAAGAGCCTGCGCCGCAGTATCGGGGTGGTACAGCAGGAAGTATATCTGTTTTCCGGCACGGTCTATGAGAACATTGTGTACGGACGGATGGAGGCTTCCCGGCAGGAAGTGGAGGAGGCTGCCCGCAGAGCCGGAGCCCATGAATTTATCATGGGCCTCAAGGACGGCTACGACACTTATATCGGTGAGCGGGGGGTGAAACTCTCCGGCGGACAGAAACAGCGGATCAGCATCGCCCGCATGTTTCTGAAAGACGCGCCCATCATTATTCTGGACGAGGCCACATCGGCGCTGGATAACGAGAGCGAGTACGAGGTGGCCAAGTCTCTGGCGGCGCTGTCCGAGGGACGCACCACGCTGACGGTGGCCCACCGCCTCTCCACCATACGCAACAGTGACCGCATCCTGGTGCTCACCGAGGAGGGGATCACCGAGGAGGGCAGCCATGAGCAGCTGATGGAGTTGGACGGAATTTACTGCCATCTGTATCAGATGGCCAACGAGATGAAGTGAGGGGCCGTTTTTATTTCTCAATAAAGACAGCGGCGGGGCCGTCCATATGGAGCGTGCCTCCTTCCAGACGCAGGGCTGCGCCCAGCTTGTACAGGATGGAGCCGCCCACGTCGGGTACGGCCGCTTTTTCATCGGCGGGGTGAATCACTACTGTGATGCTCTGACCGCCGTAAGACCGTTTATAGACCAGGGGATATCCGTCGGAGACGAAAGTGATATCCCCTTTGTTCTGCAGCGCGGGATGCTTCTGACGCAGCGCCATAAGCCGCTTGATTTCGCTTCGCAGGGAACAGGGATCTGCGGACTGGCTCTCCGCGTCGGGGCGATCCCCGCTCTCATCCTGGGGAATATAAAGTTTCTCTTTGGCGGCGGCGGAAAAACCGGCGTTCACTCCTTTGTTCCACTGCATGGGGCTGCGGGAGCCGGTCCTGCCATATCCGCCTTCCACGGAGACCAGGTTCTCCACATAGCGCATCCCGATTTCATCTCCATAGTAGATAAAGGGCGCGCCGGGCATGGAGAGCAGAAAGGCGAAGGCAATCTTCATCTCTTCCTGATCCAGGCGGCGGGCCAGTCTGTCCATATCATGGTTCCCGGAGGGGATACAGATGAGTCCTTTTCCGCCCACTTTCGCATAATTTTCCCGGTAAGCGGCCACAAATTCCCTGGCGCTGCCCCTGCCCCTTCTGGAAAAATAGGGTTCGTCGCAGCGGAACAGATCGTTGTAGTGAGAGGGGCCGAAATGCAGCAGGAAATCCATGTGGAAACCGGCTACCAGGGATTTGTCGGGTTCTCCCCACTCGGAGACCATGACGGCTCCGGGGAATTCACTGTCCAGGAACTGACGGATATCCTGCCACAGGGCGATGGTTCCCTTACATTCTTCATCCTGCTTTACCAGGGAGCCTGCCATATCCACCCGGAAGCCGTCACAGCCCATTTTCAGCCAGAAACTCATAATGTCTTTGAGTGTTTCCCGGGTGGCCATGGGCCCCTCGCCGTCCATGGGCTGCTGCCATTTGCAGTCCGGGTCGGGCCTGTAGAAACCGTAGTTGAGAGAGGGCTGGTGGGAGAAGAAGTTCACGGCGCAGGAACCGTCCCGGGAGGATATTCCCCGGATGCAGCCCATGCCCTGGGGCTCCTCCCAGATACTATCCGTCCAGATATAGCGGTCCGAATACGCATTCTTTTCTGCTTTCATGGATTCCCGGAACCAGGGATGGGTCACTGCCGTATGACCCGGAACCAGGTCCAGCAGCACATGCATGTCCCGTTTATGGGCTTCCCGGAACAGATTGGCCAGGTCCTCGTTGGTGCCGTACCTGGGAGCCACCGTGTAATAGTCTTCCACATCGTAGCCCGCGTCTCCAAAGGGGGAAAGGAAACAGGGGTTAAGCCAGAGGGCGGTGCAGCCCAGGTCCCTGATATAGTCCAGCTTTCCGATAATGCCGGGAATGTCCCCGATGCCGTCGGCATTGGTATCACAAAAGGATTGGGGGTAGATCTCGTAGAATACGGCTTTGTCCAGCCAGGCAGTTTGATTGCTCATGATGATTCCTCCTGTTTTCGTTTGGCATATTTTTTGGATGTACGGTTCAGATGATTCCAGTGGGACGCCCTTCCGGAATCGACGGTAAAAACGTTTCCGACTCTTTATAGAAGTTATAATACTATGTATATCAGGCAAATACAAGCAAAAAAGGCGCTGTGTGAAGGCTCCTTTTCAATGTGGTCAGTTAGTTAAAAATGAGAGTAAATTGTTGGGTAAATAGATGAGTAAAAGCAAGAGTAAAATGTAACAAAAAATAAACTAAATTTGAGAAAAAAACAGCCTTTTTCATTGACATACTTTTGCCGGGATGGTAAACTGAACTTAATATTTACCAATCCAGTATGCTCACATCTTTATACCCTGTAAAATTCTGCAGGATGATTTTTCATGGGCAAAGCGGGAAAAGGAGACTTTGCAGTAGAAACGTTTCCTGATCGCAACGCGGCCCGACGGGAAAGCGGCAGGGCGGAATCGGTGTCGGCTTATCGGAAGTTTACCAGAGTGCAAATTGCGCAAAACGCAGCCATTTGACCAAAGCAACGGGGGAATCATTATGGGAAAAGCAAAAGAGAAGCCTATTGACAAGCAGCAGGGAAAGGCGCCGAAAAAAACCAAGCTGCCTGGAGCACCGAAAGCGCCTGAAGCAGCAAGAGCGCCCAAGCCGCCGAGAGCGTCCAAGGTACCAAAGGCGTCCAAGTCTGCAGGAGAAATTTCGGCCCCAGGGGAAAAGGGGGCGGGGACAGGCAGAACCGCCGGACACAGGATTTCCCCTAACAGCCTGATGGTAAAGATGATAGGGGCTTTTGTGATCCTGATCATCATGATTTTCCTGGTGGGAACGGTCTCCTATTCGGTGGCCAAGAGTGTGGTAAGCCAGGAGGTGAAAGCCTCCATGACAGAGACGGTCTCCGCCAAGGGGAGCTATCTGGAGTTGGGGCTGCAGCAGGTAGACAACCAGATGCTGGAGATTATCTCCATGGAGGAGTGCGCCGCCTATTATCTCAATCCCAAGCTGGATGTCTCTGCCCTGACCAAGGAGCAGACCACTGCCAAGGGTGAGGTGAGTTCCAAAATTTTGAGCTTGAAAAGCATATCCGATTTTGTATATCATGTGTATCTGATCAGCGATGTGGCCACGGGGCTGACCACCACGCCCGTGACGCTGGGCCTGGGAACCTATGAGGAATTTATCGCCTCTGCGGAGGGGCAGCAGATCGACGCATCCTCGGACAAGTGGGGGTATCTGGGCAGGCATCCTTTTCTGGAGCAGGCCGTGTATCAGGAGGATGACAAGTTCAACAGTTCCGATTATGCCATCAGCATGTGGCGCAAGGTGAACATGAAAACCAATATGATCCTGGTTGTGGACATTGACAAGAGCACCGTCTACAATGCCCTGGCAGAACTGGACAACGGTGAGGGCAGTTATGCCGCGTTTGTGGCTCCGGACGGAAATGAGACGGTATACTGCGGCGGCGGGACGCAGGAGGAAGCGCCGTCATTCAGCCAGATGGAGGCTTACCGGCAGGCGATTGAGGCAGAGGCGGCCGATGGCTACAGGGAAATCCGCTTTCAGGGCAGGCCCTATGTGTTTGCTTACTCCCGCATCGGTTCCACCGGAGCCATGCTGATCACGCTGGTGCCTACCAGCCAGTTCCTGGGGAATACGGGCAGCATACAGACCATTACATATCTCATGGTGTTGGTAGCGCTGGTGATTGCCGTTGCGATGTGCATCTTCCTGTCCGGAACGCTAAGCAGAGGCGTGACAGAGATCACCAGGCCCCTGGACAAGGTATCCAGGGGAGATTTTACGGCGCAGGTGACTCTTAAGAGAAAAGACGAGTTCGGTCAGATCGCCCGAAGCCTGTCTCATATGATTACCAGCATGAAAGCCCTGATTCAGGAAGTGCAGAGCGTGGTGTGGACGGTGCAGCAGACCTCCGGACAGGTGGGAAGCAGCACCCAGCAGCTGATGGAATCCAGCGACAGAATCCTGGGGGCCATTGATGAGATTGACAGGGGGGTGTCTCTGCAGGCGGAGGATGCTCAGGACTGTGTGGTTCAGATCAATGCGTTGTCGGATCAGATCAGAACCGTATACGAATATACGGATGAGATCAGCAGAATATCAGAGGACGCCAACAGGACCATCACGGACGGTATGGAGGTCATTGGGGATCTGAGTGAAAAGTCCAGGGCTACGGAGGAAATCACCGGCACAATCCGGCAGGATATTCTGTCCTTGAACAATCAGACGCAGTCCATCGGCAATATCGCGGAAGTGATTGACGAGATTGCCTCCCAGACCAATCTGCTGTCCCTGAACGCTTCCATTGAGGCAGCCCGGGCCGGAGATGCCGGGCGGGGATTCGCCGTGGTGGCAGAGGAGATCCGCAAGCTGGCGGATCAGTCCCTGAATGCGGCGAAGCAGATCGGCGGAATCGTACAGCAGATTCAGGCCCAGACAGGGCAGATGGTGGATGCGGTGCATCAGGCCGGTGTGATTGTCACCTCTCAGAACGATTCTCTGGAAAAGACCCAGGATGCCTTCCAAAAAGTCAATGAGCGGGTGAAAATGATGTCGGAGAACCTTTCCCGCATGACGGCGGGCATGGCCCGGATCGAGGAGTCCAAGAAGGGGGCAGTCAGCGCCATCACCAATATTTCTGCGGTGTCGGAGCAGACCAGTGCCAACTCTGTGCAGGTAGACGGCATTGCCAAGCGTCAGAAGGAGTATGTGGAGGAACTGAAGATTACCGTGGAGCAGCTGGAAGAGAAGGCCAGACAGATGGAAGCCGCCGTGAGTCAGCTTAAAGTGGAGTAAAGAATGCGGGTCCCATGGGCAGATAGGGGAGTTCCGCGTCTGTGCCAACAGAACCAAAATTATACTTCCGGTATAATGACAAATCTGCCCGGCTGTGTTATAGTAGATGCAGAATATAAAAGATGATCCGCGTGAAGGCCGGGTCGGAAAGGAAAAGCCATGTCAGGTAGAAGCATAACAGCAGGATATAAGAAACCGAAACAACTTGAGGCACTGATACGATTTCAGCGCTTTCATATGCTATGCTTTTACAGGATGGAGCGAAAACGGATGCCGAGATTGGCCCTATGAGAACCCGGACAGGGTGTGAAGTCAGAACCGGGCAGGAACTGAAGGCCGGGGCTGCAGCCCAAGGGTATGGGCTAAGATTACAGGTCCTGGACAGGGGCTGAGGCTATGGCCAAGGGTTGATGCCAGAGGCTGAAGCTACGGGCTAAAGCTACGGGCTAAAGCCCGGAACAGACGCAGGAACAGACCGCCGCTTATCTTGTATGAGATAGGCGGCTTTTTATTGTTGTAAAATACCTGTAACCACAGCAGCAGGCCTGTGGGAAGGATGAATTGAGGGAGGTTTGAAATGAGACAGATACCCGCCATCGACATGGTGGCAACAGGACAGAACATCATCAGGCTGCGGGATGCCAGGGGGATGACCGTGCGGGATTTGCAGGAGATTTTTGGCTTTGCTACGCCCCAGGCCATTTACAAATGGCAGCATGGCACCGCTTTGCCCACAGTGGATAATCTGCTGGTGCTGGCGGCGGTGTTTGGGGTCCATATAGAGGATATTCTGGCGGTGCGTCAGGCGCAGGCCGCAGCCAGCGCCTGATGTGAGGAGGGCACAAGGCCCGGTTTGCTGATTTGGATGATGACGCAAAATCCGGCTCGCTGATTCGATTGTGTGAGTAAAGCCCGGCTTGCTGATTTGGATGATGACGCAAAATCCGGCTCGTTGATTCAGGTCTGTGAGCAGAAATCGGTTCGCTGATTCAGGTGCGCGGATGTCATAGTACTTCGACAGATTCCAGTCCGGCGGCATTTATTTGTTTTCACGCGTTCTGGCAGTGATAATCCAGGGAGCCGGGTCGGTCTTGAAGGTGTGGTTGCTGCCCAGCTTGGACACAGATACCTGAATCGTGTCCACATCCTCCAGGCCCAGAGCGTTCAGGGCAGCGGGCAGCCCGGCGGCAGTCTTGAAGTCCAGGGTGTAGATGACCACATTAATGTTGGGATTGATGCCGATCAGATACGCCAGTTCCTGATCGGTGCTGGCGGAGGCCACCAGAAATACCAGGGAGGGCACAGGGCAGTCTTTTATACTCTCGCTGTCCACATGGTCGATGATTTTTACATTGTGCAGGTCAAAATGTGCCACATTGTCTTCCAGAGTGGCCCGGTCGGCCTGGCTGTATTCCACGGCGGTGACGGAGCCCTCTGCGGCAATCAGCGCCGCTTCGATGGCAATACTCTCGCCTCCGATCACTACCAGGTCGTCCTGGGGAGCCACAGCCATTTTGTTCAGTATGATAGCCCGGATCTCGCTGCCCACATACTGGATGGAACCCCGCTGCAGCAGCTCGTTGCTCAGGCCGATCTTAGCCGTATTGCGGGCGTTTCGATTTACAATCAGCATACCCGCGGAGGCGTTGATGCCCCTGTCGATCATATCCCTGATCTGACTGTGCAGAATCTGACCGCTGGGTTCGGAACCTTCATTGTACCAGACCTCGCACTCTCCCAGGCCCGCATTCCACAGCCGGTAAAAGATGTCGTCCATGCCGGCGTTGGTAAACACCAGAGTGGTCTTGTGCGCCTCTACGGCGGGGATCACATTCTTGTTTTTCCTGGTGATGTCGATGATCTTCACATGCTCCAGATCAATGGCGGTGTTCTTGGAATAGTATTGCAGCCAGGACAAAATCACATCGTTGGTAAAAATCTGTTTTTCCATAGGTCAGCCTCCCCCTGTTTGTCAAATAATGGGTTTCAATTTATTTTACCACCCCGTCTTATGTTTGCGCAATGCAAAAATGGGCCGCCGCGCATAACTTCCAGAAAGCCCTCACACATTGTATAAAAGTGTTCTGAGGGGATTACCTTTGAAAGACTATATTGAAGAGCGTGC